>JAFQXA010000040.1 GCA_017407205.1 Clostridia bacterium
ATCGGGATGTGCCTTCTCAATCTCGTCAAACAAAAGCACGGAATACGGCTTCCTGCGTATTTGCTCGGTGAGCTGTCCGCCCTCGTCAAAGCCGACATAGCCCGGAGGTGAGCCTATAAGCTTGCTTACAGAATGTGCTTCCATGTATTCGCTCATATCAAAGCGGATCATCGCATTTTCATCAGAAAACATTGCTTCCGCAAACGCTTTTGTAAGCTCGGTTTTGCCGACACCTGTAGGGCCTAAGAAAATGTATGAGCCGATGGGACGACGCGGATCCTTCAAGCCTGCACGCGCACGGCGAACCGCACGGCATATTGCAAAGACTGCTTCGTCCTGACCTACAACACGCTTGTGTAGTATATTCTCAAGGTTTAAAAGACGGGCACTTTCGTTTTCCGTAAGCTTTGTAACGGGAATACCTGTCCAAGCATTTACAACCTCGGCAATATCGTTTTCGGTTACGGTACATTCGGTGTTATCGCGGGCATTTTCCCAATCGCTTTTTTGCTTCTCAATTTCACGGCGAAGCTTTTGCTCCTCGTCACGCAAAGCAGCAGCGCGCTCATAGTTCTGATTTGTAACAGCTTCTTCTTTTTCTTTCAAAAGTGATGAAAGCTTATTTTCGCTTTCTTTTATATCGGGGGTTGAGGTGAATAGTGCAAGGCGTACACGGCTTGCTGCCTCGTCCATAAGATCAATTGCCTTATCCGGTAAAAATCTGTCAGATATATAGCGTGAAGCAAGATCAACCGAAGCAAGTATAGCTTCATCCAAAATTCTTGCCTTATGGTGAGCTTCATATTTGTCGCGTAAACCAAAAAGTATTTTAATAGCCTCGTCGCGTGTCGGTTCACCTATTGTAACAGGCTGGAATCTGCGTGCAAATGCAGCATCCTTTTCTATATATTTTCGGTATTCGTCGATTGTTGTTGCACCTATTACCTGTATTTGACCGCGTGCTAAGGAAGGCTTTAAAATATTTGATGCATCAACGCTTCCCTCGGATGCACCTGCACCGACTATTGTGTGAAGCTCATCGATGAAAAGGATGGTATTTCCGCTTTCCTGAAGCTCTGAAAGTGCGGTCTTTAAACGCTCTTCAAATTCACCTCTGTATTTCGCACCTGCAAGCATTGCACCGATATCCAAGGAAACAATACGCTTATCACGGAGCAATTCGGGAATTTCACCTGCGGCTATAAGCTGTGCAAGCCCTTCAATAACTGCACTTTTGCCAACACCGGGGTCGCCTATCAAAACAGGATTGTTCTTAGTTCTGCGACTCAATATCTGTATTATTCGCTGTATTTCGTTTTCACGACCTATAACAGGGTCAAGCTCGCTCATCCTTGCGAGCGCTGTTATATCGCGACCGTACTGGTCAAGAACAGGTGTATCGCTTTCGGAGGAAAGCTCACTGCTGTTTTTTGAAGCACCGCCGTTAAACGATGACTTCGAACTTGCACCGAGTGCTTTGTGAAGTGCTTTTATGTCAACACCAAGCTCGACTAAAATGCGGACAGCAACGCAGTCACTTTCACGCAGTATCCCCATAAGTATGTGTTCTGCACCGATATAATTCTTGTTGAGAGTCTTTGCTTCATAAAGACTTAATTCCAATATTTTCTTAGTGCGCGGGGTATAACCGAAGCTATCAGTAAAATGATAGTTGCCGGGACCTATAAGCATTTCAACACGCATGGCTACAGCTTCGGCTGTTACATTGAGCCCGGAAAGAACCTTCGCTGTTGCACTTTCGCTGTCTGAAAGCAGCCCCATGAGCAGATGCTCGCTTCCTACATAGTTATGACCAAGCTTCTTTGCACTTTCCTGTGCAAGTGCGAGTGCTTTTTTTGCGCCTTCTGTAAAACGATCCAAAAAATCCATTAAATATATCTCTCCATGTTAAAGAAATTATTACGTAAGTATTCAGCACGGGCAACATCGTCAGGAGCCTTTATATTGTTTTCTGCCATATGCAAAGCAAGTGAAGCAGATTGACATTTTATCAAAAGCTCATCAGCCGATTGCATGGGGATATTTGAGAGTATACCAAGACTTATGCCGAGCTTTATGTTTGAGATATGACTCATAAACTCATCATAGGGGAGCCTTTTTGCGTACTTGCAAATACCAAAAGATCTCATTATAACGTCCTCGATAAGCGTTTTGTTCTTTTGGTAAAGAACCTCACGAATATTCATTTCCTGTTCTGCTATACGGTTAAGTGTGCGGTCAAGCGTTTCTATTATATCGTCCTCGCTGACTCCCAATGTGAACTGATTTGAGAGCTGATAAATTCCGCCTAAAGCAGCACTTCCTTCACCGTAAAAGCCACGAACCAAAACACCAAGCTTCTGTATTTGTCTGAACAATGAGTCCGTTTGCTTTGCCATGGTGAGACCTGCCAGGTGAATCATGGCAGATGCCCGCATACCGGTACCTAAATTAGTGGGGCAGGCGGTAAGATAACCAAAACGCGGACTTTGCGAGTAAGACAGCTTCTCTGCAAATGCTTTATCCGCAGAAAAACTCAGCTTGTCGGCTGAATAAAGGTCAAGAGAGGGGAGTATGCATTGTATGCGCATGTGGTCCTCTTCACATATCATAACTGAAAGTGTTTCTTGCTCATTAACAAGAAAAGAAGCGTTGTCACAGCTTATTAGCTCATGACTTACAAGGTGCTTTTCAACAAATCTATTACGCTCATTTGGGTTTAAGTCAGAAATCTTAACGTGATTGAACTCGCCGAAAGATTTGGAGGCACCGACTATTTTTTCGGTAAGATCACAAGTTTGCTCTTTGGAAAGCTTTGACGGAAAAGGAAATTCGTCAATATTTCGTGCAAGCCTTACGCGACAACTTAATACAACATCGGAAACGTTCATTTTGGTTCCTCCTGTTTATCGCGACTGAGCGCACGGATTTTATCACGCAGTATAACAGCTTCTTCATAGTTTTCTGTTGCAACTGCTTCGTCGAGCAGTTTTTGAAGAGAGACAACATCTTCAGATTCGTTTGGAACACTCGAGGTGAAGCTCCTGTTTTTTTGCTGTGTGCGACCGAGCTGTGCGCTTGAAATAATGGGCAAAAGCTTTTCGGAGAATGTGTTGTAACATTCTGTGCAGCCAAGCATTCCCGTCTTTTTAAAATCGGAAAAAGTATGACCGCAAACGCATTTTAACGAGGAATTATCGGACATTTGTTCGGATGCTGCAAGCTCTGCAAAGGAGGGGAGCTTGAACATCATAATCCCTGCCTGTGCAGCACATTCCAAGCAAAAATGCTGTGCGTGCTTTTTGCCGTTTGTTATAATAATGCGGTGCATCACCGCTTCTTTTGCTTTACATTTATCACATAATATCATAAAACACATACACTCCTAATGATATTCTAACTCAAACTTCACAAAAAACCAATAGCACATTATGAAGCTACGGTGAAATAAAAAATAATTTTATGGTGCAAAACTTATTCCTAAGTAGTATTATAAGCATTAGCAACTATTCATCATATAATGTATACAAAAATGAAAATTGCGGTGATTCATTGCAATTTACAGATATGGAGAGGATAATATGATATATTTGGATAACAGTGCAACAACTCGCACTTTGGATATAGCCACTCAAGCTGCCGAAAAATATATGTCAGATAACTATTTTAATACGGGCGCTGCATATACAATGGCGGTTTCGTGCGAGAAAGATGTAAATGCTGCAAGGGAAAGACTTGCAAAGGCGATGGGTGCTGCATCTGCTGATGAAATAATATTTACTTCAG
Organism: Clostridia bacterium; assembly: GCA_017407205.1. GTDB lineage: Bacteria > Bacillota > Clostridia > Christensenellales > CAG-138 > RGIG3096. Next base: position 3,787 of record JAFQXA010000040.1, read on the forward strand.
GCGGAACGGAAAGCAACAACATGGCATTTTTTGGTACGCTTTTGCCCTTGCGTGAAAAAGGAAGAATAATAATAAGCACGGTTGAGCATCCATCGGTTGAAGAAACGGCAAAATCTGTTTCGGAATTGTTGGGTGCAAAGCTAAGCTTTGCAAAGGTTGATTCAAACGGCAAAGTTGATCTTGAATACTTTGAAAGTATTTTGGATAGCGACGTAACGCTTGTTTCCGTAATGCAGGTCAACAATGAAACAGGTGCAATAAACGATATTGCCTCAATAAAAAAACTTATAAAGCTTAAAGCACCGAGGGCACTTTTGCACGTTGACGGTGTTCAGGGCTTTTTGAAAGTACCGTTTGATGTAAAAAATTGCGATTTGTACTCGATAAGCGGACATAAATTCCACGGACCTAAGGGCATTGGTGCTTTGTATGTCAAAAAAGGCACTAAGTTTGCAGGCGGACAGACGGGTGGCGGACAGGAAAGAGGCTTAAGGTCGGGCACGCTAAACACACCCGGCATCATGGGAATGGATGCTGCTGTTGCTTTTTATCTTGCGTCAAAGGAAGCTTTGTGGCAAAATATGAGCAGATGTAAAATGCACCTTGTAAATCGCCTCAGTGAAATTCCTGATGTTGTTATAAACGGTCCGTCACCTCAAATGAGTGCTCCTCAGCTTTTGAATGTATCGTTTTTGGGTGTAAGGGGCGAAGTGCTCTTACATGCTCTGGAGGAAAAAGGCATCTGTGTTTCAACGGGTTCTGCCTGTGCCGCAAAAAAACAGGGCAAGAGCAGGGTGCTCAATGAAATGGGGCTTGCAAAGCCGATTCAGGAAAGTGCTGTACGATTCAGCTTTTCACCGTTTAATACGGTTGAAGAAATTGATGCGACGGTTGATGTATTGAAATCACTTTTACCGTTACTTAGAAGATTTACAAGAAGATAATACGAAAGGATAAAACATTTTGGAACACGTACTTTTGATACGCTACGGCGAAATACACTTAAAGGGACTTAACAGACCGTTTTTTGAGAATAAGCTCATAAACAATATTAAGTTTGCAGTCAGAGGCATGAATGCAAGCGTAAAGCGTGAGCAAGGGAGAATATATGTCAGCGGCATTGCTGATGAAGACGTGGAAGAAGCAGTCAAAAAGCTTACTTGCGTTTTCGGCATACATTCTGTAAGTCCTGCACTGTGTGTTGATGTTGATTACAACACGGTAAAAGAAACAGCGTTTTCTCTTTTGCCCCGAGATGAAGAGTCAACTTTCAAGGTGTATTCAAGGCGAAGCGATAAGTCGTTCCCGATGACAAGCGAAATGATAAACCGTGAGCTTGGTCATGACATATTGGAGAATTTCCCTAATTTGCAGGTAGATATTCACAATCCCCAAATCGGTGTCTATGTTGAAATAAGAGAGCGTGCATATGTGTATACAGAGATAATCCCGGGTGCACAGGGTATGCCTACGGGTACTGCAGGAAGAGCTGCACTCTTGATTTCAGGGGGCATTGACAGCCCAGTTGCAGGATACCAGATGGCAAAACGCGGTCTTGTTCTGAGTGCTGTTCACTTCTTCAGCTATCCTTACACGGGCGAACGTGCAAGGGATAAGGTGGTTGATCTTGCAAAGATTGTTGCCCGCTATAGCGGACCTATAAGATTACACCTTGTTCCGTTTACTGATATTCAGATGACTATATATGAAAAGTGTCCGTCAAAGGAAACTACGGTATTGATGCGCAGACTTATGATGAAGATAAGCGAACGCATAGCAAGGGAAGACGGTGCCTTAGCTCTCATTACGGGTGAAGCGTTAGGTCAGGTAGCAAGCCAGACTCTTGAAAGCCTTTGTGTTACAGATGATGCTGTTTCGATGCCTGTGTTCAGACCGCTTATCGGTTTTGATAAGGATGATATAGTTGCGATAGCAAAGAAAATAGGCACTTTTGAAACTTCGATATTGCCTTATGAGGATTGCTGTACCGTATTCGTACCCCAGCATCCCGTAACAAAGCCTGAAGTAAAGAAACTCAGACAGAGTGAAGCGTTGGTGGATTTTGAGCCGATGATAGAAGAAGCAATTAAGAATACCATAATTATGGAGGTCGGTTGATAAATGCGTTGTTCATGCAAAAGGTGCGGAACATATATGGTGCAGGCAGAGCGAGGCTTGAATTCGGGTTGCTGCTGCCCTGAATGTTTCGAGTTTTGCAGTGATTGCATGGGGAGCAGGGAAACCCCCGTGTCAAAAGACTCGCTCGCAGGCTATATGCTCATAAATCGCAGCCAAGACAATAGCGATGAAATCAATGATTATTATGATGATTACGGGCATTACGACGAGCCGTATAACGGCGGATTTTAAACTTTGAAATAAAAAAGCTGGACTTTAAGTGAAAAGTCCAGCTTTTTATATGACTTAAATGGTAAAAAAAGGCATTGCGAGGTTGACAAAATATAATTTTTACATTAAAATCAACTCGAGTAATTATGTCCGTGTGTATTTTATAAACGCAGACTTTTGTGTTTATGATTTTTGTCCATACATATAGGTGTTTTATAACTCACGCATAATTTTTATATAGATTAGAGGTGCAATTGAATAATGGAATGGTTAATTCCGGTAATTGTCGGCGTTGTTGCGTTGGCAATCGGTATCGGCGCAGGTTATTATTACAGACGCAATGTTGCGGAAGCTAAAATAGCAAAAGCAGAAGATGCTGTTACAAAATTGATTGACGATGCACAGAAACGTGCAGAAACATTGAAAAAAGAAACTTTGCTTGAAGCAAAAGAAGAGGTTTACAGACTTAAGAAAGAGAACGAGGCGGAGAATAAGGAACGCCGCAAGGAATTACAGAAAACAGAACAGAGATTGGCTCAGAGAGAAGAGCTTTTGGACAAAAAGCTTGACGGTATAGATCAAAGAGAAGCTGCAATCAACAAGAAGCAGACTGAGATTGATGAACTTGAGTCAAAGGCACGTGAATATCACGATAAACAATTGAAAGAGCTTGAAACAATTTCCGGCCTTTCAATGGACGAAGCAAGAGAGATGTTGCTTGAGAATGTTGAGCGTGAAGCAAGACATGATGCTGCTTTGCTTATTCGTGACATTGAAGCAAAAGCAAAAGAAGAAGCAGACAAGAAAGCAAGAAATATCGTATCAATGGCAATACAGCGCTGTGCGGCTGACCATGTTGCCGAAACTACAGTATCTGTTGTTGCTTTGCCTAACGACGAAATGAAGGGCAGAATTATCGGTCGTGAAGGCAGAAACATAAGAACGTTGGAAACCGCAACGGGTGTAGATCTTATAATCGACGATACTCCCGAAGCAGTCATACTTTCAGGCTTTGATCCTGTTCGTCGTGAAGTTGCAAGAATAGCTCTTGAAAAGCTTATTATGGACGGCAGAATTCATCCGGGCAGAATTGAAGAAATGGTTGAAAAAGCGCGTAAGGAAGTTGACACGCAGATTCGTGAAGCCGGTGAACAGGCTATATTCCAGGTTGGAATACATGGCTTGCATCATGAGCTTGTAAAGCTCCTTGGCAGATTGAAGTACAGGACAAGCTACGGCCAGAACGTTTTAAAGCATTCAATCGAGGTTGCACACCTTGCAGGTATCATGGCATCAGAAATAGGTGCAAATGTTACAATGGCAAAGCGTGCAGGCTTGCTCCACGATATAGGCAAGGCAATCGACCATGAGGTCGAAGGTCCCCATGCTGAAATCGGTGCAAATGTTGCGAAGAAGTACCGTGAAAACAATCAGATTATACATGCTATCATGGCTCACCATGGCGATGTGGATCCGAGCACGGTCGAGGCTGTTTTGGTTCAGGCGGCTGATGCTATAAGTGCTGCACGTCCCGGTGCAAGACGTGAAACTCTTGAAAACTACATCAAGCGTCTTGAAAAGCTTGAAGAGATTGCAAACTCGTTCAATGGCGTTGACAAGTCATTTGCTATCCAGGCAGGCCGTGAAGTTCGTATTATCGTAAAGCCCGAAACGGTTAATGATGCAGATACGATAATAATGGCTAAAGAGATTGTAAAGCGTATTGAAACAGAGCTTGAATATCCCGGCCAGATTAAGGTAAATGTTATCAGAGAAACTCGTGCTGTTGAGTTTGCAAAGTAACATAAACCTTGAAAGTTGCATAAATTAAATTAAGAGGAACTTGGGGCGGAGAATTCCGCCCCAATATTTAACTGAAAATAAGAGAGGTTTTGTATGTCTTTTCCCGTAGCCGATGCACATTGCGATTTTCTTTACTATATGTACAATGAAAAATATGATTTGAATTGTGCAAAGCAAAAACAGATGATATCCCGTGAAACGCTTGAAAACGGCAATGTAAAGCTTCAATGCTTTGCTATGTGGATTGATCCTGACGAAAGGACAATGCCACTCCAACAGGCAATGAACCTTGCTGATACATATTTTAAAATGCTGAAGGAAAATCCGTACTTCGTGCCGTTTAGTCGTGATTTTGACGAGAATGGCGATAAGATTGCAACTGTGCTTACAATCGAGGGCGGAGAGGCAATAGCAGGCAGGGAAGAGAATTTAAGAGTCTTCTATAATATGGGGGTAAGGGCTATGACACTTACCTGGAATGCTACAAATGAGTTAGGTTTCCCTGCAATGAGAAAGGGCTCAAAGGGTTTGACGAAGCTTGGTAAAAAGATAGTAGGGGAAATGGATAGAATAGGCATGGCACTTGACCTTGCACATTTAAACGATGCAGGCATTGACGATGCACTGTCACTCTATACAAAGCCTATAATGGCATCACACTCAAATGCACGTGCTGTGTTTGAGCATAAGCGTTCTTTGTCCGATGAACACATAAAAGCAATCGCAAAATCTGGTGGTTTTATCGGGGTTAACTATTATCCGCCCCAACTTTGCTCGAATTCAAAAGAAGCAAGCAGTAAGCATATCGCAGACCATATAGAACATATAATCAATATAGGCGGAATAAACTGCGTGGGTTTAGGCTCTGATTTTGACGGAATGACAAAAGTGCCGCAAGACGTTGAAAATCCGTCCGAAGTTCCCAACATATTTGAAGAGCTCAAAAAGCGCGGTTTTTCCGATAGCGACATAAAGCGTATTTCTTACGATAATTTAAAAGAATATCTGCTCAACTTTTGTTGACTACGGTAAAGAAAGATGGTATAATGCACAAGTTGAGAATTTTAGGGGTATGATGTAATGGTAACATAGCGGTCTCCAAAACCGTTCTTGAGGGTTCGAGTCCTTCTGCCCCTGCCAACAACAAAGACGGGTATTTATTGCCTGTCTTTGTTGTTTTTTTTGGATAGACGGGGAAGAAGGACTCGAAGCCCGAGGGGGCTCGAGGCGTAAAAAACAGTCCGGTGGACTGTTTTTAGGCGAGAGGTGCATAGTAGCATGCTACTATGCAGTGCAGAGTGCGAAGCAATGTGCGTCCTTCTGCCCCTGCCATATTGGAACGCAAGTATTGATACGATACTTGCGTTCCTTTTCTTTTTTCAAAAGTAGCTTGGCGCAAGGCTTTTCAGCACTTTTGCAAATAAGATAAATTTCATTGTATCAAAATTAAACACCCAAAGCCGAAGATGAGTGATTCCAACCTGCTTGTATTTATTCTCACAAATCATAATGAAACTTTTCTCAAAAGAATAATTTCATCGTACCAAAGATTAGTTTCATTGTTAAAGAAAAGTTTCAGAGTGGGAGAGAATAGTTTCGTTGTGTTTTATTGCAACATTTATTTAATTGTGATATAACTATACAAAAACCACGAAAGAGGATTGAAAATATGAGTTTTTTGGATTTGGTTAGGAAAAAGGAAAACACGAAGCAACCTGTATTCAAAGAAGAAACTAATATATCTTTACCGAAAGGTACTCCGGTTGAATTGGATAATTCTTGCTTGACTATCAAAGATAATCGACTTATCAAATACACACCGATGGAACGAACTTTTCACTATGAAATTTTTGTGCCTCACAACGTGATCTCGATTGAACAATCAGCTTTTGAATTACTCACTAATGTTTTGGAGATTCATATTCCACCATCTGTTTCACATATTGACGATGAAGCGTTTAAGTATATCAAATTCGTCACTGTATTTGGCACGCCCGGAAGTTATGCTGAAAAATATGTTCAATCCAAGAAAGGCGGTTTGCCTAATTTTAAATTTTGCACTGATGTCAGTTTTGAAAGTGAACCTCTTGAATACGATGCCGAAAAAGCAAATTTAACAGGATATGATGATGTAGTAAAACGTTATATCCGCTTCGAAAAACCAACGACTCCAATGGTTAAGCCCATCACTTTTCCCATCGAAATGTTTTGTGCTTATGATGGTTCGATCTGTGATGAGCATGACAATGTACATTCCACCACGATTACTGTGAAAATGCAGTCAGCAAATCATTTGATTACAGAAACAAAGCGCATTACATACAGCGCCCATAGCGTTTCACATTGTACTACACCGTTTATCACAGCAAAAGATATTACATTTGACAAATTAACAGAACTCATAGCTAATTCAAAAGATCCAAGAGCATCTAAATACATCGGCATAACAGAAAACAATTGGCCACAATACTTTTTGTCCGAATCTTGTAGCAAACCCGTATCGAATTTGCCGATTATTCAGTTTGGAAGATATCAAAAATATCATGCGAACAAAAATTTATTGCCGATTGACTGGTATATACTAGCGCAGAAAGACAGTTGCCTTTTACTCCTGTCAAAAGAAGGTCTTGACCTTTGCCAATATGACAGCCAGCATATTTTGCGCGAATATACACCAAAATGGAAACGCTCCAATCTCTATGCATGGTTGAACAATGGTTTTTGTTCTATTGCTTTTAACGAAGCTGAGAAAAAGTACATTCGTAATACAACTCATGACACGCCCACAGTTTTTTGCTTAAGCAAAGATGAGTTCACACAATTCTTATTAGGTGATCCTGCCGCACAAATGAAGCCAACAGACTATGCCCAAAAAAAAGGTGCTTTTGTACGTGTTATCACACCTGGACTAATTGAAGAATATCACAAATACGAAGGAAATGGTTCCTGGTGGTTAAGAGACGAAGTTGGCGAAGGCAGATTATTGGAAGGAAATGCTTGTGTCGCTTCTGTCTCTGACACAGGGGAGATTGGCTGGTCTTTTTCGGACAGCAAAAAAACATGTATTCGACCTGCGATCTGGGTATCAATTGATTATTGGAAACAACAAAAATGACCATCTGGTTGCATCCTCTAAAAAGGTTGCATATCAAATGCAACCCAAAATCAAAAATGCAACTTTTGCAACCCAATTAAACCCGTATCAAAAAATGCGTTATAATTCAGAAAACAGCACTTGCAAAGCAAGTGCTGTTTTCAACTAAATCCACCCTTGCGGGTGGGTGAAATATTGCTTTGCAAAGTGAAATACGCCTGCGGCGTGTGAAATTCGCCTCGACGGCGAGTGGGTGGATTTAATTTCACTTGATGCGATAGCATCAAATTTCACAATTTACGGAGTAAATTATTTCACCGTGAGCGTAAGCGAACGATTTCACTAAAA
>JAFQXA010000041.1 GCA_017407205.1 Clostridia bacterium
CCAAAAATCGACTGTAGAGAAAAGTGAAGAGTGAATAGTTAAAAGTGAAAAAGTAAAAATCGACAAACCTCTGTCGAGATTTGTCGATTTTTGGCTGCGGAACTAGGATTCGAACCTAGACAATACGAGTCAGAGTCGTAGGTGCTACCATTACACAATTCCGCAATACTGTATTCGGTTTTAAAACCTTAATCCCGAAATGCCGTCCGCCCCCGTTATAACACCCGCCTCTTGGCAGGTGGGTGTACTGTGGCGGGCTCTGCCGACCAAGCTAAAAAGAAGGTTGCATACTCCTTACCAACATGTACTCCCGATGTTACTTTGTGGGTTTATAAATCAGAAGCATAACGCACACCGCAGGATTATTGGTGGGATTAGTTGGAATCGAACCAACGACCTCTACGATGTCAACGTAGCGCTCTAACCAGCTGAGCTATAACCCCATAAAGTTGCGTTAGGTCAATTCGCACAATCTATTATACATACTTTTTTTAGTTTTGCAAGAGTTTTTATTATTTATATTTTATGTTATAATCTTGTTAAGATATTTCTTTAAGCGAAAATGCCCTGTTTTATTGCGTTTTTCGCTTGTTAGCGGAATGATTTTAATTTTATGAATTTTTATAAAACGGAGACGAAATGAATTATTTTTCTGACGGAAGTACAAAAGACAAGCTTATTTTGCTTTCATTTCTTGATGCATTAAATCTTGAAGTAACCAAGGAGCAAATTACAACAGCTTGTGCACAATATGACTTAATACCGTATTTTGAGCTTCAGAATGCTCTTTACGAGCTTGAGGAAGAGGGGTTTCTGGCAACAGTCCCCCGTCCTTTCGGTATGGCATACTGCATATTACAAAAAGGGAAGGATACTATTTCCGCGTTTTCAGAAACACTGCCTTTATCAGAACGGGAAAATATAGCTGATAATGCAGATATGTGCCGAGCACAGTTTCGCAACGAAACCCAGTACACTCATCGCATCGATAAGTTACCATCGGGTGCATATAAAGTGGTTTTGCGTGCTATTGAAGCACACGGAGAGCTCTTTTCTGTTTCGCTGTCCTTCGCCTCATCACGCGATGCAAACTCAGCCTGCAAAAAGTGGGCTGAGTCGGCAAACGAAATATACTCGGCACTTAATGCTTTTCTTTCATGATGCCTTACAGAAAATCACGCATTTTTAAAATATTGTTTTCCTCTGTCTTTATGAGTTTTTGAGCAAGTTCTTTTGAGTACTCGTCAGCATTTGCATTCATAGTCAATGCTTTTGAAATATCAATTATACCTAAAATACTTCCTTGCATCAGCATTTCTGCCATATGGGACGGTGTTCTGTCAATCTTCAGGTTTAATCTCATTGCTGAAAACATTATATGTCTTCGGCTTTTACTTATTGTTTTCGGGATTGCACCACGCTCATAAAGCCCGGCTTTTGCATCTTCACAAATCATATGATATTCTGCGAATTGATCAGCCAAACATTTTCTCATAGCCGGAAACTCACATCTTTTTATCATTCTTCCGATTATTTCTCTGGCTATCTCAGAATTTTGATATACATCAAGCAAAAGTTCTCTGCTATCCATAAAAAATCACCTCGCACATATTATCTGTACGAGGCTTTGTATGTATCCCAAGTAATTTTTTCTAAATTAAAAATGATTTCTTATAAGCTTGATTGTATTTGCAGGGTTCTGTGAAGTAAAAACGCTGTTTCCTGCTACCAATACATTAGCACCTGCATCTATGCAATACTTTGCAGTCTCAGGATTTATTCCGCCGTCTATTTCGATATCTGCTTTATGGCCACCATCGTCGAGCATTTTCTTAAGCTTTTCAATTTTTCTCACAACTTCGGGAATAAACTTTTGGCCACCCATTCCGGGGTTAACACTCATAAGAAGAATCATATCGCAGTATTCCAAAACATATTCAATCGCAGACAATGACGTGGCAGGATTTAAAACAACCCCTGCCTTCATTCCACACTCTTTTATCTTCTGTAAGGTACCATGAATGTGGTCGTCTGCTTCAACATGAAATGTCAGTATGTCTGCACCTGCATCGCGAAATGCTTCAACATATTTTCTCGGCTCTCTTACCATAAGATGTGCATCAATCGGAAGTGATGTATGCTTTCTTATCGCCTTACACATCATTGCACCGAATGTTATCTGAGGCACAAAATTTCCGTCCATAACATCAAGATGGATATAATCAGCACCCCATGCCTCTACGTTTTTAACAGCTTCACCCATAGCAGAAAAATCTGCTGAAAGTATTGACGGTGCAACCTTAATCATACATATGCCTCCTCTTTTCTTTCAATTCGTCCAACAAAAGATTGTATCTCTTATATCGCTCCTGTGATATTTTGCCTCTGCTTAAAAGTTCCTTTACTTTGCAATCCGGCTCGTGTATATGCAGACATTCTGCAAATCTGCATTCGCCCATAGCTTTTCGCATTTCAGGATATAAAGCTGCAAGTTCACAAGGCTCCATATCCGCCGTGTCAAGCAATGAAAAGCCAGGTGTATCCATAACCATACCGCCGTGAAGTACAAAGAGTTCTCCGTGCCTTGTAGTATGCTTTCCTCTGTCAGTCTTTTTTGACAGTCCTCCCGTTTCGAGGTTAAGTAATGGAGCTATCTTGTTTAAAAGTGATGACTTACCGACAGCGGATTGTCCTGCAAAGCAACAGATATTCCCCTTAATATGAGAGATGATTTCATCAACGCCAATTCCTTCATAAGCCGATGCTTTTATTATAGAATATCCCGTTTGTTCGTATTGAGCTATTATATCATCAGAATATTCTTCATCACGACACTCCCATTTATTGAGTATCATCACCGGCTCTATGCAGTTCTTTTCGCACTGAAGCAAAAGCTTGTCCAAAAGCATCAGATCCGCCCTTGGTACGCTTGCACTCAGCACAAGCATGAGCTTGGTGATATTCGCAACAGCAGGTCGTACAAAAGAGTTTTTACGTTCCAATATATCGTCTATTGTATCATCAGAAAACAATACATTGTCGCCTACAAGTGGTTTTATTCGTTTGTTGCGAAACTTTCCTCTTGCTTTGAGTGTATATTGCTCTCCGTCATTTGAAAGCACAGTGTAAAAGCTTCCTATCCCTTTTAAAATTATTCCCTGTTTCATCATTTAAACGAGAACAAATGCGTTGAACGCCTTATCTCCACTCCATCAATATAAAGTATGCATACATGCTCACCGCTTTCGAGCAAGTTTGCGGTAAACGATATCGGCTGTTTTTCACCGGTTAAAACCTGCCCTTCATATATGACCATTTCTGCTCCGCTGTCAAGCAGTGCTGTTACGAGCACATTTGATTTCCTTGCAGTTATATCTACATTAAACGAAATGTCTGCACGGTATCCGCCAAGATAAGTTCTGTAAATCCATAACTCTACAAGCATATTTCTTGTTGCAGAAGTATCTGCGGTCGGTGATTGCTTTACAACAGTTTCAAGCGGTAACCCTGCGCTTTCTTTCTCATCAACAGTTCTTATAAGTATGCGTTCGAATTCCGAATCGAATACAGTCGAAACTGCACTTTGGTATGTTTCACCTACAACCTGGGGCATTTCGACAGAGGTTGATCCACTTCCGCTTATCCAAATATCCACCTCGTCATCAGCCATTGCTTGTTCTTCACTTCGCGGTGACTGTTTTACAATAGTTCCTAAAGGCTCTTTACTTTCAGCATCGTAATATATCTCACCTCTTCTGAGTCCGATGGATTCAAGCTCCAAAGTTGCTTGTTCCACCGTATATCCGTAAAGATCAGGAACGGTCGGGTAATCATTTCCTGTACTTACGGTTACGGTAACAAATCCTCCCTTTTCAAGCTTGGTGCCTTTTGAAGGAGATTGCTCCGTAACTTCGTCCTTAGGTGCAGTATCACTTGGTGCATATTGCAATATAAGTTCATAACCGTATGCTTCCGAAATAGATGTAGCCTCTTCAAGCGTTTTGCCTACAAATGTCGGAACAGTATCATTTATATTTACAGCGTTATTAAATAAACTGCTCGCCATGAAAAACAGCATCAGGAAAAATCCCATGATGAGCGTTACAATAATTGCAATGGTGCCGACACCAAACTTACCCTTGGACGTTTTCTTTTCAGCTTGTGTATCCTGTACGCCCTTGACTCTTGCAAATTTTCCATGAGGTTCCTTTAACGCTCTTTGTAAATCCGCTTTCATTTTGAGGGCACTCTCATATCTGTCCTCAGGACGCTTAGAAGCAGCTTTGACTATAACATCACTTAATGAGTTAGGTATTTTTGAATTAACCGTAACAGGCGGAGTTATTTCTTCCTGTAAATGTTTAAGTGCAATTGCCACGGTGTTGTCACCTGAGAACGGAACAGACCCTGTAAGCATTTCATAAAGCATTATTCCGGTTGAATAAATATCGCTTTCTGCGGTAACCTCTTCACCCTTTGCCTGTTCGGGCGAAAGGAAATGAACAGAGCCGATCATATTCGAGCCTGCAAATGTTCTTGTAGTTGACGCCGTATCCCTTGCAATACCAAAGTCTGTAAGCTTAACTTTTCCTTTTGGTGTAATAATCACATTCTGCGGTTTTATATCCCTATGAATTATTCCGCATTCGTGCGCGTGGGAAAGTGCATCAAGCACCTGGCACGCAATATTAACCGTCTGTTTCGGAGAAAGAGTCTTTTCTGCCGTTATTACATCCTTAAGTGTCCGTCCCTCAACATACTCGAGCACAAGATAGTGCATCTCACCGTCAACACCAACGTTAAATGATTTTACAATATTGGGATGTGATAAAGCCAGGACAGCATTTGCCTCACGTTCAAATCGGCGAACGAACTCAAGGTCGTTCTGATTTTCTTCTTTGAGAACCTTGACTGCTACTATTGTGTCTGTAATTATATCTTTTGCTTTATAGACATGCGCCATTCCACCGCTGCCTATAAGCTCAATAACTCGGTATCTGTTATCGATTATTCTTTCTGTCATAACAATACCTCCGTATTTTGCACAAGAACTACGCTTATATTGTCAGTAGACCCTGCTTTCAATGCCTTTTCAACGAGCATGGATGCCGCAATATCAAGCGTTGCTGCCTCTCTTACCGTAAGTTCTATTACTTTATCATCAAGCGTACCGCAAAGGCCATCAGTACAAAGAACAAGAACATCATCCTTGTCCCATGTTTCGTTAGTTATATCTATTTTTTCATTTTGTGATGTACCTAAAGCTCTTGTTATCAAATTGCGTTTAGGATGTGTTTTTGCCTGTTCGGGAGTTATATAACCCAATGCTACAAGCTCTGCAACATATGAATGGTCCGTAGTAACTTGGCGCATGCCGCCTGACGAATAAATCTGATATATTCTGCTGTCACCAACATTTGCCGCAATATAGCGCGAACGGAACGGCAAAGCGAGCACCATAGTAGTGCCCATGCCCGATAAATTTGAATCTTTAAGTGCAAGCTCATAAACGGCAGTATTCGCTTTGGATATTGCCTTATGAACCAATATTTCGGGTAAACCTCGACCACCGCGTTTAAGCTCGGCAGCTGCTGTTTTAACAGCAAGCGAACTTGCCACGTTACCTGCGTTATGACCGCCCATTCCGTCTGCCACTATTGCAAGTGACATTTCATGCTTAGTTGGCACGAATATAGAATCCTCGTTATGGTCCCTTACCCCTTTTTCACTTCTGTAAGCATATATCATTTAATATTGCTCCGTTAAAATTATAAATTTTCAAGAACACTTCGTCTTAACTGTCCGCAAGCACCTTCAATATCAGCGCCCATCTCACGTCTTATTGTAGCGGACACACCGTTTTGAGTCAAACGGTTAAGGAAAATTTCCGCCTCTTTTCTTGTAACACCCATTAAATTACGCTCTTTTACATCATTGAGCGGTATCAGGTTGACATGACAGTTTATGTGTTTTAAGCGTTTGCTTAAAAGATCTGCACAAAACATATCGGAATTCATATCTTTTATCAGCGCATATTCAAATATAACACGACGCTTTGTCATGTCGGCATAGTTTTTTGCAGCCTTTAAAAGCTCATCAATCCTGTATTTTTTATTTACAGGCATTATTTTATCTCTTATCTCGTCCGAAGGAGCATGAAGCGAAACAGACAATGTAACGTGAGGAGCTTCCTCAGTAAACCTTAAAAGCTTATCCACAAGTCCACAAGTGGAAATCGATATGTTTCTGACACTTATATTCATTCCGTCCGGCGAAGAAACAAGTCTCAAAAATTTTAAGACATTATCATAATTATCAAGCGGTTCACCGCTTCCCATTAAAACAATGTTTGTAACAGTTCTGATCTTCTCTTCAGCGTGCGGTACATCCTTTTCAACCTCGGCAATAAAAGAAAGCATCTCGCCGGCTGTCAGATCACGAACGCATCCCGAAAGCGTTGATGCGCAGAACAAGCATCCCATTTTGCATCCGACTTGGGTACTGATACACATGGTATTGCCGTAGTGATAGCTCATCAATACACCTTCTACGATATTACCGTCTTCAAGCTCAAAAAGGTATTTGACAGTACCATCTTTTTTCGATATGCGCTTATCATATATGCGTGCTCCACCAAACTGAAGTTTTGAGAGTTCCTCGCGCAACGGCTTGGGAAGATTTGACATTTCATCAGGTCTTTTTCCCTTTGAAAGCCAAGAAAACACCTGTTTTGCTCTGAAAGCAGGCTGATTTAATTCTTTCAAAAGTGCCGACAGTTCGACCAGTTCCATAGACATCAAGTCCATTTTATAAACCTCGCTATAAAAAAGCCTTCCATTAAATCCAAGTGCGGAAATATTTGAATCATTCCGTTTTCAGCCCTGCTTTTAAGCTTTTCGGGCAAGTAATCGGCTAAATTCAAATCAGCACGGAACTCAGGGTGTTCTTTTAAAAACTTTTTTGCATTCTCTTCATTCTCTTTTTTTGAAACAGTGCAAGTAGAATATACAAGAACACCACCGCTTTTAACATATTTTGAGCAATTATCCAATATCGCATATTGAAGCTTGGCAAGCCCATCAATTGCCTCAATACTCTTTGTGTACTTTATATCGGCTTTGTTGGTGACACCAAGCCCTGAACACGGAGCATCAACCAAAACTGCATCAAAAGCACATGAAAATTCGGATTTATATTCTGTTGCATCAAGCTGCACACATTTTGCATTTTTAACTTTTAAACGCTCAAGTGTCTTTTTAGTAAGCACTACACGATGCTCATGAAGCTCTCCGGCAATTATTTCACCGCTGTTTTTCATAATTTCACTTATGTAAGCAGTCTTTCCTCCCGGAGATGAGCACGCGTCAAGAACTCGTATATTTTCTTGGGGATTCAGCACATGGCATACAGTCATCGAACTTAAGCTTTGAACAGTGATCTTTCCATCGTTAAAAAGCTCACTGTTTGTAACGTCAAATCCGCTTTCAACATGACGGGCATTTTCGTAAATCGTCGGTTTAAAGTCCTCCGTCAGCTTTTCATTGTCAATCGGCTTTACCAATCTGAAGTTCATACCCTTTTGCTTATAAGAAATCATTCTCTCTGCAAAATCTTCACCATAGTTATCCGCAAACATATCAACGAGATACTTAGGAAAACTATATTGAATACTTATTCTTTCTCTCCTGTCTTCAGGAAGCTTCAAGGGCTCATCTTTCGTTCTTGCGACTGCACGCAGTACGGCGTTGACATAGCCTGATAATGCACCCTTGCCGATTTCCTTGGTAAGTTTTACGCTTTCATTTACGGCTGCACTTTCCGGCACATTCATGAATAAAAGCTGGCAAACACCAATTCTTAATATTCCCCTTATTTTCTTATCAAGTTTCGATTTGATATTATTATCTATAACTTTATCAATATAAATAAAATTATCAAGCGTTGTATAAAAAAGTGCACTTACCCATTTTGCATCATTGTTATCAAGCGAGCTTACAGCTTCTTTTATCGCAAGGTTTGCATATGCTCCCTTGTCCATAGTTTCTGTGAGTGCATTTAAAGCAATGCGTCTTAAACTCATCTTGCTCATTCAAAGACCTTACCCATCATTTGCTTGCCCATCAGTGCATTTTTAGCCGACATACGCTTACTTCCGGGGAATTGAATTTCAAGTATCTCAATAAGCTTTCCGTCCCCCGCTTTAACAAATAAGCCTTTTTTCGGATCAGCAATAACACACTCCCCATCCTGTGCACAGCTTGTTTCTTCAGTCAGCTTTGTTCTGAATATTTTTATGGGTTCACCTGATAAAAGCGCATATGCACCGGGCTCAGGATTAGTACCACGCACAAGATTATGCACGGTCAGCGCATCCTTTGAAAAGTCTATCTTTCCCGTTTCGCGAGTAAGCATTGAGCATTTTGTAGCTTTATCCTCATCCTGTTTTGTTCTTGTAAGTGTACCGTTTTCAAGTTCTAAAAGCGTTTCCTTCAAAACCTCAGCACCGACATATGACAATCTTTCGAAAAGCTCTCCGGCAGTTTCATTGATATCAATTTCGACCTCTTTTGTCAAAAGAATGTCACCGCAATCAAGACCTAACTCGGTCATCATGGTCGTAACACCAGTTACTCTTTCACCGTTAATTATCGACCATTGTATAGGTGCTGCGCCTCTGTACTTCGGCAAAATGCTTGCATGAACATTTATGCAGCCATACTTTGGTATATCCAAAATCTCTTGTGAAAGAAGCTGTCCATATGCAACCGTTATCATAAGATCCGGAGCGAAGCTTGAAAGCGCAGATACTCCAGCCTGATTTCTGATTTTTTCAAACTGCAAAACAGGCAATCCAAGCTCTAAAGCACGCACCTTCACAGGTGGCGGCGTTAAGATTCTTTTCCTTCCTACAGGCTTATCCACTTGCGTTATAACAAGCAGTTCATGCCCTGTTTTATAAAGCATTTCAAGTGATTTATTTGCAAAATCAGGGGTTCCCAAAAAAGCTATCTTCATACTGTTTTCCTATATTTTAGTTGTTTACGGCTTATAATTTTTCGGAGTTTCTTGTACAAGTCTTAAATACACTTCACCGTTCAGGTGGTCATTTTCATGCATAATTGCACGGGCAAAGAGTTCTTCACCCTCATACTCCATAAGTTCACCTTTGCGATTATATGCACGAACACGAACATAGTTAGGGCGAACAACATAACCGCTTTTCCCCGGGAAAGAAAGGCATCCCTCTATTTCACCCTGTGTACCGCTGGTCTCCATGATTTGAGGGTTTATGAATTCCATTACACCATCTCCCAAATCAATTATAAAAACGCGCTTCAATATACCTACCTGAGGCGCGGCAAGCCCCACTCCCTCAGCTTCTGCCAAAGTATCTTTCATATCATCTAGAAGCTCAAACAGCTTGCTGTCAAACTGTTCCACTTCCCTGCATTTTTTGTAAAGGCACGGAGCATCCCCCGTCATAATAGTTCTTATAGCCATTTTTTCATACCTCCGCTAAGTTAATATTATAAGCGAATATTGTATTTTTAACAAGTATTCAAAAACAGCGTTCCGTTATAAAGAACGCTGTTTTATAAAACACTTAAAGTAATATATCAATATGTCAGCAGATCAGCTGTTAAGTACATCGTTTATAAAAGCATCAAGCTCTGCATCAAATTCACTGTCAAAAGCCGACTTATCTGTCAATTCTTCTTTAGGCAAATTCTGTTCTGCAAAAGAAACTGCCTCATCAACTGTCCAAACCTTCGCTTCTTCTTCAACAGCATCATTTTTAAAGAAGCTGTTTGTGTGTGTTGCATAATATTCTTTTTCTTCCGCCTTGCGAATCGGCACAGGTTCAGGCATGGGTTCAGCGAAGGGTGAAGGCGCTGAAGCGAAAAAAGCATCCTGTGCAGGCTCTGTTGCAGGAACTTCGGGAGTATATGCAGGTGTTGACTGCTCATCATGGAAGAAAGGTATTGTCTGAGGCTCTGCAAAGCTGTCGACAACAGGAGCTTCATAGGCAGGTGCGACTACAGGTTCTTCGAAAAAAGGTGTCTCGTAAGCAGAGGCTGTCACTACGGGTTCTTCAAAAATCGGAGCTTCATACACCGGTGTCGCTACTGAAGACTCTTCAAAAACCGGAACTTCATATGAAGGTGTTGCCACCATAGGTTCTTCAAAAACGGGTGCTTCCCCCGCAGGTGCTGCTGCTTTGAAATCTGAAAGTTCAACCGTTTCAAGCTCAAGTGCATCAAAGCTGAATGTAGATCTGAATTCTTCTATTTTACGTGCAGCATCTTCAGCAGTTGCCGTTATGCGTTCATTCATAAGAGTAACCTTGCTCTTGCACAAATCATATTCTGCCTGTGCCTTAGCAATAATAGATGAAGCTTCCGCATTTGCATTTTCGATTATCGAATCAGCATTAACCTTTGCCTCGTTCAAAATTTCGTTTGCGTTCTGCTTTGCTTTTTCAAGCTCTGCCTGAGCCTGCAAATTCAAGCTTTGTGTTGACTGCTGCGCTTCTTGCAAAATACGTTCACGCTCTGTACGTGCATCATCCATCATGCGTTTTGAAGCAGCGTGTGCCTCTGTTAAAGCACCTACGATGCTTGCTTCGCGATTTTTATAATCTGCGATTGCTCTTGCAGCTTCTGTAAGGCGGTTTTTGTACTCGTTAAGCTCCGCATCACGTTGCATGACCAAAGTTTCAAGCTCGATTTCTCTTTGAGTTTTCTTTGACATATATTACCTCCTGTTTTGTGTTTATCATTATTTTAAATTTATAAATTACTCCATGCTGAATTTAATTTGTCCTTCGTCAGCAGGCGGTATATAACCCATGTGCACATAGCCTGCAGGAAGCACAATGCGACCTCTGGGCGTTCTTGTAATAAAACCTAACTGCATGAGGTAGGGTTCATAAACATCTTCTATAGTTGAAGCATCCTCACCGGTTGCCGCAGCTATCGTATCAACGCCAACAGGACGAGAAGCAAACTTCTCAATCATAGCAGTGAGTATATTCCTGTCCGTTGCATCCAAACCTTTTTCGTCAATCGCAAGCATATCAAGGCCTGCTTTTGCAGTCAACCTATCAATACTGCCACTGCCCTTTATCTGTGCAAAATCTCTTACGCGTTTTAAAAGGCGGTTAGCAATTCTCGGAGTCCCTCTTGAGCGTGAAGCTATTTCAAGCGCCCCTTCTTCGTTTATACGAACACCTAAAATTCCGGCACTCCTTACAATTATTTCAGCCAAGTCTGAAGGCGTATACAGGCTTAACTGTTCTTTTATGCCAAATCTATCACGCAATGGCGCAGTTAAAAGCCCCAATCTTGTTGTAGCACCAATCAAAGTAAAATGTGGAAGATCAATTCTTATCGAATAAGCCGATGGCCCCTTGCCCATTACTATATCGATAGCAAAATCTTCCATGGCAGGATATAATGCTTCTTCAACGGATGAATTCAATCTATGAATTTCATCAATGAAAAGAATATCGCCCTCTGAAAGGTTTGTTACTATTGCAGCTAAATCACCGGCATGAGTTAACGCAGGACCCGATGTTATTTTTAAATTGCTTCCCATTTCATTTGAGATAATAGAAGCAAGAGTTGTTTTACCAAGTCCCGGAGGACCATAAAACACAGCATGGTCAAGCGGTTCACCTCGAAGCTTTGCGGCTTCTATATAAATCCTCATATGTTCCTTGACTTCTTGCTGACCTATATATTCTTTTAAAAAGCGTGGACGAAGACTGTGCTCTGCCTCTTCATCTCCGCCGATCATCGAAGAGGTTATCAATCTGTCATCCATCATTTACTTCCTCGTTTCGCTATCTCTTTTAAAGCCTTAGTAATAAGTTCCTGAACGCTGTTTGCTTCTTCAACACTCGAAACTGCCTTTGATGCTGTAAGCCCGTCATAGCCGAGTGCCATAAGTGCATTCGTAGCTTCCATCGTAATTTCAGAGCTTACATTTGCTTTTGCGCTGAATGCTTCTGCACTGCCCATATCGCCGTCAAGCTTTTCTTTTAGCTCAAGCAATACGCGTGCCGCTGTTTTCCTGCCCATGCCCGAAACACCGTCAAATATAGCAGCGTTCTCCGTCATTATAGCAAGTGCTATATCAGAAACCGACAATGTGCTCAATACAGACAAAGCAAGTTTAGGGCCTACGCGCGTAACAGAAATGAGTTTTCTGAACATAGCACGTTCTTCAGTTGAAATGAAGCCATACATCGAAACAGCATCCTGTGCAATATGTAAATGCACAAAAAGTTTTACAGTATCACCCTGTTTTACTCTTCTTAAAGTTGCATTGCTGCACATAAGTTCATAGCCGACGCCACCTGCTGTATCAATAGTGACTCGGTCATTCAACACTTCTTCTGCTATACCTTTTATATGAGCAAACATGCAACCTCTCTACTTAATCAAAAAATCATTACTTGCACACCTCAAAGTATGTGCATGGCATATCGCAACCCCAAGTGCATCCGCAGCATCATCCGGCTTCGGTATATCCTTTAATCCAATAATCATCTTTACCATTGTCTGCATCTGTCTTTTATCAGCACGTCCATTCCCCGTCACAGCAAGTTTTATCTGCATCGGAGTGTATTCATACAGAGGAAGTTTTGCCTGTTCTGCACAGAGCATCGCCACACCTCGTCCTGCACCAACATATAAGGCGGTTGTGACATTTTTTGAAAAGAACAATTCTTCAAAAGCTACCTGGGCAGGTGAATATAAACTGATAAGTTCATTAACGCCATTATAAAGCCTGTCGAGCCTTTTAGGGAAAGACTGATTTGCCGATGTTTCTATAACACCGTAGTCTATAACCTTAATTTTCCCTTTTTCGGCATCTATAACACCATATCCGAGTATTGCATACCCAGGATCAATCCCTAAAATTATCAATGCTAATTCTCCTCGCGTATATTGTATCACAGCAAATTTAAATATACAAGATATGCTTTTAGCACTTCGGAACATTTACATTGATTTCACTTCATTTTGACATTTAGAATTAACTGCTTAAATTCTCGAAATATCTGTTTATTTCATCAAAACTTGAAAAAGCAATGCCCCTCTTCAACTCTTCTTTAGTTTTCACATCAACATATTCAGCATCAAATTCTATGTTCATTATATATTCTTCTTTCAGAGAGATAGTATTGCGTTTGTAGACAGACAAATTATTTCCGTTATACCTTACTACATAATGCAATGGACAATATCCTACAATTTCGATCTTTCCACCGCCAGTCAAATCATTTGATTCAACCTCTATTTCATGGTCGCATAAAATGAAATGAATTCGGGAATGTGTTTTTGTATTTTTTTCATCTGCTTGTGTCTTTTCTATATGAAATTCAACAGCAGATTTAAGCATATTCCCCATAAAAATACCAACGGCTATGCCGCACAACAACGCTGCCATGCTGCAAATAATAAGCGGTAACCGTATGCTTTTAAAAAATTCCTTCATTGGTAATACCCCCGTGTGTGTTTTAGTTAGTATTACCAATCTAATAAGAAAAGGATACACTTAAGTATCCTTTAAATTTTTATATTACCTTCCAAAATCAAACGAAAAATCCTCATCGACAACTTCGGAGCTCATTTTATTAAGGTCACCTATTTCAACAGTTATTTCGAGTGTTTTTCCGTCACGCCAGATTTTCAGTTTCACTTCATCACCGACAACCTTATTTTTGACTATATCTACAAAGTGATCCTGATCCTTTATCTTTTCGCCATCACATTCGGTTACTATATCTCCGGCCTTAAGTCCTGCTTCTTCACCCTTGCCACCCTTTGTTATCTCAACAATGAGTGCACCCGTTGGCACATCATAGTATTCTGCCTGCGTTTCATCTATTGACGAAACCGATACACCGATACCAGGGCGCTCTATTCCGCCGTCTTTTAATATTCTGTTTGCAATATCAAGAGCGGTGTTGATAGGAATAGCAAATCCCAAGCCTTCAGCCGCAATAGCATTTCCAAATTCATCATAGCTTGCAGTTACGGTTTTGGCAGAAGTGATACCTATAACCTCGCCTCTCATATTAAGCAGAGGGCCACCGCTGTTACCCGGGTTTATAGCGGCATCTGTCTGAATATATGAATTCGTCCTTCCGTCAACATTTATTTCACGGTCTTTAGCGGAAATTATACCAAAAGTCGGCGTTCCTGCAAGCTCGCGTCCCGTAGGATCGCCGATTGCTATAACAAACTCACCTATACGCACATTGTCAGAATCACCCAAAGCCAAAGCCATGCCAGCGTATTTTGCATCAATTTTTATCAGTGCAACATCGGAGCTTTTATCAAAGCCGATAAGCTGTGCATCTATCTCTTCGCCGTCAGAAAGTGAAACTGTGATTTTGGTTGCCTCCTCCACAACGTGTGCATTGGTGATTATATATCCGCCCGTTGAAATAACAAATCCCGTTCCGCTGCCCTGTTCTACATCTTTTTTAAATTCTTCTGAATAGCCGTAATTTGAAACACTCACTATAGAAGAAGCAAGCTGCTCAACTATTTCGGGGATTGGGTTTGTATTATCTGTAATCACGGGCAATTTCCCGTCAAGATTCATTTCTTCAAAAATCGGCTCTGCAGTAGCATCTGCTGTTGGAGTAACAGTTGTTTCGCTACTTGGAGTTTTTTGGGGCAGCTCTGTTACCTTTAAGGTATTTGAGGGTTGTTCATTGTTTGATTCATTAACTGCATTAAACAATGAAAAGCAACTTGCTATTTTCAGGGAAAACGCTAAAACGAAGCCCAAGATAAACGCAATAAGCCCTGTTACAAGACAAGGTAAGAAAACAGACCTCTTTTTTGGTGTGTTGTTTGCCCCATTCTCCATAATATCTACTCCTTGATGCTAAACTCAAATTAATCCGCGATGCTTCTGTACGCTTCGCTTTAAGGTGAATATAAAACGTGTTCCCCCGCCTTTCGGGCAATCAACCGCTATCGCCTGACCGTGTTGGTCTATGATTCTTTTTACGATGGACAGACCAAGCCCTGTTCCGCCCGTGCCGCCTGTAGGCGTATGTGCCTTATCTACTTTATAAAATCTGTCAAAGACGTACTTCCTATCCTCTCTCGATATGCCCTTACCATAGTCGCGAACAGAAACAGTTGTCTGTCTCTTACCGGCACGCGATGCCAACACAAGCTTTGCACCGTCAGGTGAATATTTAAGCGCATTGTCTATAAGATTTCTTAAAACTTGTGCAATCTGCCCAGAATCTGCTTCGACCATGACTTTTTCTTCATCAAAATCCACTTCAACGTCAAGGTTTTTAGCATTGATTCTGGCTTCAAAAGTTATGAGAGTTCTGATTATAAGCTCATTGATATCGAAAGTTTCAATGTTAAGTTTAACCTGCCCCGATTCAATTCGTGCAAGGTCTAACAAGTCATTAACAAGGGCTGTCATTCGGTTTGTTTCGCTGATTACAATTTCAAGATACTTCCCATATTCGTCAGGTGGAATAGTTCCATCCTGCATTGCCTCCAAAAATCCCCTCATACTCGTTAGCGGAGACCTCAGCTCATGGGAGACATTTGCAACAAAACTCTTTCTTACCTGTTCAAGACTATCGAGCTCATCTGCCATAGCATTAAAGCTTCGTGCCAGCTGTGCAACTTCATCCATACCCGATATTTTAACACGTGCTGTAAACTGCCCTTTTGTAAAGCGTTTAACCGTGTTATTCATATCGATTATAGGTTTTGTTATTCTGCTTGTCAGATAAGAAACTGCAAGAACCGCCAAAAGAATTGCAACGAATGCTGATAAAAGTAAGTTCAAGCGAACCTGTTTCAATGATGATTGCATAAATTCTGTGCTTGAATGAATGAATGTTACACCCTGCACATTTGATGCAGGAACATTAAATGACATAGCAACCGTCATATAAGGAATTGAAACCGTTTCATCGAGTATGTTATATTTGAAATGCACAGCCTCACTTTTGCCTGTTGCTTCGGCAATGTTTGCTGAGAGATCAACATTTTTATAATCGCCCCAAACATCTTTAGCCGCAAAATCAACACGCTCCATCGGTACATTCACAAAATACAGCGAAATAAGCGCATCATATTTACGCGCTGTTATTTCGAGTTCACTTTCGACAAGCATTCTTGTGTTCTCATCAAAATACTTATCGACAATTATTTGATTTAATGCGGCAACCACTTCAAAAAGCTCCGCTTCTTTTGCGCCCGTATATCTGTTTTGGAACATAGTGCTTACTGAAATACCAAAAAGAGCCAGCAAAGCAAACACCGCTGCCAAATAGATAATAAGCATTCGGGTAAATAAATTCTTGAACATCTACCGTTGTCAGCCTATCATTTTTTATTTAATTCAAATTTATAACCGACACCCCATACCGTCTTGAGTTCCCAATTATCGTTTGTTCCCAGCTTTTCACGAATTCTCTTAACGTGAACATCAACAGTTCTTGAATCACCGAAGAAATCGAAGCCCCAAACCTGCTCAAGAAGCTGTTCACGTGTAAACACTTTGCCTTCTCGTGATG
The DNA here is from genome assembly GCA_017407205.1 of Clostridia bacterium. Lineage (GTDB taxonomy): Bacteria > Bacillota > Clostridia > Christensenellales > CAG-138 > RGIG3096. The sequence goes on from JAFQXA010000041.1 coordinate 16,580, forward strand.
CAAGGAAGAACAAAAGTTCGATTTCTTTGGGTGGCATTTCAAGCTGTTTGTCACCCAAAAGTACAGAATAGTTTTCAAGCGAAACCGTCAAACCCTCATAAGAAATTATCTTTTCGCTTTCGGGGGAAGTTGTGCGACGCATGACAGCCTTTATTCTCGCTATCAATTCCTTTGAATCAAAGGGCTTTACTATGTAATCATCAGCACCCAAATCAAGGCCCTGCACTCTGTCAAGAGTGTCACCCTTTGCTGTAAGCATGATTACCGGAACATCCGATTCTTTACGCAAGTTTGCCAAAACATCCCAGCCACCCATGCCGGGAAGCATTACATCGAGCACAACCAAAGCAGGCTGATATGCTTTGAATTCTTTCAATGCAGTATCACCGCGCTCGCAGGTTTTTACCTCGTAGCCAGCTTTTTTAAGATACATTTCAATAATAGCCAAAATGTTCTTATCATCGTCAATTACGAGTATTTTATTGTTTTCCATCTTATCTCTCCTATCGTGTTTGTTCCGATTCTTGTCCTTTTTTATACTTTAAAATTTGGTTACACTTTTATTATTATAATACATATAGTGTTATTTTACCATATTTTTATAAAATAATCACTACTTTTTGTATTGTGACATTATTTTTTGAGCGTAACAACGGTAACGCCACCGTCACCCTCTCCGTAATTTCCAAGCCTAAAGCTTTTAACCAAGCTATTACCTCTTAAAAATCTTTGAACACCGTCCCTTAATGCACCGGTACCTTTTCCGTGAATTATATTGACTTCCTGAAGCCCTTGAAGCCTTGCATTGGAAAGATAGTTCTCAACAACACTTTCAGCTTCATCAACCATCATACCTCGTATATCAAGCTCAAGCCCCACACCGCCCGAACGCTGAACCTCAGAAAAAGCAGTCATCTTCTCATACTTTGATGCATTATCATCTTTCGTTTTAGGCGGTATTCTTACATCTTCAAGCTTGACAGTCATCTTTATTATGCCCGCCTGCACGATAAATTCTCCTTTTGAGTTAGGAGCAGAAACGACGGTCGCTTCTTTATCAACATTTAAAACAAGTACAGTATCTCCTATTGTAACGCTCTTAGGAGTCTTTAGCGCAGTGTTTTTCGGCTTTTTCTCACTTACATGAAGTGCTGAATTCTTTTTTCTTACGCTGTCACGGCTTTGTTGAATAAGTCTGTCCGTACTGCTCTTGTCAGTATAAGGATTTGATTTGAGTTTTGATATGATTTCTTCCATCTCAAGACGTGTGTTCTCGACAATGCTCTTTGCTTCCTCACGCGCCTTACTTGTTATTTTTTGCTTCTCCTCTTCAAGCCGTTTGCGTTCTGATTCTATTTTACTCTTTAGTCTTTCAAGCTCATCACGTGCCTGCTGAGCCCTCTCACGCTCCGCTTCTGCAATAACGCGCTGCGACATAGCATCCGAAATAACGTCCTCAAAACGCACATCTTCTCCGTTTAAAAACGTCCTCGCTTTTTCGATAACGCTCTCTGAAATTCCGAGCCTTTTTGATATTTCAAAAGCATTTGACTTTCCCGGTATTCCGATAAAAAGCTTGTATGTCGGGCAAAGCTTATCAACATCAAATTCCATGCAAGCATTTTCCATCCCATTTCTTGAAAGTGCAAAAGCTTTGACTTCGCTATAGTGCGTAGTAGCTACCGTGCTGCATGAATACGAATGTAATGTTTCCAATATGCTCATTGCAAGTGCTGCACCCTCTCTCGGGTCAGTACCTGCACCAAGCTCATCAAGCAAAACGAGCGAGCTGCTGTTTGCTTTTTCGAGTATCTTGACTATATTTTTTATATGTGATGAGAACGTTGAAAGTGATTGTTCTATTGACTGTTCATCGCCTATATCTGCATATACTTCTTCAAAAACAGCCATTTGAGTGCCCTCATTTGCAGGGAGGAACATTCCTGACTGAGTCAAAAGCGTAAACAAGCCAACCGTCTTTAAAGTTACCGTTTTACCGCCCGTATTAGGTCCTGTGATTATAAGCGTTTTAAACTCATCACCCACCCAAACATCAATGGGAACAACCTTACTTCTATCTATAAGCGGATGCCTGCCTTTTATTATGCGTATTATGCCATCTTTATTAAGCTTTGGCATTACTGCGTTCATTTCTTTTGCAAACAAGGCTTTTGCAAAGACGGCATCCATCTTTCCAACTGTTTCCATATCCTGATATATATCGTCAGCATACGGTGAAACAAGCGAGGTAAGCTCTGTCAAAATGCGTTCTACTTCTTCAGCTTCTTCCGACACAAGCTTTTTATATTCGTTTCCGAGCTCAACTACCGACATCGGCTCAATAAAAAGCGTTGCACCGCTTCCCGATTGGTCATGTATCAGTCCCGGAACATACTGTCTGCATTCCTGTTTTACAGGCAACACAAAACGACCGTTTCTTATCGTTATCAACGGATCCTGCAAATACTTTTGATATGTTGCGGAACGTATCATAGAATTAAGCTTATCCCTGACTTTTTCACCTGTTATACGCATTTCACGTCTTATTCGCGCAAGTGCAGGCGATGCTCCATCAAACATTTCATCTTCGCTGATGATGCAACGGTTAATTTCCTCTTCAATGCTTCTGTGCGACATTATGGAGTCTGCCATATTTTTAAGGTAACCGCTATCCGTATTCTGGATAACAGCATCCTTGCAGGTCCTTATTGCCTTTATGCAGCGTGCAATATCAAGAAGTTCCTTCATGGAAAGATACAATGCTGCATGAATACGCTTTAAGCACTGCCTTATATCAGGAAAATCATATATCGGCGAGCCACCGATTTTAAATGCTATACTCTCTGCTTCAGCCGTCAACTCAAGACTGCGTTTTACTGCATTGAACTCGCTTTCAGGCACAGTTTTAAGTGTCAAAGCACGTCCCAAGGAAGACGCAGCATATTTTGACAATTCTTCGATTACAGTATTGTATTCAAGTGTTTTTAAAACCTTATCGTTCATGTGTTTTTCTCATTTTAAAATTTACTATTCAACTGCACGGTTGTAATGCCCTCTTGTGAATTGATCGGACAATACTATATTGCCGTTTATTGTTTCTTTTATTATACGCGAAACCGTCTGTTCACTTTCATCTGAGAATGTAAGAACCGCAGTTTCGGTAGGTAATTCTTTGTACAAATCCCTTATATCCGTTACATCACAGTTTAAAAGCCTGATTACACATTCATCTGCAAAGCGGATATTGCGAAGTTTAAATACACGACCGTCTGCATCAACCATCTTTCCGGCATCACCCTTGCAATTTTTGCATTTCCCGTGTTCTTTCAACACACAATGAGTAAGTTGCATAAGCTCGCACTTTCCGTATATGCTTACACTACCGCCGCATACATTTAAAATATCACGCATCTGTGGCTTTGTGAGCTCATGCGACAAAACAAAATTGTTAAATCCGAGCTCTGAAGCACAACTTGCCGACTGTGTATTAAAAATATTAAGCCCTGCACCTGCATAGCGTAATTCAAGGTGTGAAATCCACTTCGTCTGACCTATATTATTGGCTATTGCACCATCTATCAACGAAGAATTTAAAAACTCCTTTATTTTTTCCTGTGCCTTACTTTTGAGCACCACATGGGGCAATGTCAAAAGCAGTTTTTTCTCTTTTCGATACTCTTGTAAACTTAAAAGGATTTTTTGTGTTTCGTCAACATTCTCAAGGATTATTGATACTTCATCTGCACCGGATAAAAATGCCGCTATTGCCTGTTCTTTTGAAGTAACTTCCGCAAGTAATTTTTCCTTTGTTATATCATTATATTTCAATACAGGTGGCAAAGTCGGATCTTTAAACTCGACGATACGTGCTTTTAAAAGCTTCTCTTCCGCCTCCTTGCACGCTTTTCGCCTAAGCTCATTTATCTCGCTGATCGGTAAGAATGCTTCATTATCGGTTATTATATCAACTTTTTTACATTCAAATACCGTTCCGCCAAGCTTTTTAAGCTGTGTTTCTATACGCTCAATGTCCATCGGTTTTTGTGCTTTTTGTGCACACACCTCACCAACAACACTCAAACTCATACCGTCAAATTTCATGACAAGTACCGGATACTCATCCTTTACAAGTTTAAGTGAGAAATATACCTCTCGTGCTTTATTTTCACCTTCATAAGTTCTTCGGATGTTTTCATATACTGCTTCATCTTCGCAGGATGTTGCAACACACCCAGTGCGTCTGTCATCCTTAAAATAGTTTGCAGTACAAAATCCGCCCCTGTCAAAGACAGTTTTCAACAGCTCTTTGTGTTCCTTTACTGTCCCCGCATTTGCGCCGTCAAGTGCCGTTCTGTACGCTTTGGCTGCAACCGCAACATATTCGCTGCGTTTCATTCTGCCTTCGATTTTCAAGCAATCGATTCCGGTATCTTTCATAGCCTGAAGATGCTCTATCATGCACATATCGGCAAGACTTAAATCATATTTGGTTACGCTTGAAGTTTTAGGATCAGCTTCTATGATTTTCCTGCACGGTTGTGCACATTTTCCACGATTTCCACTTCTTTGCCCCACCATTGAAGAAAAAAGACAATGCCCGGAAAACGAGACGCACATTGCGCCGTGTGCAAATGCCTCAAGGTCTATATCAACATTATCATGAATTCTTTTGATTTCCTCAAGCGGAGTTTCTCTTGCAAGCACAACTCTTGTAAATCCGAGTTTCTTCATAAGGCTTGCACCGTCTGTATCATGAACACCGAGCTGTGTGCTTGCGTGAAGTTCAAGATCGGGAAGCTTATTTTTCAAAACACGCGCAAGTCCCAAATCCTGAATTATAACTGCATCAATGCCCATTTCATATACGCTTTTTGCAAGATTAAGTGCTTCATTAAGCTCTTTGTCAAAAACCAAAGTGTTTAACGTAAGATACGTCTTTACGCCCCTTAATGCACAGTAATCTATAGCCTTTTTTAAAAACTCATCATCGAAATTGGATGCATTTCTTCTTGCATTGAAATTCTTTCCGCCAAAATAGACCGCATCTGCTCCGTTTTGCACAGCGGCAATAACACTTTCAAAATTTCCTGCAGGTAAAAGTAATTCCAAAAAAATTCTCCTGTTTTACAAAATGGCTTGAGATAGCATACTACCTCAAGCCATATTCTTATCAAATATTTTAATTAAATACCTTATCCGTTTTCTTTGTGTCAAAGGGACGCTTTACAGGTATCTGCGCAGCCGTATTTCTCGACATGGTACTAAGCTGCTTTATGCGCAAGTCAAGCGCTTCATAATCTTCCTTTGCTTTAAAAAGCTCATCAGCCATATTAAGCGATGCAAGCAATATACAGTTTGTAACACTTAAAGAAGGATACATAGCCGAAATTTCATCGACCTTTGTATTCACAAATGCTGCAAGCTTTTTTATATACTCTTCGCTTTCAAGACCGGCAAGCTTAAGTTCCTGACCGGCTATTGAAACAACCGTACGCGTTTTATCCATTGTCCTCTCCAAAATCACAATACATCTTGTAGTAGTATATCGGAGATTATACTATAACTTGTGTTTGTTTTCAATAGTATTTGTAAACTTTTTCAAAAACGCAGTCTGAGTCGGTCAATAATGAAAATCAAAGCCTTTTATCCTTATCAACAACAGCCAGAACTGCCTTATGAACCGTACTTTCAAATGCATTTTCCTGCAATGATAAAACACCCTCTATTGTTGTGCCACCGGGCGAGCATACGCTGTCAGCCAAGACATAAGGATGTTCCTTTGTTTCCATTACAAGCTTTGCACTTCCAAAAACAGAGCTTGCAGCAATCTCCAGGGCCTGTGCCTTCGGCATGCCTGCTTCAACTGCTGCACGGGCAAGCGCATCGATATAGATATACGTAAATGCAGGTGATGAACCGGCTAAAGCCGTAAAAATAGAGAACATATTTTCCGCAAGTTCAAATGTTGTTCCTGTTGTAAGGAGCATTTCCTCAACCAGCTTTTTCTGTTCGCATTTTACAAACTGATTTGCGCAAAATGCAACAGTAGCAGCCCCGACTCTCGCGTTTATATTGGGCATTACTCGTACTATGGGTGCATCTTCATAAAGTGCATCTGCAAGATAAGAAATTGTTTTTCCTGCAGCTATTGAAACGATAAGTGTACCCTCTGCATTTTCTTTAACTGCAGGCAACACCTTGGGTAAAATCTGTGGCTTTACAGCCAAAACAATAATGTCAACTGTTTTGCACAAGCTTTCTATTGAATCACATGCAGTTACACCACATTCCTCAGCCTTACCGCTTAATGTATCAAAGCCGAAAATATCTTTGCTGTCGTACTTTCCGCTTTTTTTCATTCCTGCAATTATAGCAGACGCCATATTTCCAAGACCTAAAAAACCGTATTTTGCCATTTTCATGCCTCCAGACCATCAAATATCTACATCAATTATTGTAACACAAAATCAATATGCATTGCGATAGTATTTTCCTGCTTCAAGCTTTATTCCTTTGATTTTGAAAAGTTCGCTTACAGTAACGAGAGTAAATCCTTCCCTTATAAGCTTCGGGATAATCCTTTCAGCTGCATCGGCCGTAGTCGTATACAAATCATGCATCAGCACAATATCACCGTCACGGGCATTATCAATTACTGCATCATATGTTTTATCAGCATTTCTTGTATCCCAGTCAAGGGTATCAATGCTCCAAAGAATAAGCGGATAGTCAACTGCATCATATACAACCTGACTCTTATCGCCATACGGCGGTCTTACAAGCTTAGTAGAACTTCCCGTTGCATCTTTTACGATTTCGTTTACACCTTCAACCTGCTGTCTGATTTCACTTTCCGATAATCTCGGTAAATGCTTATGCTCCATGGTGTGATTTCCTATTTCACAGCCCAAGCTGACAGCACGCTGCATCAATGCATATTTTTTGGCTTTTAAGCTTTCCGAGTCCTTATTCGGCGGATCGGACATACCAACAACGAAGAACGTTGCCTTTGCATGATTTTTCTCAAGTGCATCAAGTATTCTGCCTGTTGCACGTGTTGAAGGGCCATCATCAAAAGTGAGAGCTATATACTTTTTACCATCACTTGAAGTCGGAGCAGATGTTCTTGTTTCCTCCGTAGCAGCAGGTGTGGAAGTTGGCTTTTCTGTAGGTTTAACAGTCGGCAAAGCAGTAGCCGTAGGTTTTATTGTAGGTGTTTGCGTAGGTACTATTTCCAAAGTAGGTAAGAGTGTGACTACAGGCATAACAGTAACCACAGGAGCCTCTGTAACGTTTGAAGCTTCCGGAGTCTTGATTATAACAGTACTGTTTGAAATCGGAATATCAATTATTGCAGGCGAACAGCCAAATGTTGTAAAAATGACAATCAAAGTCAATAAAAGCGCAAATACTCTCTTCATGTTTTAAAATCCTACAATTCTTTTATTTTGACTATAATTGTCTATTAAAGCGATTTTTTTGTCAACATTCAGCGGTTTTTCTTCACTCTTTTTTAATAATCATGTAGCAAAAAACAACAGCATCTGTATTCGATGCTGTTGCATTTAAATTTTATTATTTATTTTTTCCCAAAGAGATTTGCAAAAAAGTCGAATATCGAAGTAAAGAAATCCCCTATCTTTGCAAAAAAGTTTGAAATGCTCGATGATGCTTTACTTGCTTTATCAACAACAGCGGCAATGTCAAGCAATCCTTCGCGAAGCGCATCAATGTCAAGCTTTTCCATCTGTCTGCACAAAGCAACAAGCCTGTTTATCATCTCATCGTCTATCTCGACATTGTAAGTATCGGCAATGCGACGTATCTCTTGCTTAAGCTCAGCATCGGTCATGTTTTTAATTTCGCCAAGCATCTTCTTAAGCTCATTTATTATCTGAGTTGCTTCATTACTTCCGATAAGCTCTGCAAGCTGACCGGTTGTAACAAGTTCTTCAGTACCGACTTCTTTATTAAGCTCCGGTAACTTTTCGCCGGTAATGTCCTCATAAGCCTTGTATATGCCCGTAAGTGCTGCCGTGCCTGAAACCTCATATGGTGCACTTACTTTTACAACAGCATTTCGTATTCCTGCAGTTGTAAGCGCATTTACATACATTTGAGAAGTGCACCAGTTAATATTATTTGTCGATATTGAGAGCCCTTCACCCTCGGTCTTTATGTAGATGCACGAAAGTGCAACCTTGCCGATTTTCCTGTCAGGAACAAGCCCCTCAAGATAATCGCGTTCTTCATCATTTGTAACCTTAAGTTCTTTGACGCTTCCGCGTTCTATTCCAAAATCATCATATATCTTTGCTATCTGACTTTCATCAAGGTCAGCACCCAAGGTTACTCTTTCGCCCTCAACATCCTTTGCGAAAGCTATGGACGGAACCGAAACCACCAGCATTGTTAAAACCAACACTATTGAAATAATCCTTATTTTTAAACTGTAAATCAAAACTATACCTCCGTTTCAAACATCTGTTATTATACCACTTCTGCCAAAAATTGAGCATAATTATTTTGCACATACCGGTGCGTTGATATAATTCCTCGTTTAGTTACATTTTATTCACGAAGTTGCTTTTGATTATCAAAACAATATTTTTTAAACAATCTGCTTTTATTTGAGTTTATACATTCCTCCGATTTTACCTTCTTGCCAATAACCCGAAGCCTCAAACTCAATCGGACTATCACTTGTAAGCTCGAACGAGCGTGTAAATACAGTTGCGGAATGTGGTGTGAGAATAGGATCGTACTCCGTATCCTCTGTTATTTCCTCCATCGGGTATCCTGATTTTAATTCTACATTATCCTGGAAAACAGTAAAATCGAATTCGTTGGAGAAAAGTGCCTCAAATTCTGAATTGTTTATAAATTCAATGTATATTCTTATACCGTCTTTGCCGTCCAAAAGCTGTACTTTTTCGAATTCCTTAACGCCGACAACAAAATCACCTATGGTAGCTGAATCGCTCAGTTCCTTTGTCCATTCAGGATCGGGAACAAGGTCTACAAAGAAGGGATCAGGCTTTCCGGGCAAGTTTTCAATGTCAAATGTTTCAGTTATATATGTTGCACTGTCAAGGTTCATAAAATCATAATATGAAATTGTAACCGGATCAGTAAGATTTTTAAGCGTTACAACCTCTGTAAACCTGACGCTCGTACCAGGTCTGATAGACAAGTCAGCAACACCGTCGTAACGAAGCATTGATAAAGGTGTCGAAAATTCAAGCGGTTCATCACCTTGAAAGACAATTGGTTCTATCAAAGAATGAATACGCGCGGTTTCTTCCGATAAATTTGTAGCGTGGACATATATGCGAAGTGCTGTGTTGAAGTCCGCATCATCAATGATATCAGCACCTACAAACTCAACCTTTACATTATTAAGTACATTATCCTCGGCAGGAGCAAAAGTAATTGCAGGAGAAGGAGTTTCTGTAACTTGCGGAGTTAATGTTTCAACAGGATCAACAGGCGTTTCCTCCGTACAAGCAAAAAGCATTGAAACAAAAGCTAAGCAAAGTATAATTGCTGCATATCTTTTAATCATGAAATTCACCTCATAAATTTATCTTTAAAATGTATTATATACGATAGCCAGTGAAAAAGAAATGTGTTATTATATTTTTATGAAGAATCTACTTGTTTTTATCATTTTGTTGTCACTGCTTTTAGTGGCAGGAATAGCAAACGCAGAGCCTGATACTGTGTTCACTTTGGAGCCCATTGCAACACCTTCCCCATCGCCGTTACAAACACCTGTCAGCGATGAGCTGATTCATTACGGTGTAAGCGGGGAGAAAGTCGTGCGTATTCAGCTGAGGCTGCGTGAGCTTGGTTATTTCAATTTTAAACCGACAGGACTTTTTCAATCCACGAGTGCTGATGCCGCAAAGCGTTTTCAAACCTTTCAGCGTGATGAACAGGGTAATCCCATAATTGCCGACGGAACAATCGGTGCTCAATCACTCGGAATTCTTTTTTCAAGGGAAGCAGTTAGAAACACAATCACAGCAGGCATACCTATCGGAAGTTCACTCATAGGCACCCCCACAATCACCGGAACACTCATAAGCTGGAACGATATTAAGACAACGCTTAAAATCGGCAACTCCTATACAGTGGTTGATTACAACACCGGAACTCAATTTTCTTTAACATATACAGGCGGCGAAAATCACGCGGAAGCGGAAGCCGCAACTCCGCAAGACAGTGCAACAATAAAATCCGTGTTTGGCGATGCTTTCAGCTACTACAAACGCCCCGTCGTTATTTTGGTTGGAGAAAAGAAGATTGCTGCCTCATTACAAGGCTTTCCTCACGGAAGCGATCAAGTTTCACAAAACGATATGGACGGTCATATTTGCCTGTATTTTCAAGACAGTTTATCCCATGTCGGCGCACTTCCCGATGCCGAGCATACAAACTTAGTGTATAAAGCAGCCGGAAGATAGCATTAACAGCATTAAAAGAAATCAAAGCATCATTCGTATTTTTCATCTGAATGATGCTTTTTGTAAATCTTAATCAAAACCACCAGTTGAACTGGTGGTTTGCACAGCCCCTATAAGGGGACAATTACAGGCTTCACCCCTAAAAGGAGCCACTGAAGCTTGACAACGCATTACACTTACAGGCAGCCGCTCACGTGCGGCTGTCTTTTTTTGCCTATTTCTGCTTAGCACCCGTAAACGGGTCTAAATACTCTTTGAAACTTATTTGGTCCGAGGCATTGTCATCTTCTATCTGATTTCTTATATATTCTGCTATTATTTTCTTATTTCTTCCTACCGTGTCTACATAATAGCCTCGGCACCAAAAATGTCTGCTTCCATACTTATATTTTAAATTTGCATGTCTGTCAAATATCATCAACGAGCTTTTTCCCTTGAGATACCCCATAAATTGTGCTACACTTATGTGCGGTGGAATACTTACCAGCATATGTATGTGGTCTTTACATGCCTCTGCTTCTATTATTTCCACTCCCTTTTGTTCGCACAATTTTCTTATTATTTCGCCTATATCTTTCTTTATTTTCCCATATATTTCTTGCCTTCGATATTTAGGGGCAAACACTATGTGATATTGGCATCTATACTTTGAATGTGCACTACTCTTTACTTCGTTCTTTTCTTTTTTTACCATGTTTAAAAC
>JAFQXA010000042.1 GCA_017407205.1 Clostridia bacterium
AGATGACCGCAGATAAGTTTTTCGGTTGTAGACTTGCCTGAACCATTTTCGCCGATAAAGCCGTAGATTGCACCCACGGGAACTGTCATACATAGGTTGTCAACAGCATACATTCCACGAAAGCTCTTTGAAAGATTTTTTATTTCAACAGCGTTCATTTTTCTTCTCCTTTGCTTATAATATTCATTTTACTGAATTATACAGCAGTGATGTTTTTGAGTTGTTTGAGAAATGTTTAAGTTTTGTTAAAATGAGGGCTTATGATAGTTTTTTAAAAGCCTACTTATGCGATTGTGTTACTTTGCAAAAGAAAAATCACGCTCCACTTTCAAGTGAAACGTGATTTACAATGTAGAGGTATTCATAAAAACTGTCCTTTATTTGTCCTTTGATAATACGAAAACTTGCGATATTTTATAGTACAGCATAAAAAGCTGAGCGCCTTTAAACTGCGCAGTTACGCCATTTCTTCAATATCTTGCAAAGTTATAAAAATTGAAAAATTCAATTCAATTCCCGTACGGGTCACCAACACAGTTGCTCTCAAATGGCTTAAAACAGTCGTTTGAGAGTTTTTCTTTTTATGCAAAAACATCCCATGGGTCTTATATGGGTCTTACGGTAATGTCGGGTATTCTCCTGTTAATGCTTGGGGATTTACAAAAACATTGCAATGTGCTGTAATTATAGTGAACGTCAAAATAAATTTGCTTTTCACTATAATAGATTTATTTTAATAGCCTTGCACATCCGCTAACTACGTTAGCTCCGTGCATATCGGCTAATAGCAAATGAAAACTACGTTTTTCATTTGCTATATATGTACTCCGAAGCATTCTGCTTCGGATTTTTTTGTTATGAGGCACTGTTGAATTTAAGTGCGTTTGCAACTGCGTCGCAGGCTTTGACCTGATATTCCTGAAACATATGACTGTATACGGAAAGCGTTGTTGTCTGATTGCTGTGACCTAATGTTCCTGATACTGTCGCTACGTCAATTCCTGCACCGATAAGCAAGCTTGCGTTAAGATGACGGAAGGTGTGAACGCCATAGAACGGGAAATCATTTTCTTCACAGTATTCTTTCAGCCAGCCGTAGGGGGTCTGCGGATTCATAGGTCGTCCATCCCATTTTGTAAACAGCCTGTCTGTTTCCTGATACTTGTCACCGATTTCAAGGAATTCATTTGCCTGTACCTTACGATAGCTTTCAAGCAAATCAAGAATATCCTTCGGCACTTTAATATAGCGGTTGGAGCCTTTGGTTTTGGTATCGTCGGTATAAATACCTTTTGCCTTTGTGTAGTTGGAGGTGCGCTGAATATGAATAACTCCCGTTTCAAAATTGATGTCATGCCATTCCAGACCAAGCATTTCACCACGTCGCATTCCCGTATAAATAACAAGAGTAAAAAACACTCTGTATTTCAGCGGAGCTTTGCGTAACAGTTCAAAGAAGCGTTCCGTTTCTTCAATGGTGTACACCTTGCGTTCCTTTACATCAGCTTTGGGTATCGTAACCTTGCGGCAGGGATTTGTACTGAGCATATCCATTTTGATAGCATAATCAAGTACAGTTGAAATAAATGACAGATAATGAATTATCGTCTTTTTTGCAAGTCCCTTGCCCGTGTTCTGATTAGTACCCTCCGCAGTCAGACTGTTGATAAAGCGTTGTATAACTCTTGCGTTCAGCTTGTCAAGCCTGATGTGCCCGATTGCTTTATAGGTACGCTTAGTAAGCTGTCGTGTGCGTGTAAGGGTTGTACTTCTCAGATTGTGATTTGCATATTCTTCAAACCACTGTTCCGCAAAGTTTTCAAACGTTATCGGAGATACAACTAAGCCTTTTTTACATTCCTCATCAAAAAGAACGCACTGCCTGTTCAGCTCTTTCTCAATCTGCTTTTCGGTCATTCCTTCAGGCGGAGTCCACGTTATACGCTGGAACACCTGCTTGCCCTGAGCGTTGTAGCCGCAGGA
>JAFQXA010000004.1 GCA_017407205.1 Clostridia bacterium
AATCCTTTCAGGATTTGTGAAATACGCTTCGCGTGTGAAATATTGCTTCGCAATGTGAAATGCCTGTGGGCGTGAGTGGATTTATTTCATTTCACTTGATGCGTAGCATCAAATTTCACAATTCACGATGTGAATTATTTCACATTTGCCGCAAGGCGAATATTTCACTAAAATTAAAGGCTTTTAGCAGGTTGTATTTTCGTAGTGTTAACACAGAAAAATAAATCCCTTTCAGGATTTGTGAAATACGCTTCGCGTGTGAAATATTGCTTCGCAATGTGAAGTGCCTGCGGGCGTGGGTAGCACACTTAACTTCACTTTGTGCAAAGCACAATACTTCACTATGGCGTAAGCCATAACTTCTCATCGGCTTTGCCGATACTTCGCTCAAAACAGTTCCGTTTTACGCGGACTTATTGCTTTTGGCGATGCCGGTATCTACTGAAATGCTTGTGATTGGTTCGCCGGCGAAAATCCGAGACAGAACCTCATTTTTCTGTTCTTCAGTATAGGTTTTCTTCATTATGATCATCTCCTGAAAATGTTGTGTTGGGAAATCCCTTTACATCGTACACTATTTCTGGAGATCAGGGGAAGAAAAAAGGTGTAAAGCAAAAAGCGGTGTGGAACAAAACCACATCGCTTCTCGTTGTTTATGGGGCACTCTAATTTCCTCGCAGTTTTAAACGCACTTCTCGAAATTGCTCCGGCAATTCGTCAAGTGCCATATTCCTCGGAACGGCGGTAGAGCAGTTTTCTTTGCTGTTTCGTAATACCACTGCTTGAATTCGAGCGTGCGGAGCGTTTCTTCAAGTTCTGCGATCTGAGCTTTAACAGACTCCTTCTGCTTCACAATGAGCGCAAGACGAGGCTCAATGGTTTCATCTCCCTGCATCGCCATTTCGATAAAGGACTTAATATCTTTCAGTTGCATACCTGTCTTTTTTAGACAGCCGATAACCTGTAACCACTCGTAGTCACTATCCTTAAATACACGTATCCCGCCGCTTGAACGTTCAACAAAAGGAAGCAATCCTTCTTGGTCGTAATACCGGAGTGTTGATGGCGCAACGCCTAACTTTTTTGCCATTTCTCCAACTGTGTATAACATAACAGCCTCCGAACTTTTTGAAAACTTTATTGAAACCTTTTGACTTAAAGGTGACTTTAACTTGTATAATATTCTTAAACAGTATATCGCTTATTGTATCTAATTTCAATAGAATGGAGAAAAGCTTATGAATTATGTAACACTTTCCAATGGTGTAAAGATGCCAATGCTCGGCTACGGCGTATATCAGATCACCAAAGATGTATGTGAGCGCTGCGTTGCAGATGCGCTGAAAGTAGGTTACCGGCTCATCGACACCGCTCAGTCCTATTTCAACGAGGAAGAAGTAGGCAATGCCATTGCAAAGAGCGGCATTCCCCGGGAGGAGATATTTCTGACCACAAAGGTCTGGATCGAGCACTACGGTTATGAGGAAACCAAGGCTTCGGTTTTGGAATCAATGAGAAAGTTGCAGGTTGACTACCTTGACCTGTGCTTGCTTCATCAGCCTTTTAATGATATTTATGGTGCCTATAGGGCGTTAGAAAATCTGTATGACGAAGGTAAAATTCGTGCTATCGGCATCTCTAACTTCTATCCTGACAGAATGATCGATATTGCATCCTTCGCCCGAATCAAGCCCCAGATCAATCAGGTGGAGATCCATCCCCACAATCAGCAGGTACAGGGCAAAGTATGGCACGACAAATATGGTGTTCAACTGGAAGCCTGGGCACCCTTCGGTGAAGGCCGTGGAGGTATGTTTGAACTGCCCGAACTGAAAGAAATCGGAGATAAATACGGCAAGACATCCGCACAAGTAATGCTTCGTTGGCACATTCAGCGCGGTATCGTGGTCATTCCCAAGTCCACACACATAGAGCGTATGGAAGAAAATTTCAATGTCTTTGATTTTGAATTGACTGAAGAAGATATGTCGGTTATTACTACCCTTGATAAAAAGCAGAGTTCCTTCTTCTCTCATACCGATCCCGGTATGGTGGAATGGTTTGTAAAGATGGTTGAAGATCGCAAGAAGAACAACGATTGTACCAAGGAAAAGAAAAGCTGGTAAAGGAGATACATTATGAGCAAGAAAATTTTAATCTTATCTGGCAGTCCCCGTAAAAATGGTAATTCCGACATTCTCTGTGATGAGTTTGCAAGAGGTGCTATTGAAGTCGGACACGAGGTCGAGAAGATCCGCGTTGCCGAAAAGAAGATTGGCTACTGCCGTGCCTGCTACGCTTGCCGTGGCACAGGTGTATGCGCCATCAAGGATGATATGGCTGAAGTTATGCAAAAGATGATCGACTGCGATGTTATGGTACTGGCAAGTCCCGTGTATTTCTATTCCATCGATGCACAGCTGAAAGCAGTTATTGACCGTAGCGTTGCTCGCTGGACAGAGGTTAAGGATAAAGAATTTTACTATATCGTGACCGCTGCTGACGGTGAAAAAGAAGCCGCTGATACTACCATCGCCTGCTTCAGTGGCTATGCCGAGTGCGTGGAAGGTGCAAAGGAGATGGGCATCGTTTACGGTATGGGAACATACGAAAAAGGCGAAGTTAAAGATACACAGGCTATGGCAGAAGCCTACGAGATGGGAAAAAGAGCATAAAGATAAATTCATGGCGACGGATTGCTTTCCGTCGCCACTTTTACATTTTACTTGCTTTTAAAAATGATTTTACATATTTATCTTCAGCATGGAAATGGGAGTACAAGTAAGACAAAAAATTTTTCTAAAAACAATCGTTTTTTACTTGCCAAATCAAATGTCATTGATAATAATACAAACGTAACATTCAAATGAGAAAATTAAGGAGGAATTTAGCTGTCCTTGCGATTCTGAAAGAGCAATTTCTGATTAGGTTTTAGGGAAGAACCCATTCGGAAGTCCTTATGAATATGCGCCGTTGTTTCTGCTGGAAACCGATTTTGAAAGGAACGGATATTATATCATGCTTGCCCAAGGCAAGTATATCACGCGGCGAATGCCGTATATCATATTGCGTAAGCAATATATCATTAAAAATCACCCCATTTCCCTCTCCTTCCCGATATGCTATAATACCCTCAAGGATGGTGACAATATGAAACGAAAAACGACTAATACTATTTTTATTGTTCTTGTAATCCTGCTGATTGTAGGCATTATAGCTTTTTATCTTTATGATGTGATTTTTAATAAAACACCGTATATGCATAATTTGTTCAGGACGCTTGCCGTTGTGTTCCTGCTTTTGGGCACATTGGTAAGGCTCATAAACGGCTCAGGGCGAAAGAGTCTTGATATTTACGAGAAATCGTATCAGGACGAGATAGGCTACGCTTTTTCCGATAAGCCCTTTTTGCGCAAAAAGCTTTTGTGCGCCTGCCGTTTGTATGATGAATCCAATTACAGAAAGGCATTGAAATATCTGTTTGAATTGCTCCGCGAGGCAGAGTTTGAAAGAGATACCACAGCCTGCTTGCTTTTTATTGCCCTGTGCTATACGGATGCAGGCATCAATTCAGAGGCTATTGCGGCTTACCGTGAGCTTTTGAAGATAGACCCCAAAAATGCGCAGGTGCACAGCAATTTAGGCGGTCTTTTTATTGAGGAGGGCGATTTTGAGTCCGCACTTGAGCATTACAACGAATCCATAAAAATCAAGCCCGAAAACTATTATGCCTATATCAACAGGGCAAATTATTATTTCCGCATGAATGACTATGAAAATGCAATTTCAGATGCAAAGCAGGCACTTGAGTATAAGAATAACGGCACGGAAGCCGCATCCCTGCTCACAATAATCTACGCCTTGAAAAATGACGAGGAAAACAAAAAGCATTATTATCACATTGCGATCACAAGCGGTAAAAATGCACAGGACCTCAACACGGCAATCGAGCATTATTTGAACGAGCAAAGCATACCCTCAGGCGAAAACTCTTAATTTACAGGAGGCTTATATGGAAATCAAGGCAAAAGGAACACTCAGCAAGGAAAACACAACGGCACTTTCGCACTTTGCCATATACGGAAGACACGATCCCGAAAACCGCTTGATTTTATCCTTTTCGCTCATCGGCTTTGCGCTGGCTTTTCTCATAATCAGCCTTCTCATTTCTTTTGAGATAACTGCCTCCTGGCAGATTCTTTTCGGATGGATAATTTTGCTCATATTGTTTCAATGCTATTTGTATTTTATCCACCCCAAAATAATGTATAATGCCTTGGGCAGGATGAAAGACATAACAAACGAGTATGTTTTCGGTGAAAGCTCATTCACCGCCAAAGCAAGCAATGAGCACTATGAGAGCAAAGCGGTAGTTCAGTACTCCCTCATATACAAGGTGGGCGAAACATCAACGCACTTTTTCATATTCCAAAGCAAAAACCAGGCTTACATAGTAGAAAAATCAACTTTCACAAACGGCTCGGTTGAAGAATTGAAAAACAAGCTTATGCCATTGCTCGGCAAAAAATATATTCTTTGCAGGTATTAACCCCCAACACACTCAAAAAGATATTAAATCCTCCGCTGTCGCATGGACAGCGGAGGATTTTTCATGCAGAACTTATTCAATATTCATTATAACTTATAACTTCAATTCTATTTTCTGCGGTTATTCACGATAAGGAGCAAGCGCAGGAAGGTGACAAGTGACGAGAGTGCTGCTAAAACATATGTCATCGCAGCTGCGCGGAGTACCTTTTTTGCAACGGCCTCTTCATCCTGAGCGATGTATCCGCCGCCTGAGAGCATAGCTATTGCACGCCTTGAAGCGTTGAACTCAACGGGCAGTGTTACCACCTGGAAAAGGAGCATCGCGCCGTAAAGGAGCACACCAACCATGGCAAGGTCCGTCATGCCGATAAGGAGACCGCCGAGTATCAGCCAGGGCGCAGCCTGTGAACCGAACTGTGCAACGGGGAGTATTGTGTTTCTGATTTTTATGGGCGTGTAGTTTTCCTCATACTGCATGACGTGCCCTATTTCGTGTGCTGCAATGGCAAGTGCTGCAACGGAGTTGTTGTGGTAGACAGCCTGCGAAAGACCGACAACCTGAGTCTTCGGATTAAAATGGTCGGTAAGTGCACCGCCTACCTCGCTGATGCGGACAGCACTTGAGTTTTTTGCAAGTAATTGCTCCGCAACTGCCGATGCATAAAATCCGTAGCGTGACGGTGTTGAGGAATGTTTTTTATATATGCGTGTTACATTTGAAGATGCCGCAACACTTACGATCATGATCACAAAAGTAAGTATATAAAGCAGGTTGTTGAGCTGCTGCGGTGAGAGATAATTATATACCGAATCCATATTTTCACCTCAAATAATATATTTGTTAATTATAGTATACCAAATAAGCTTAAAATAAAAGCCGTCTTGTGACTAATTGGCAGAAAATACACATTTTCTTCAAAATAAAAAAGGGCTCGGGAGAGATTGAGCCCCAAAAAACCGAAGCGAAAAAGACTCCGCCTTGATTTTTATCGAGTGATTTTTATAAGTATGTCAACGCCATGAATATTTTCCGTCTGTTCAACCTCCACTTTCATGCCTGACTTGCGAAGGAGTGATACAGCAGAGCGAACCGTGCCTGTAAACACGCGGTAATCCTTATAAAGGCGCGCAAAAGCAGTCTTTTTATAGCCTGTGCCTGTGTTTTGCCCCAAAATGGTGTTGAGTGTTTTATCGACAAGGCGTTCCGTTTCTTTTACGGAAAGCGACTTTTCGTTTATCTTTTTTATTACGGCCATGCAGTTGGAATCGGAATTGAGCCTTAAAAGCGCACGGGCGTGGCGTTCTGACAGATTGGAGCTTATCATGGCTTGTCTCATATCGTGTGAAAACTTTAAAAGGCGGAGCTTGTTTGCAATTGCGGACTGGCTTTTGCCGATTTTTTTTGCAAGCTCGTCCTGCGTCATGCAATAGGTTTTGAGCATATGCAAATAGCACTCTGCCTCTTCAAAGAAATTTAAATCCTCCCTTTGCAGGTTCTCAACAAGCGCCATGGCGGCGGACTCCATGTCCTCAATGCCGGAAAGGACAATAGCATCAATTGCAGAAAATCCAAGCTTTTTTACAGCACGAAGTCTGCGTTCGCCCGATATGAGTTCATACTCTGATTCGCCCGTCTTTCGTACGGTTATGGGCTGTATAAGCCCGACCTCTTTAATAGACGCGGCAAGCTCTTCTATGCTTTCCTCATCAAATGTTTTTCTTGGCTGGTCAGTATTTTTTGCTATTAAAGCTACATCTATGCTCTCAAGCTGTCTTTGCGGCTTTATGAGCTGTAAAAGCTTGGCTGTTCCCACTTTTTATCACCTCGCCCCAATTATAAAGCATGTACTTTTGCTTTTGGGAAATTCGCCAAACAAAGACCAAATGTCCATTAAAAACAAAAAAGCCTCACGAATTTTTCGTGAAGCTTCAAAGCGTGAATTTTCTATTTTACCGTTACGATTTTATAGATGTTCAATACCTCGTCGGCAGTCTTTACAAGCTCATAGCCGTAAACTGTGTCTTCATCACCGTACTGCTCATTCAAGTATGTGACGAACATATCAACGCTGTCCGTATCCACAAAATATACATTCTCATTGTCTATAATGTCGGTATAAAGGTTGTCAATACCTGCTTTTGCAAGCATCTTGTTATAGCTTGGGTGTGCATAGTATGCAGAGCCGTAGAAAAGGCATTTTTCAAACACGGGGTAGGGAGCTATCGTTATCGGGTCCGAGTATACCGTAGTATATTTTACGAGCATTTTTGCAGGGAAATTGAGTGCGAAAAATTTATCTTCCGAGGAAAGCACAAATTCGTCAAATTCGGGATACTCCTCTTTATTTTCAAGTGAAAGCTTCGGTATTGTTACAAAGAGCGAAACCAAAAGGAATACGCAGGATAAAACTGCGGCGAGGGAAGCTGTAAAAGCGGAAGTGCTCTTTTTCTTTTGCCACTCCCGTTTTTCCAAAAATTGAGTGCAGTACACAAGAAGCACTGTTGCGGCGAACCATATTGATAAAACGGCTCTGTAATTTACTCTGCCGCCAAGGTAGAGGTAGATATATAAAAGTGCGGCGCCAAGCGTTGTAAATCCAACATATAAAAAGCTTTTCTTTTTATAGATGAGCAGTATGGCAAGTGCTGCTGCAACATATGCTAAAACGAGTATTCCCTCGGGGTTTAAGCTCAATATGTTATCAACTTCTTTAAAGGCTATGTTTCTTAAAGTGTAGAGAAGGTAAACAAGGTTTATTTCCTCTGTGTCATAAATTTTTTGTATTTCTTTGAGCGTTTCAATGCTTGTAAAGCCTTCGTCATCAAAATGCCAATCTCTGAACATTTTTAAATCATTTTCCGAAATGCCTATTTTTTCGTATTTATCGGGTGCAAGTTCATAAGGCAGGAAAGGATAATCGATTGCTTTTGCACGGGCAGAGTTGAATTCTTTGTAGTAATCCATGCCCTCACCTGAATAAATTATTTCTTTTGAAACAGTATTCATACCAAATACGAGAATAAACAGGGCAAGAATTAAAGCTATGTTCTTTATTGAAAGTACTTTTTTTATTGCCCCAAAAAGGCTTTTAAAAAAGGGCTTTTCCGTTTTTGCGAGTATGAGCGCAAGAATGAAAAATCCGAATACTGCAAGTACCGAATAAAAAATATTGAAGCGATAAAAGCTGCCCAAAAGCACGAGAAGTATTCCCAAAACGGAATAAGAAATATTCTTTTTGCTGTGGTATGCAAAGAGCATCAAAAGACCGCCTGCCGTCATTAAAATAGCGGCTGTTTTTGTGAAAGTCACGGCAGAGTAAGCATTTATTGCAAAAATGCACTCAAAAAAAAGTGTGAATAACAGTCCTTTTTTTAAATTGAATGTTTTAAGAAAGATATAGGATATTGTTACAAAAGATACAAAACATAATAAAATTTGAAGCACTATAAAGGCATTTAACGGATAAATAAGCTTTTGAAGCACTCCCGATAAAGCCTGTATAAAATAATTGCAGAAAGTATAGTCATAGTTTCCGTCTAAAATATTATCTGCGAAAAACCAGTCATCCTGAAGCTCATAATGAAACCCTGCGATAAGCGGAACCAAAATGAGGAACGCAAGGTTTATTAAAATTGCCGTAAAGAGTGCAGAGTGCTTTTTTATGAATTTACTCATTTGTAATGACTCCCTGTGTTTTTAAACCTATTTTTATAAAATTATATCATGTATAAAGCGTTCTTTTCAACATAAGGTCTCGTAATTGACACGAATAAATGAACAAACCGTAAAATATAGTGAAAATGGGCATTTTGGGGGCGTTTGAACCTTGCAAAAGGGGCTTAAAAAATGTAGTATAAACTAACATACACAAGTTTTATTGAGTGAGTTTTTGCGAAGGAGGCTTGCAGGTGAGCTTATCGCTTGAGTTGAAAAAGTTTATAAATTCCGAGCACGTGGGCGGTTATGTTGAGATAACCCTGCCTACTGATCCCGAATTGGAGGAAAGCCTTAAAAAACGCAGGGGCGAGCCTTCATTAAGGGGTGGCGAGCGTGTTAAGGTTCATTATATGGAAGAGGGAAACGGTGAGCCTCTTATTTTGGTGCACACGATAGGTCAGTCGCTCTATACCTGGCGCAATGTGTTTGAGAATCTGAGCAAGTATTACCGTGTTATAGCTGTTGACCTTTTGGGTCACGGCTATTCGGACAGACCGTATTCCACAAATTATACGATCACTGAGCAGGCTGATATGCTTCGCCTTTTCATGGACGCTATGGGTATTGAATCATCGCATTTCATGGCATTTTCAATGGGCAGCGCCTATGTTATGCAGCTTGCATCAACAAACCCTGAGCGTATAGGCAGAATAATTCTCATAAGCCCCGGTGGAGTAACAAATGAAATGCCCCTCACTATCCGCTTGATCGACAATCCGATTTTGGGAATATTTGCTTGCCGTATGTTTGGCGTAAAAACGGTTGAGAACGTGCTCAGCGATGCATTTTTTGACCTTACAAATATAACTCCCGAGCTTGTGAAGGAGTATTATTCGACAATAAGCGATCCCGATGCAAGGCTTGCTTTGAGACTGTCGCTTACGGGCTATGACGATGAAATGCTTATTAAAAAGTTCAGAACCATGAACGCAGAGGTTCTGATACTTTTGGGCGGCGAGGATAAGTGGCGTCAGCGTGAGTCCGTTGAGGTTTATCACGCGGCACTTAAGAACGCAAGCGTAAGCATAATAAGGAATGCAGGCCACATGATACAGGAAGAGAAGGCGGACAGGGTTGTGGCTGCAACACTTGAATACATCCCCGTCATAATGCCTGACGCAGAATAAAAATTATGAAAAATAAGAATGCTTCAAATGTGTCGATACGCAAAATCGCATACTGCGGTTTGTTTATTGCACTTGGCATAACACTTCCGTTCCTTACCGCGATACCGCAGGTAGGGAATTCGTTTTTACTTATGCACTTGCCGATATTGGTTTGCGGTATAGTGTGCGGAGGCAAAGCAGCGGGCTTTGCAGGTGCGCTGACGCCTCTTTTGAGAAGCTTTCTGGTGGGCTTCCCCGTTTTGTATCCCAACGCCGTCGGCATGGCATTTGAGCTTGCAGCCTACGGCTTTGTGATGGGAATTTTAACGGAGCATTTGCCGAGGCGCCTGCCCTTTTATTATATTTCCCTTATTGCATCAATGCTTACCGGTCGAGCTGTCTGGGGTATAGTTCGATTTTTGATGCTTTTGATTGACAGTCAGGGCGCACCGTTTGCGCTTTCAATGTTTATAGGCGGAGCATTCACAAACGCAGTTCCGGGTATTATAATACAACTTGCATTTATTCCGTTTTTGGCAATGTACCTGAACAAAAAAGCGGATTTGCCGATTAAAAACTGAATTGATTATGAGGAAAAACTATGACTTACGGTGATTACAGCATAAAGGACGGACATCTTTATATTTCGGGCGTAGATTGTGTGTATCTTGCACAGAAGTATTCAACACCCCTCTATGTTATGAGCGAGGATGTTGTGCGCGCAAACTGTCGCGAGTTTAAGGGCGCACTTGAAAAGTATTATGATTCCTGCGGTCTTATAACATATGCTTCAAAGGCATTTTGCACAAAGGAAATGTGCAGAATAGTAAATAGCGAGGGCTTGGGGCTTGACGCTGTTTCAGGCGGTGAGCTTTATACTGCGCGTGAAGCAGGCTTCCCCATGGAAAAAATCAACTATCACGGCAATAACAAGACCGATGAAGAGATAAAAATGGGTGTGGATTTTGGTGTCGGCAGATTTATTGCGGACAATGAAACAGAGCTTGAAAAGATCGACAGATATGCACGCGAAAGCGGCAGGGTGCAGAAAGTCCTGATCCGCGTAACACCGGGCGTTGATGCACACACCCACGATTTTATTAAGACGGGGCAGATTGACTCAAAGTTCGGCATGGCTATTGAAACAGGCGCTGCCGACAGGATAACAGACTTTGCACTTACACTCAAAAACATAGAGCTTTCGGGGCTTCATTGCCACATCGGTTCGCAGATTTTTGAAAAGGAACCCTTTGTGGAAACGGCACGCGTCATGCTCGACTATATAAACGCCGTTGAAGAGCGAACGGGCATTGAGTTTGAGGATTTGGTGCTTGGCGGCGGCTTTGGCATAAAGTATGTTGAGGGCGACGATCCGTTTTCCTATGATGAGATGCTCAAAGAGGTTCTGACATATGTGAAAAAACGCAGGGAGGATGAGGGCAAAAAGCTTTTGCACTTAGGCTTCGAGCCGGGCAGAGCAATTGCAGGTCCTGCAGGCGTTACGCTTTATACGGTCGGCAATGTCAAGGAAATTCCCGACATTCGCACATATGTGTCCGTGGACGGCGGCATGACGGACAACCCCCGATATATTCTTTACGGTGCAGACTATACATTCATAGTGGCAAACCGTGCAGACGAATGTGCGGACAAGCCCTGCACGGTTTGCGGAAAGTGCTGTGAATCGGGCGATATGCTCGGCGAAAACGTAATGCTTTCGGGCAATGTAAAAAGCGGTGACATATTGGCTGTTACCTCAACGGGCGCTTACAATTTCTCGATGGCAAGCAATTATAACAGAGTGCCGAGACCGCCCGTGGTTTTCGTAAAAGACGGGCAGGATTTTCTCGCAGTCAGGCGTGAAACACTTGCGGATTTGTGCGAAAGAGATATATAAATAAACAAATTTTGCATTTGCTGAATACTATGTAAGAAAAAAGCATATCATATCGGAAGGGCTTAAAAGGGCTTTTAAATGAAAGAAAGAACCATTATGCTGACAGGCGGCGGAACGGCAGGCCATGTCACACCCAATATTGCACTCGTGCCAAAGCTGAAAGAAGCAGGCTTTAATATTCATTATGTGGGCACAAAAAACAGCATAGAGGAAAAACTTGTAAAAGAATGTGGTGGCATAACCTACCACAGCATATCATCGGGAAAATTAAGGCGTTATTTTTCGCTTAAAAATCTGACCGACCCTTTCCGCGTAGTAAAAGGATTTTTCGAGGCAAAAAGAATTATAAAAACAGTTAAACCCGACATCGTATTTTCAAAGGGCGGTTTTGTTTCCGTACCCGTAGTAATGGCGGCAAGCGGCAAGGCACCCATTGTGACGCACGAGTCAGATTATTCGCCGGGGCTTGCAAACAAGATAAACGCACGCTTTGCCAAAAAAGTCTGCGTAACATTTGAAGATACCTTGAAATATGTAGGAAAAAAGGGCATCCACACGGGAACGCCCGTGAGAGCCGCTTTGTTTTGCGGAAACAGGGAATTGGGCGCAAAAATAACTGAAATCGGCTCAGAAAAGCCCGTAGTATTGGTTATGGGCGGAAGCTTAGGTGCAGTCGCGGTAAACGAGGCTGTGCGCGGTGCGCTTGACGGACTTTTGAAAGACTTTAATATAATACATCTTTGCGGTAAGGGCAAGGTCGATGAGAGCATAAAGCGAAAGGGCTATGTTCAGTACGAATATGCAAACGAGGAATTGCCCCACTATATGGCACTGGCGGATATCGTAATTTCACGCTCGGGTGCAAATGCAATATTTGAGTTTCTGGCACTCAAAAAGCCCTCGGTCCTGATTCCGCTTCCCAAAAGCACAAGCAGGGGCGACCAAATTTTAAACGCATCGTATTTTGAAAGAAAGGGATTTGCCGTAATGCTTGAACAGGAAACGCTTACGGCTCAAAAGCTTCAGGATACGGTCAGAAAGCTTTATGACAACAGGCAGAAATATATAGAGAACATGGAAAAGAGCAATGCTCATAACGGTCTTGAGTCGGTATTTTCGGTAATCATGGAAACTGTGGGAGAAAAGGCATGAAAAAGCTCACAAAGGAAGAAGTAAAGAAGATTTTGGAAGCACCCAACGGCGTTGAGAAGCTTATAAAGGATGCAGATTCTGCCTTTGAAGCGGCATGGCAGCTTATGGGTGAGGGAAATGCAGCAGCCGTCGGCTTTCTGTGCAGGGCGGCAGCAAAAAAGCGTATAAGTGATGAAATAGAACGCCTTCTGAGCAAGAACGATACCGTTATCTTAATGGCAATGGGCTCTGAGGATGCAAAAATGCGCAAGAACACGGCAAGGCTCATAGGCGCACTTAAAAATGACGGCTTTACACCCATGCTAATCGGCGCTTTGGAATATGAGGAAGTTCGCTTTGTAAGGCCGTCTTTATTGCTTGCACTTGGTGCCTGCGGTGACGATGAAGCGAAAGAATACCTTGATTCCTACGTTGTAGCACTTCCCAAGGACGAAAGCGAAAAGAAGCATTATGAGGAAGAATGTGATGCACTTTTCAAAGCGCGTGCAAGCCTCATGAAGATAGAAAAGCACGAGTTTTTATCGCTCGATGATGAATATGAAATGGAGCTTCGCTGTCCCGATAAATTAAGCTCGGCTCTTCAGGACGAGCTTGAAGAAAAGGGCTTTCGTGTCGCAAACAAATTCAGCAATGCAGTCCGCGTAAAGACGAGGGACTATAAGTCTTTATATGAGGCTCGCTGTTTCTTTGAAGTGCTTTTCCCCATTGCAAACGGCATAAGTGCGGACGAGAGAGTTTTGGCAAAGCATATCCGTGCATTCCTTGAAAAAATGCTCATGGCAACGCACAAGGGTACAAATGTTTTTGCCTACCGAATTGAAATAAAGGGCGAAAATGTTGACAGGGGCGAGAAGGCAAAGAAGCTTGCAAAACTCCTTGACACCACAACAGATAGTGGTAATAAAGACAGCAGAACACTACATCTTGTAAATTCGCCGAGCAATTATGAAATAGAAATCAGAATAGAGCTTCACGGAAACGGAGCAGCCGACGCTTATCTGAAGCTTTATACATTTGAGGATACTCGCTTTGATTATAGAGTTGGTGCCTTGCCTGCTTCTATGAATGGAGCAACGGCAGCAGCGGTTTTGAGAATGGCTAAGGAATACCTGAGTGAGAATGCACGAGTATTGGATCCCTGCTGCGGAAGCGGAACGCTTCTTATCGAGCGTGAAAAGCTCAAGGCGGTTGCAGGAACAACGGGCGTTGATATAGCACACAAGGCGATTGACATAGCACGCGAAAATGCAGGTGCAGCCAAGGCAAAAGCCAAATTCGTGGTAAATGACTGCTTAAGGTTTGAAGCAAAGCGCAAGTATGACGAGCTTGTATCAAATCTCCCGTTTGGCAACAGAGTCGGCACGCATAAGGACAATGAAGCATTGTATAAAGGAATTCTGGACAGGCTCTCCTCATGGGTAAAAAAGGACGGTATTGCAATACTTTATACTATGGAGTTCACGCTTTTGAAAAAGCTTATAAAAGAGCGACAAAACCTTGAATTGCTCGTCGAAGCAAGGACGGATGCAGGTGGACTGACGCCGATGATATTTGTTCTCCGTGTAAAATAAATGTTTCACGTGAAACATTGACAAATTAACGAACCGTATTGAATTATAGCCCGTTTCGGGCTATAATATTTTTATCTGAAAAATTCGGAGGAATTAAATCGTGGCAGCGATTATTGCAATAGCTAATCAAAAAGGTGGCGTCGGCAAAACCACGACCACCGTTAATTTGTCGGCTTGTGTTGCGCGCATGGGCAGAAAAGTGCTTTGCGTGGATATGGACCCACAGGGCAACGCTACAAGCGGACTCGGAATAGAAAAGAATAAACCCCTGTACTCAGTTTATAATGTGCTTGTAGACAAGGTTCCAATCAAGGATGCAATAATTACATCCGTAGTCGCAAATTTGCACGTTGTTCCCTCACGCAAGGAACTTGCCGGTGCTGAAATCGAGCTTGTCAGCGTTGTTTCACGTGAAACAATCTTAAAAGAAGCATTAAAAGAGGTCGAGAACCTTTATGACTATATATTCATAGACTGTCCGCCCTCGCTCGGCTTGCTTACTTTAAACTCCCTCACGGCAGCACACACATTGCTTTCGCCCATTCAGTGCGAGTATTACGCACTTGAAGGCATTTCCGACCTCATGGGCTCCGTAAAACTTGTAAGAAACCGCTTAAATCCCACTTTGGATTTTGACGGTGTTGTGCTTACCATGTTCGATTCAAGAACAAATTTGTCGTCCCAGGTGGTTTCCGAGGTCAAGAAGTTCTTTGGCGAAAGAGTTTACTCAACGCTCATTCCGCGTTCGGTTCGCCTCGGCGAAGCACCGAGCTTCGGTCTGCCCGTTATAATGTATGATCCCCGTTCAACAGGCGCAAAGGCATATGAAGCCTTGGCAGCAGAGTTTTTAAGTAAAAAGGAAGGAAAATAAACATGGCAGTAAAAGCAAAAAAGAGTCTCGGTAAAGGGCTCGACGCACTTTTTACCAATATTGAAGCCGAAACCTCGAGCGAAAACATAAAAAATGTTGATATACACCTGATTGATACAAACTCAGAACAGCCCCGAAAGGAATTTAATGAGGAAAAGCTCAATGAGCTTGCAGAGTCGATAAAAAGACACGGCATAGTTCAGCCGATAGTCGTAAGGAAAAACGGCGGAAGATTTATAATTATTGCAGGGGAAAGAAGATTTCGGGCAGCGCGCATTGCCTGCCTTACATCAGTTCCCGTTATAGTAAAGGATTTGGCTGATGACGAGAGCATGGAGATCGCACTCATTGAAAATATACAGCGTGAGGACTTAAATCCCGTTGAAGAGGCAATGGCAATAAGATTTTTGATGCACAGGCACGACCTCACACAGCAGGAAGTCGCACAGAGACTCGGCAAAAGCCGTCCTGCAATAGCAAACTCATTGAGGCTTTTAAATCTTCCCGATGCTGTGCTCGCACTTTTAAAGCAGGGCAAAATACAGTCAGGGCACGCACGCGCACTCGTTGCGATAAAGGACGATGCAAAAATGGCAGAGCTTGCTGAAAAAATCGTTAAGAACGATATGTCGGTAAGGGAAACGGAGCAGGCTGTCAAGGCGATAAACGATGGAGGCGAAGCAAAGGAAGCTCCCGCAAAAAGCACAAAAACAAAAAGCCCCGAAATTTTAGCGGCAACGAGGAGATTTCGCGAAAAGCTCAATACCAAGGTAACAATAAACGGCACCGAGGACAGCGGAAAAATAGTTATCGAATACTATTCCAAAGAAGATTTACAGGCTATATACGATATAATTTCAAACTGACAAATTAAAAAGCTCCATGTGGGAGACACTTTGTAAGGAAGTTGTCTCCCTTTTGCTTTTTCAGCCTTTTCGCTATGTGTTGCACGAAGAACAAACAGCTCACTTCCCAAAATTGAAAAAATATTGATTTTGGGAAGTGGACGGGATATAATAACTTTAAAGAGGTGATTTGCTATGAAACTGATTGAAAGAAAACAGTACTTGGATAAAATGATTAATGTCATCGGAACTCCCGATATTAAAGTATTGACAGGTGTCAGACGTTCCGGCAAATCGAAGCTGTTGGAAGCTTTCAGGACTTACATACACAATAATATTCCCAACGCTAATATTATTCATATTAATTTTAACTTATCGAAGTACGATAATCTTAAAGAATACAAAACTCTTAATGAATACATCGAAAACAGTTATACAGAGGGTAAGGAGAATTTCGTTTTAATAGACGAAATTCAAATGTGCCATAACTTTGAGCTGTGCATAAACAATCTGCACGCAACAGAGATGTACGATATTTACATCACAGGCTCAAACGCCTTCATGCTCAGCTCGGATTTAGCAACACTGTTTACCGGCAGAACCTTTGAAATCAAGGTATATCCGTTTTCTTTTTGTGAGTATGTTCAGTACTTTGAATTAACAGATAAATACACTGCTTTTGATGCCTATATGCTTGAAGGCGGAATGTCCGGTTCTTATTTGTATAAAGAACAGGAAGATAAATATGATTATATCGAAACGGTTTTTGACACTTTAATTTTAAGGGATATAGGCCAGAAATATAAAATTAAAAATTCTGCTTTGATGGGTAGAATTTCTCAGTTCTTAATGGATAACATATCCAATTTAACATCGGCAAGAAGTATTGCCGATACGCTTACTTCAAACAAGGATAAAATTAATCATAAGACTGTCAATAACTATTTGGGTTATCTTTGCAATGCTTTTGCCTTCTATAAGTTCCGCAGATATGATATTAAAGGTAAAAAGTATCTTGTCTCTAATGATAAGTATTATTTGAGTGACCATACATTCCGTTATGCCAAACTTGGTACTAAAAACTTAGATAATGGCAGAGTGATTGAAAATATTGTCGCAATGGAATTACTTAGACGAGGCTATGAAGTTTATGTAGGCGTTTTGTATAAAAAAGAAATTGATTTTGTTGCTGTAAAAAGGAGCGAAAAGCTTTATATTCAAGTTTCGGACAATATAACTCATCCGGATACCTTTAAGCGTGAAGTAGAGCCTTTGCTTAAAATTAAAGATGCCTATCCCAAAACGGTAATAGCACGGACAAGAAATCCCGAATATCAATATGAGGGCATTAAAATTGTTGATGTAGCAGATTGGCTGCTCAACAAACAGCTCACTTCCCAAAATTGAAAAAATATTGATTTTGGGAAGTGCGGTAATTGTTCTGTGTGCCACACCTCGCAATAAGAAAGCACAACCTTTTTTGTGGTTGTGCTTTTGATTTTTTATCTTGCGCCTTTGTGGTTGACTGCAAGGGGTAATGTCATGAATATGCACTTGAGATCAAGCCAGAACGAACGCCTTTCGATATACTCAAGGTCGAATATAATCTTTTCTTCGGGTTTTAGCTCGTATCCGCCGTGTATCTGTGCCCAACCTGTCAGACCGGGCTTTACCTTCAGGCGGTACTTGAAATGAGGAATGTCCCTGTCAAACTTATCATAGAAAATCTGACGCTCGGGACGCGGGCCCACAAAGCTCATATTTCCCGTGAATATGTTTATAAGCTGGGGAAGCTCGTCTATTCTTGAATTTCTTAAGAATCTTCCGACTCTCGTTACACGTGAATCGTTTTTCTTTGCCCACATTGCGCCGTGCTTTTCAGCATCCTTTACCATGGAACGAAACTTTATTATTTTAAAAGGCTTTCCGTTCATTCCCAAACGCTCCTGTGTGAAAAATGCAGGGCCCTCGGAATCAAGCCTTATTATTATCGCAATCAAGATGAACGGAATTATTAAAACTATAAGTGCAAGCCCTGAAACTACAAGGTCAAAAGCTCTTTTCATAAACAGGTAAAACGCATCGTTTTCACGAAGTATGGGTTCTGATACGATTTCAGTTGAAATTGGGAAAGAAGTTGCAGCGGCCGCTGAAAAATTTGGTTTATTTTTTACAGAGTTTTTCCTTGAAGCCAATAAAACCACACCTCCCATTTTTATTATCCAAGTGATTTTAACATGTGCAATATCAGACGTCAATTAAAGCGAAAATTGTTTATAAAATGGTAATAATTTCGGAGCGTTATCGGTTTGACTCAACGGTAAATATATGTTAAACTGCAAGGTGTTGCTATATAGTTTTATGTTGTAATTTTACGGAAAATTGTGATATGAAATACACTTAAATTGCGGAGGTGCTGTTTTTCTATGAGAAAACAACGCGTGCTTGCTCTGTTCACGGCTTTTGTTATTTCCTTAACAATGTTATTCCCCCTTGGCGTTTTTTCAAATGCCGAGGTGACATTTACAAAGCCGATAGCTACAAGCAGTATTACACCGTCTAATCTTGACAGAAACCATTTTCAGGGAGCATTGCTCATTGATATGCAGGGCGATTCGCTTTTGTATGCAACCGGTAGTGCTGACGAGAAGATGCCTGTCTGCTCAGGCATAGTTACGATGATGACATTATACCTTTCGGCAGTCAATCTTTCTTCAGACACCGTTATAACTTGCGGAGAAGATGTTGAAAAGTATGACGGTATCGGTCTTAAGGAGGGTGTTCAGCTTGCTGTTTGTGACCTTATAGCGGCTGTGCTTTATGAGGGTGCAGAGGATGCGCTTTCTGCTTTGACCTCGTATCTTGAAGAAACATTCACGACGGCGGGCAAGGAGTTCTTGACAGTCATGAATGAAACAGCATCGGTTCTTTCAATGAAATCCACATATTACTCAAACACAGAGGGCAAGTATGACCCCATGGCCTGCACAAGCATGAGGGATGTTGCAATACTCTCTGAAGCATTGTATTCACAGCCCATGGTAAAGGAAGCACTTGTCAATGAAGAGAAATCCATTTCTTCAACTGACGGTGATTTTAAAAAGACCTTGAAAACAAGCACGGCTGTTGAGCTTAGCAAAACAACGGTATTTCTTTTCGGTTCGGGCTCTGCTGACGAGGGCGGTGCGGTATCGCTTGTCGCTGTGCGTGATTCCCGTCCGCTTTTGCTTGTTCTTTCGCTTAATTCCAAGACGATAAGGTACTCAAAGAATGCGGAAACGCTCTTCGATTTCGGATATGATGAATTTGTAAATGTTGATTTTGTCGAAATGGCAAAGGAGCTTGCAAAAAGTGCTGTGGCAACAGTTGACCAAATAGAAGTTACGGGCTTTGAAATGGTGGAAACAGAAGGCGTTTCAATGTACGAATCTGTTTCAAAAGCTCTGTCGGGCAGTATATTGGAAAACGCTTCCGCATTTTCGGTAGTTTCTTCAGCCCCTGTTGTTGACGGCGAAACCGTTACGGCGAACCTGTCGCTTCGGTACCTCAATACCAACGAAATAGCTTCATTTGAGGCAATGGCACAGGCGCCTGAAGAGCTTAAGGTGCTTTATGCAACGCCGACGCCGCTTTCAACGAGCACGGGTTATGAGAACACCGTTCATCATACGCCTTCTGCGGTAACGCCCCAGCCTGCCGCTTCGGAAGAAGCAGAGAATCCTTATACATGGATCATATACATCGGTGTAGTGCTCTTTGCAGGCATTGCCGTAATAGCAGTTGCGGAACGAATCAAGAAAAACATGATGATGAAGTAAAGAATATATTTAAACGAGGTAAGTAAGATGACATTCAAACAAATATTAAACCTGCTGCTTAACCGCATTTATATTATTGTCGGTATACCGCTTATAGCGATGATTGCAACGATCGTGGTCGTTTTCAATTTTGTGGACCCCACATATACAGCTTTTACGACAATATATGTTCTTAACAAGACGGATGAAGAGCTTACACAGCAGGATATCAAGGCAAGTGAAGCGTTAACGAGCGACTACAAGGAAATCGCAATGAGCTACGGTGTTCTTGATACCGTCGCACAGGAGTTTGGCTATGCATCAAAGGGCGATTTGCTTGATGTTTACAACGTATCGGTAACTCCTATATCCGACACCCGTATAATGAAGATATCCGTTTCGGGCAAGGACAAAACGATGGTTGACGATGTTGCAAACACGATAGGCCATTATTTCAAGATCAACGCTTTGAGAATAATGAAGCTTGACAATATCGAAATCGTGGACCAGGCAAAAGAACCGATCAGTCCCTCAGCTCCCAATAAGACGGCAAGCGTAATAATCGCAGGTGCAGCAAGCTTCATGTTTGCTCTTGCAATAGTAATGCTTGCGGAAGCTTTGAACACAACGATACGTACTTCTGAGGATGTGGAGAGAGTTCTCGGCTTGCCCATACTCGCAAAAATACCCAAGATGGAAGAGGTAGAATAATATGGCAAACGGAAATATAATTGATCAATACCGTGCAGAGCGTGCTGCATACAAGGATTCTGTAAGAACACTGCGCACAAACATACAGTTTGCCGACATAGATAACGGCATACATACAATCGTTATAACAAGCGTTATGCCCAGTGAGGGTAAGTCTCTTACATCAATAACGCTCGCAATCTCAATGACGGAATACGGCAAGCGTACACTTTTGGTCGATGCAGACTGCCGCCGTCCTACGCTTGCGGGAATGCTCAAACAGCGTCCGTCCGTAGGACTTCCGCAGGTCTTGGCAGGAACTGTATCGCTCCTTGATGCGATAGTTCCCACGGCACAGGAGGGCTTGTTCTTCCTCGATTCGGAAACGCTTGCAAACCCCGTTGAAGTTTTAAGCTCCAGGCGCTGCAGTGAGCTTATTGCCGAGATGCGCAAGCATTTTGACGTCATAATATTTGATACTCCTCCGCTTTGCTCATTCATTGAGGCGGCAGTTCTCTCCTCAAAGGTTGACGGTACGGTCCTGATTGTTTCGCCCGGTATGACGGATGCTGACAAAGCAGTCGAAGCTATTGACCAGCTCAATAAGGCTAACGCTAAAATACTCGGCGTAGTATTAAACGGTGTTCCGGACAGCTACATAAGCGATTACTATTACCGCCGCAAGAAAAAATCAGCAATCAAGAAAAATCCGCTTTTTATCAAGAAAAAGAAAAAGGGCAATAAATAATAAGAGCTTGTTTTTAAAGTACGGCGTATGATAGATATTCATAATCATATAATTTTCGGCTTGGATGACGGTGCTCGCTCTCAAAATGAAACAAAAGCGATGCTCAAAGCCGCAAAGCAGGCTTCAATAAAGGTACTCGTCGGCACGCCCCACGTAAGAAAAGAGCCGCTTGACCCGACGCTCGTAATGCCGAGATATGAAAAAACGGCAGAAATGGCAGCATCGCTCGGCATACGCTTTTTGATGGGTGCCGAGGTTTTCCATGCCGTAGCAATGAGTATGGATAAGGAAACGCTCCTGCGCCATTGCATACAGGGCACAAACACATTATTGCTTGAATTTTCCTACGATACACTTCCTGCAAACTATGAAAAGCTTATAATTCATCTTCAGAGGCAGGGTGTAAACATCATAGTCGCACATCCTGAACGCTACGAGGTAATGCAGCGGAACATTGAAATTCCAAAACGCCTTGTTGCCTTGGGCTGTGAGCTTCAGGTCGATGCGGAAAGTCTCAACGGCGGATTTCTCTCCAAGGCAAAAAAATGTGCAAAGCAGCTCATAAAGCAAAAGCTTGTTCACAACATCTCGTCGGACGCTCACGAAAAGGCGGATTATGCGGTCTACGCCAAAATCATGAAAAAATACGGCGACAAACTGAGGCATTCATATTTTCTCGAAGATTTGAAGTGAGTTTTTTGTGGGGTTCCACCCCACGCCCCGATTACTTTTTGAAAAAAGTAATCAAAAACAAATATATTCTCCGTCCGTCAAAAGGTGACGGACGGAGAATTTGTTTTATATGATTTCTTGCTCAAGGTTATCAAACAATGGTGAATTAAAAAACTCTTTTATGTCAATATTCAAACCGTCACAAAGCTTTTTAATAGTAGAAATTGTTGTGCTGTTATTTCTTCCGCAAGTAATGTTGTTTAAAGTCGATTGCGTTATTCCTGAAATCGTTGCCAGCTTATTAACTGTCAGATTGTGGCTATTGCACAATTCTATAATTCTTAATCTTACCGCATTCCCGATACGCACAAAATCACTCCAAAGGCATTTTTTATTATGGTAACCATTTTGAGTTTGAAAAATTACCTCTTTTGAGTTGACTTGGTTTAATTTGTATATTATAATGGCGAAAAATCGAAGAACAGTTCTGTGCGTTGGATTTATTGTCTATATAAAATCCTTTGGCACGAGAAAAATGATGTCTCTACACTAATACTTCATGGAGGTGTTACAATGAAATGGTTAGAAGCTGATCCACTACCTGTAGTGTGCCAAGGATGCCAAGAACAAGATTGCCATGGCTGTGATTATGCAGGAATGCGTTGGTATTTTTCGCCAAAAGACGAGTTGCTAATACGGCGAAAAGGCTTGATAAAAGCCATTGAACGGCTAAGGCGGCAAGTGGATGAAATTGATAGGCAACTCTATACATTTGCCGACCGTAACAAAACAGTACCAAAGTAAGTGGCGGTTTTGTTTTAATGATACAGCTATCGCTTAATGAGAAACAAGATGAAGTTATAACTTATAGTGAATAGTGAATAAGTATGGACAAAACTCTGCTTTAGGGCAGAGTTTTTCACTGTTTTATTTGTTCTATAATCTTAACAGGTTTCAGGCTCTGCATGAAAATTCGCCCTCCGTCACCGTATTGACGGAGGGTGAATATGTTTATTCTGCTTGTTTTTGACGACTTTTTGGCAAAAAGTCGGTGGGGGTGCGGGGGCAACGCCCCTGCAATTACCATCACTTGCCGACGCAGAAGCGGCTGAAGATGCGGTCTATAACCTCGTCGTCAACTTCTCTGCCGGTTATTGCGCCAAGGTGCGTAAGAGCGTACCTTATATCCGTTGCAAGGCACTCGGCATCGAGTGTTTCAAGCCCACATACAGCACTCTCAAGCGCCTTTAAAGAAAGCTGTAAGGACTCTATGTGCCTCATGTTCGTTATTATGGGGCTCTCCGTATCGGGCGTAATTTTGAGGGCAATTATCTCTTTTACTTTTTCTATGCCCTCGCCCGTTTTTGAGCTTACGGAGAATGCATCCATGTTAAAATGATTCTTTATATCCTGAGCTGTGATGTATGTGTCCAAGTCGCTCTTGCAAATGACCGTGATACAATCGTGCGTGCTCGTGTAGGCAAAAAGCTCCGCCTCATCGCTTGTAAGCGGTTTTGAACCGTCAATTGCTATGATTATAAGGTCAGCATCATCGGCTGCCTTTTTTGCCAATGAAACGCCTATTTTTTCGACCTCGTCATCGGTCTCGCGAAGCCCTGCCGTGTCAACCAAAGTTATCGGCATACCGCAAATCGAAAGCTGTTCGCTTATCGTATCCCGCGTGGTGCCTGCAAGTGGGGTTACAATTGCACGCTCAGTCCCTAAGAGCGCATTTAAAAGTGAGGACTTGCCTGCGTTCGGAACGCCGATTATCGCAATCTTTACACCCTCTCTCAAGACCTTTGAGGATAAGCCCTCTTTTACTAATAACTTCATCTTCCTGCAAGCTTCGTTGAGCGTTTGGGGAAGTGCTGAAAAAACATCTTCCTCAAGTTCCTCAGGATAGTCAATGGCAGCATCCATGCCCGAAAGTGCATCCAAAAGGGAGGACTCTATCTCCTCAATTTTTTCTTTTAGCTTGCCCTCAAGCTGTAAAAGTGCCGTCTTTGCACTCTTTTGAGACGATGCGTTCACTATATCCATTACGGCTTCCGCCTGCGTGAGGTCCATCTTTCCGTTTAAGAAAGCACGCTCTGTGAACTCGCCCGGCCTTGCACAGCGACAGCCTGTTTGCGACAGTATTTCCATAACGCGGTTAACGGTTGACTGTCCGCCATGTACGCTTATCTCCGCCATGTCCTCGCCCGTGTAGCTGTGGGGCAAATCGTAGTATACAACTACTGCTTCGTCAGCGGTTTCACCTTCATATACTATCTTGCCGTATGAAGCATACCTGTGCTGTATTTTTCCCGTGAAAACGCGAGAAAGAGCAGCCTTTACATCAAGGCCGCTCATCCTTATTACTGCTATTGCACCGCCTGTCGGTGTGGCAAGTGCGTATATTAAATCCTTATCTTGCATTTTCCTTGGGTGCTACGATAACGCGGCGGTCATTTCCTTCGCCCTCGCTGTATGTAGTAACGTAGGGGTTGTTTTGCAGCGTTGCGTGGAAAACTCTTCTCTCATAAGGGTTCATGGGCTCCATCTCACGCGGTCTGCCCGTTGCCTTTACCTGTGCTGCAACCTTGCGTGCAAGACGGGAAAGTGTATCTTCTCTCTTATCCCTGTAACCCTCTGTATCAAGTGTTACTCTGATGTAATCATCATCCTTGTTTGCATGATTTACGGTCAATGATGTCAGATACTGCAGCGCGTCAAGAGTTTCGCCTCTGTGCCCGATGAGGATTCTTCCCATTGATTCGCTGTCTATTCTCAAGCGAATACCGTTTTCAACATTTGTTGCAAGCAATACGTCTGCATCAATGTTCATTCTTTCAAGAACGCCCTTTACAAAATCGGCTGCGATATTACCTTCTGCCGCTTCAAGTGAATACTCGTATTCCTTTCTGTGGGGACGGTTATGTCTTTCATCACGCTTTGGTCTTTGATTGTTTCGGGGTTTGTCGCTTCTTACCTTTTCGCTTTTCTTATCTTCGCTGTCTTTAAGCATGTAGTCGGGAATAATAATATCTTCTTTTTCACGCTCTGTAAGCCTTACCTTTGCAGGCTTTGCGCCTATTCCGAGCAAGCCCTTTGTTTCCTGCTGTATTATTTCAACTTCTACTTCGTCGATTGATATACCCAGCTCTACAAGTCCGTTAAAAATAGCTTCATCAACGGATTTGCCCGTAGCTTCTATTGATCTCATTATTTATTTTCCTCCTTTGAAGGTGTTCCCGGACGCGGGAATTTCTTATTAAGAATTAAATTACTGATTATCATGCAGATACTGCTTATTGTCCAATAAATGGAGAATGCGGCATTGTAGCTCAGGCAGAAGACGAATGACATGATGGGCATTAAGTACATCATCATTTTACCGCTCTGCTTACCGTTGGGGTTTTTGGGCTGGCTCTTCATTGTAATGAGAGCCGATGCAAGGTTAGCTCCGCCTGCGAGCAGGGGGAAAATGAACCAACCGTTGTTATGCCCTGCATAAACCTCTTTCAAGGGTGCCATTATGGCATCAAAGCTTGCCTGTGCTTCAGGAGTCGTCAAAAAGCCGTAAACGCCCTGTGCATCCTTTGCGGCAACGCCCAATGAAACGAGTTTATCCCAAACAGCAGTATTATCCTTCAAGAATATAAGCTTATCGAGTGTGGGCTTCAAAGCTTCATTCAGGAATGTTGACGCTTCTGCAATAACGGGTGAAAAACCGTTATCGGGCTGCCAGATGTTGTTTATCCACAAAAATTTGAAAGACTTTAAAACTTCAACCGGATTTTCATCAGCCAAAAGCTTTATAGTCATTTCATAGCCCCAGAATCTGAATGCGGCTATAAAGCAAAAGAATAAGGGCATGGTAATAAGAAGCGGAAGACAACTGCTCCACATGCTTACACCCTCTTTTTTCATAAGCTTTGCCTGTTCTGCCTGTGCTTTTTGAGGATTATCTTTATATTTCTTTTGAATTTTGTCGATTTCAGGCTGTATAGCCGCCAACGCTGCACTTGATTTGCGAGTCTTTATATCTGAAAAAACCGTCAATAATCTCAAAACAACCGTACATATCAATATTGTGAGAAATATATCACCAATGCTTGAATGTACCCATCTCATGGCTTCCAAAAACCACGTAGTTAAGAAAAAATCACCTTGCACTTTAACTTTCTCTCTCTTTATTCTGTTTTTGTTTTTTGGGGTACAGGGTCATATCCGCCCTTGGAAAACGGATTGCATCTTAAAATGCGCCAAAGCGCCAATATACTCCCCTTGAATGCACCGTGAATCTGTATAGCTTCAAGTGCGTACTTTGAACAGGTAGGGGTATACCTGCAGCAGGGGGTATGCATAGGGGATATATAATTTCTGTAACCCTCTATAATCCATATTAAAAACCGCTTAATCATTCTGTTTCAAAAGCGAAGCTTTCTTTAAAAGCTTATCAATGGATTTTGTAATTTCCGAAAATTCGGCATCTTTTACAGGCTCTCTTGCGATAAATATGATGTTTGTTTTTTCCTTTATCAAAGGCAGAAACGGTGTTAAAGCGGCTCTGAGCCTGCGCTTTATTCTGTTGCGCTTTACACTGTTTCCTAATTTTTTACTGACACTTAAGCCGATATGAACAGAATCATCCTTGCTTTTTGCATGAATCAA
This sequence comes from Clostridia bacterium, assembly GCA_017407205.1. Taxonomy (GTDB): domain Bacteria; phylum Bacillota; class Clostridia; order Christensenellales; family CAG-138; genus RGIG3096. The sequence goes on from JAFQXA010000004.1 coordinate 26,278, forward strand.
TACCAATAAATGCGAACCCTGGGACTTACCTATGCGGTACACCCTTTTAAATTCCTTGTTGCGTTTTAAGGAATAACACCTTTTCAACAAAAAACCTCCGAACAAATCAATATCAATCCAAGGAAAAGAGGCTGCTCCGAAATTCTCTTTACTCGCCGTTGCAAACAGAATTTCGTAACAGCCTCAAAGCAAAAGACTTGTTATACGACTTGTTATGCCGACAGCCTCTTTCTGCCCTTCAACCTTCTTCTTGCCAATACATTGCGGCCATTGGCTGTCTTCATGCGTTTACGGAAACCGTGAACCTTTTTGCGCTGTCTCTTTTTAGGCTGATATGTTTGAAGCATGACAAATAACACCTCTTTCCTTTTTTTCGTTATATCAGAATTATCGGCATACGCCGACACTCTATCAGCATTGCCTAACGATTATAAACGAAACAAACCCTCAATGTCAAGAAATATTAAGAAAATATCTGCATTTTTTAACATTCCACAACATCTTGTGTACGCCTTTTTTTGTGTCCACTATTATAAAATTTTTGAATAATAAAAGGGTCTTTTTTAGTATTGTTTTCTTTTTGTTCATTTGTTATGATAAACTTCACACTTTGGAGGAAGGTTTATTTTTTATGCAATCAGCAGAAATAATTTGGAATAAAGCAAAGTCTGCATTGAAAGAAAAAATAACTCAGATAAGCTATAATATGTGGATAGCAGATATTGAGCCAATTTCTTTAAAAGACAATGTTTTAACACTATATGTTCAATCCGAGATAAAGAAAAATACATTAAATACTCTGTATAAGCAGATAGTTGAAGAAGAGGTTTCAAATGCCGCTTCCTGTTTGATGACCGTTGTTTTTACCATTAAGATGAAGTCCGATGAGGAAGAAATAAAGGATACCACAAAAGAGGCTCCTATAAGTCAGTCTTTGAATCCAAACTATACGTTTGATAAATTTGTTATAGGAAACTCAAACAGTTTGGCATACGCAGCAGCAAAAGCAGTTGCCGAAAATCCTGCTTCTTCCTACAATCCTCTTTTTATTTACGGCGGAGTAGGTCTTGGTAAAACGCATCTTATGCAGGCAATAGGCAATCACAGGCTAAAAATGGATAAAAACGCAAATGTTATATACATAACAAGCGAAACATTCACAAATGAAATTATTGATGCTATTCGTATAGACAAGCGTAATCCTTTCAGAAACAAATACAGAACGGCTGATTTGCTTTTGGTTGATGACGTTCAGTTCATAGCCGGAAAAACAGGTACACAGGAAGAATTCTTCAATACATTCAATGCACTTCACTCATCCGGAAAGCAGATAATTTTAACGTCGGACAGACCTCCAAAGGAACTTAATACTCTTGAGGAAAGACTTCGTTCACGCTTTGAATGGGGCTTGATCACGGATATACAGCAGCCGGATGTTGAAACAAGAATAGCTATTTTAAAGGAAAAAGCTATTATTGAAGGTATTGATATCAAGGATGATGTACTTACATTCATAGCCGAGAGGGTTGACTCAAATATACGCCAGCTTGAAGGTGCTTTGAATAATGTAATAGCTTATGCACAGCTTACAAAGCGTTCAATAGATATACGCTTAGCCGATACCGCACTTAAAAATATTATAAGCAATTATCAGCATACAGCCATTACTATGGATTTAATAAAGCAGGTCGTGGCAGACTACTATTCAATAGATGTCCAGAGTCTTTCATCACAAAAAAGAACCATGGATATAACATTCCCTCGCCAGGTAGCAATGTATCTTTGCAAAAAGCTTACCGAAAATTCATACAAGGCAATAGGTAAGGACTTTGGAAACAGGGACCATTCAACCGTTATAAGCGCCTGCAACAAAATAGAAGAAGAGCTTAAAAAGAACACTCAATTTTCTGTAACGATAGAAGATATAGAAAAGAGACTTAAAAAATAATCCACACTCAAAATGTTGAATAAACGTTTATAAAATGTGTATAATGTTGATAGTATGGAAACTGTGGAAAATTCTATTTTAAAAACTCATATTTTCCACATCTTTTATAACAGCATTTTTATAAGTATTTATTTGAAAAATCGTACTTTTCAACACTTTACCACGTACTACTGATACTTATACTGTTATATAAAATTAAAAATATCACTAAAAGGAGATTCGTTATGCGTTTTACTGTTGATACTCAGGAAATGAATTCAGCCATATCGACTGTTATTAAAGCATTGCCTTCAAAATCATCAATGGCAATACTTGAAGGTATATATATTGAAGCAAGGGAAAGTGATGTTCTTTTGAAGTGTACGGATCTTTCCTTGCAGATCGAAACCGTTATAGGTGCAATTATCGAATACGAAGGAAAAACGGTCATTCCCGGTCGTGTTTTCTCTGATATGATGAGAAAAATGCCCGGTGAAACAACATCTTTTGATTTTGAGGATAAAAAGGTTATCATAAAAAGCGGAAGAGCAAAAACCGCAATGAAAACGGAAAACAGTGATGATTATCACGATATGCCAAAGGTAAAGAACACTACTTCCTTCAGCATCGAAACATCAAAATTCAGGAATATGATAAAGCAGTGCATATTTGCAACTGCTCAGGATGATACAAAGCCCATTTTGACAGGCGTTCTTCTGGAAGTTGAAAAGGACAGTCTTACAATGGTAGCGCTTGACGGTTACCGTCTTGCAATGAGAAAAGAATCAATAAGCAAATGTACGGGTGAAGAAAAGGTTGTTATTCCATACAAATCACTTCTTGAAATAGGAAAAACGCTGACTGACGGTGAGGAAGAAATAACAATCAATATTTCAAAAACAAGCGTTAACATAGATCTTGGATATACCGTAGTTACAACAAGATTATTGGAGGGCGATTTTATAAAATACAAAAATATATTGCCTTCAAGCCATTTGACAAGAGTGAGACTCAAAAGAGAAGAGCTTGCACAGAGCATAGAGCGTGTTTCAATTATTTCAAGAGAGGAAAAAACAAATCTTATAAGCCTTTCATTTGAAAATGATATGCTTACGATAACTGCAAACAGCGAGCTGGGCAGGAGCAACGAAGAAATAGAAGCTGATATCATCGGCGAGGATATAAAGATTGCGTTCAATTCAAAGTATATGAGTGATGTTGTAAAATCACTTGATGATGAAGAGATTTATCTTGAAATGAACAACAATATAAGCCCCTGCATAATAAAGCCCACGGAAGGCGATAAATTCTATTATCTTGTATTGCCTGTAAGACATTTTTCGGAATAATAAAAAGCTTTTAAAAAAGCCCTTTTTGAAAGAAAAGGGGCTTTTTTTTGCGTTCATAAAAAGTTTATCTTCTTATATTATATTTACAGATTGTAAAAAAAGGCTTTTTATGATAGAATTGTAACATGTTGATAGAACGCTTAAAACTCAATAATTACCGCAATTATGAATCTCTTGATATAAAGTTTAACAAGGGCTTCAATGTGCTTACAGGTGACAATGCACAGGGGAAAACAGGCGTTTTGGAAGCTATATTTTTGTGTGCCCTGGGCAGGTCTCACAGAACGTCACGCGACAGCGAGCTTATAAGATATAACTGCGCAGGCGGATATGTCGGTATAAACCTGAAAAACAATCAGGGTGATGAATCCGTTGAGATAAAGCTTCGCATCGGTGAAAACAAAAAGGTTTTCGTAAATAAGATTGAATGTAAAAAAATAGGCGAGCTCATGGGTGTTTTAAACACCGTCATGTTTTCGCCCGAGGATTTGTCTTTGGTGAAGGGCTCACCGCAGGAGAGAAGAAGATTTCTTGACATGGAAATAAGCCAGCTTTCTTCCGAATATTTTTATACCCTGCAAAGATACAACAAGGTTTTAAAGCAAAGAAATGCCGTTTTAAAAGATGATGAGAATATGTACGGCAAAGGAGTTCTGGCAATTTATGATGAGCAGTTGTCAAGATTGGGTTCAAAGATAACCGTCAAAAGGCGTGAGATGACGGACACATTATCAACAGTTGCCCATGATATACACAAAATGATTTCTTCTTCAAAGGAATTTCTGGAGATTCAATATAAGGCTGATGCAGGTTCTTTTGAAAAAGAAGATGATATTTTTGATTATATGATGGAAAGTCTTATAAAAAACAGCAGTGAAGATATAAGGCGCGGTCATACATCAACAGGTCCTCACAGGGATGACATAATCATAAAAATAAACGGTAATGATGTGAGAACCTACGGTTCTCAAGGTCAGCAGAGAACGGCAGCACTTTCATTAAAGCTTTCAGAGATTGCTTTGGTAAGAAAAATTAAAGGCGAATCTCCGATACTTTTGCTTGACGATGTTTTTTCGGAGCTTGATGATGAGCGTCAAAACCTCTTAATTGAGGCTACAAGGGATTGTCAGTGTTTTTTGAGTTGTACGTCGATAAACAGCTTAAAACAAACGCAAATCGAAAATGTGACGGTTTATGAATGTATAAACGGCACATTAAAACAAAAAAGTATATAAAATTTTGGAATTTAAGATAAAAGAGCGAAAGGAAAAGGAAAATGAGCAATAATAATACAGAGTACAATGCTTCGCAAATCCAGGTATTGGAAGGTCTTGAAGCGGTACGCCGTCGTCCGGGCATGTATATAGGTTCGACGGATGTAAGAGGTCTTCACCACCTGGTAAAAGAGCTTGTTGATAATTCTATTGATGAAGCATTGGCAGGCTACTGTACTCATATTGAGATAAGAATACATAAGGATAATTCACTTACCGAAACCGATAACGGCAGAGGTATTCCCGTAGATTATCACGAAAAAATGAAAAAATCGGCTTTGGAAGTTGCATTGACAGTTCTCCATGCAGGCGGTAAATTCGGCGGCAGCGGTTATAAAGTAAGCGGCGGTCTTCACGGCGTTGGTCTGAGTGTTGTTAATGCTCTTTCAAAATGGCTTACGGTAGAAGTTAAAAGAAATGGCATCATATATAAGCAGGAATATGAGCTTGGCAAGCCGAAAACCGATGTTCAGCAAGTAGGAACATATGATGAGAGCAAGGAAAGCTCCGGTACAAGCGTAACATACCTCGCTGACGATGAGCTTTTTGACAGCATCGTTTATGATTTTGATACAATGGCAGGAAGAATGAGAGAGCTTGCTTTCTTAAACCGCGGCGTAACTATAACGGTTATTGATGAGCGCGGCGAGGAAGAAAAGAAAAAGGTATTTTATTATGAGGGCGGTATAAATTCATTTGTTCAGCATCTCAATAAAAATAAAGAGATAATAAACGAAGAACCCATTTATTTCTACGGTGAAAAGAACGATGAAGAAAAGGGTGAGTCTGCAACCGTTGAGGTTTCAATGCAGTACAACACCGATTACTATGAAAATATACATACATTTGCAAACAATATAAATACCATCGAGGGCGGAAGTCATCTTGCAGGCTTTAAGGCAGCACTCACAAGAGTTGTAAAGGACTATGCAAGAAAGTATAAGCTCATAAAGGAAAATGAGGATCTAAGCGGTGAAGATATAAGAGAAGGTCTTACCGCGATAATAAGCGTAAAGCTTACTGAACCGCAGTTTGAAGGTCAGACAAAAACAAAGCTTGGCAATGCTTACATAAGAGGTATTGTGGAAAATGCAGTAAGTGAGGGCTTGTCAACATATCTTGAAGAAAATCCCAAGGTTTCAAAGGCAATAATTGAAAAGTGCATAACCGCGTCACGTGCAAGGGATGCTGCAAGAAAAGCAAGGGATATGACAAGAAGAAAAACAGCGCTTGATTCAACATCTCTCCCCGGCAAGCTTGCAGATTGCAGTGAAAAGGACCCGTCAAAGTGCGAAATATTCATAGTTGAGGGTGACAGCGCGGGCGGAAGTGCAAAGCAGGGCAGAAATCCCGCTTACCAGGCAATACTTCCCTTGAGAGGAAAGATATTGAATGTTGAAAAGACACGCCTTGACAAAATGCTTGCAAATAACGAAATAAGAGCAATGATAACGGCTTTCGGTGCAGGCATGGGTGCTGAGTTTGATGAAACAAAGCTTCGTTATCACAAGATAGTCTGCATGACCGATGCCGATGTTGACGGAAGCCACATAAGAATATTGATGCTCACATTCTTCTACCGTTATATGAGACCTCTTATAGAAAAGGGCTATGTATACATAGCACAGCCTCCGCTTTATAAGATAGCTAAAAACAAAAATGTATGGTATGCATACTCGGATGAAGAGCTTGATAAGATTTTGAACGAAATAGGCAGGGACCCGAAGCCCACGATAAGCCGTTACAAAGGTCTTGGTGAAATGAATCCCGAACAGCTTTGGGAAACAACTATGGACCCCGACAGAAGAATAATGCTCAAAGTACATCTTGAAGATGCAATGAGGGCAGATGAAATATTCACGGTTTTGATGGGAGACAAGGTAGAGCCCAGGCGTGAATTCATAGAACAGAACAGCAAGCTCGTAGTTGACCTTGATGTTTAAGGGTAAAAAACAGAGGAAAAAGATATGAACGAAGTAACTGAAAATCCCAGAATAAAAATGCTCGACTTAGAGCAGGAAATGAAAAAGAGCTTTATAGCATATGCAATGTCGGTTATCATAAACCGTGCCTTGCCCGATGTGCGTGACGGCTTGAAGCCCGTTCACAGGCGCATACTTTATTCAATGGGCGAGCAGGGCTTTACACCCGATAAGCCTTTCCATAAATCGGCACGTATCGTAGGTGACGTTTTGGGTAAATACCATCCCCACGGCGACTCATCTGTTTATGATGCAATGGTAAGGCTTGCTCAGGACTTCAATACAAGATACACGCTTATTGAAGGTCAGGGTAACTACGGCAGTGTTGACGGTGACGGTGCTGCTGCAATGCGTTACACGGAAGCAAGGCTTTCAAAGCTTTCAAACGAAATGCTTTCGGATATTGATAAAAATACCGTTGATTTTGTTCCTAACTTTGACGAAACACTTATGCAGCCGACGGTTCTGCCCTCACGCTATCCTAATCTTTTGGTAAACGGTTCGGGCGGTATCGCTGTCGGTATGGCAACAAATATTCCGCCCCATAATTTGGGCGAAACCATTGATGCATATGTTGCACTCATTGACAATCCCGACATAAGCGTCGAAGAAATAATGACGTATTTGCCGGCTCCCGACTTCCCGACAGGCGGTCTTATCATGGGAACGGCAGGCGTAAGACAGGCTTACAGAACGGGCAGGGGCAAAATAGTAGTCCGTGCAAGGGCTGAAGTTGAGCAGATGACTCAGAATAAGTCACGTATTGTAGTAACCGAGATACCATATCAGGTAAACAAGGCACGCCTCGTTGAAAAGATTGCAGAGCTTGTTCACGAAAAGAAGGTAGAGGGAATAAGCGATATCCGTGACGAGAGTGACCGTAACGGCATGAGAATAGTTATAGAGCTCAAGCGGGATGTAAACGGCTCTGTAATATTAAATCAGCTTTACAAGCACACACAATTACAGGATACATTCGGCGTTATAATGCTTGCACTTGTAAACGGCGAGCCCAAGGTACTCAACATAAAGCAGATGCTTTATCACTATCTTGAGTTCCAGAAAGAGGTCGTTACAAGAAGAACGCAGTATGACCTTGAAAGAGCAAGGGAAAGACTGCACATTTTGGAAGGATTGCTTATAGCACTTGATAATATTGACGAGGTTATAAGCATAATCCGTTCATCTCAAAGCGATGCCGAGGCAAAGCGCAGATTGACAGAGCGTTTTGGTCTGTCCGACAAGCAGACACAGGCAATACTTGATATGCGACTTCGCCGTTTGACAGGTCTTGAAAGAGACAAGATACAGGGCGAGCATGACCAGCTTACGGAGACCGTTGCATATTATGAAAGCATTTTGGCAGATGAGCAGAAGCTTCTTTCAATAATAAGGGACGAAATTCTTGAGATAAGAAAGCGTTATGCAGATCCGCGAAGAACCGAGATCACGCAGATGGCTGACGATATAGACCTTGACGACATAATTCAGGAAGAAGAAATGGTCGTAACCTTAACACAGCTTGGCTATGTCAAGAGAATTGCACTTGATACATACAGAGCACAGCACAGGGGCGGACGAGGAATCATAGGTCAGACCACGAGGGATGAAGACTTTGTAAAGCATCTCTTTGTAACGAGTACCCATTCAAGAGTAATGTTCTTTACGAACCAGGGCAGAGCTTTTGACATAAAGTGCTACACAGTTCCCGAATCAAACAGAACCGCAAAGGGAACAGCTATAGTAAACCTTTTGCAGCTTCGCGGTGATGAAAAGGTTACAACAATGTTCCCCGTCGGCAGAAAGGTCGAGGGTGAGGTTGAGGAGAACGAAAACAAGTACATCGTTCTTGCAACAAAATACGGTGTAATAAAGAAGACTCCCATGAGTGACTTTGACAATATCCGCAAGGGCGGTATCATAGCTCAGGGACTTCGCGAGGGTGATGAGCTTATCGGCGTTATGCTCTCAAACGGTGACGATGAATTTATCGTCGGCACAAGAAAGGGTAAGTCCATAAGATTCCATGAAGATGATGTCCGTCCCATGGGCAGAACGGCAACGGGCGTAAGGAGCATACTCCTTGATGACGATGACGAAGTAGTGGACGTAGTAAAGGTCGAAAAGGGAGCAACGGTGCTTTGCATAACCGAAAACGGCATGGGCAAGCGTACCGACGAGAGTGCTTACAGAACACAGCGCAGAGGCGGTAAGGGACTTATCGCAATGAACATAAACGAAAAGACCGGCGATATGTGCTGCATGAAGATGGCACACGGTGACGAAGACGTTATGATGGTTCGTGATGACGGAACGGTCATAAGACTTCCCATTGCACAGATAAATGTCATCTCAAGAAATACACAGGGCGTAAGGCTTATGCGTATTGCAGAGGGTACAAAGGTCGCAGGTGTTGCACTCGTTGTTCACGACGAGGGCGAGGAGGAAAGCGAAGCTCAGAATGTTGAAGTAATCAGCACAGAAACGAGTGAAAATTCCGATAATGAAGCTTAATGTACCTGAAGAGCTTGAATATTTAAGCAGTTTATTTAAAGAAAACGGCAAAAAGATTTTTGTCGTGGGCGGCATGATAAGAAACACACTTTTATCATTGCCGATAAGCGATATTGATACCTCTAGTGCCATGCTTCCCGATGAAGTCATGGCACTTTGCCGTAAGAATAACATAAAGACATTTGAAAAGGGAATAAAGTACGGAACCGTGGAAATACACATAGGTGATTTTGTTACGGAGCATACAACCTTTCGAAGCGATGTTTATGCAGGCGGAGGAAATCACAAGCCTACGGATGTTAAGTTTTCAGACTCTTTGACAGCTGATGCACACAGGCGTGACTTTACGGTAAACGCTATCTATTACGATATTGCGGAAAACAAAATTATTGACCCGACGGGCGGAACGGCTGACCTTGAAAATAAGCTTATAAGGGCAACAAGCAAAAATCCCGACATCATCTTACAGGATGACGGCTTGCGGATATTGAGGCTTGTCCGCTTTGCGAGCGAGCTTGGTTTTGATGTTGAAAAAGAAACGCTTGAAAGTGCAAAACGCAACGTAAAAGGCTTGTTGGATATTTCCGGCGAAAGAATACGCGACGAGCTTTTTAAGATACTCATGAGCGACAGCCGATATGAAATAAAAGAGCAAAGAAACCGCGTGCTTTTCGGACTTATGCTCCTTAAAGATATAGGCGCGCTTGATATAATACTCCCCGAGCTCACAAGGGGGCGGGGCATGGCACAGAAAAAAGAGTATCACGCCCATGATGTGCTTGACCATATGCTTCACACGGCGGCTTGCTCCGAAAAAGACATAGTGATGCGTGTTGCAGGGCTTTTGCACGATGTCGGCAAGCCTGAAATTTTCAGAAAATACGGCAAATATTACGGACATGATAAAGAGGGCGAAAAGATAGCAAGGAAAATTCTTTCAAGGCTCAGGTGCTCAACTGAATTTACCGATAAGGTATGTATGCTTGTTAGAAATCATATGTATGATTTGCAGGGAACTGCCAAGGAAAAGACAATACGCCAAAAGTTTGCAGCATTAGGGCTTGAAAACGCGAAGATGCTCATTCAAATAAGGGAAGCGGATGTTCACGGCTCGGGGATAATAACGGGCGAGGTTCAAACCGCTGAAAAATGGAAGAAGATACTTCAAAAAATGCAGGATGAGGGTGTCCCGTTTGATGAAAGGGATTTGAACATCACGGGCGAGGATATAATGGAGCATTTTTCGCTTTCCCCGTCCAAAAAGATCGGCGAAATAAAGCACTCGCTTTTCCTCCATTGTGCAATAAGACCGCACGATAACAAAAAAGAAATATTATTAAAGGTTGCAAGGGATTATTTATGACAGAAAAAAGAAAACCCGTTATAGGCATAACGCCCACATTTGACGGCAATAAATACACGCTTTATGCAGGCTATACAAGGAAAATTGCGGAGGAAGGCGGTATCCCCGTCATACTTCCGCAGTATTTCAATGATGTTTCAATACTTGACGGCATTATTTTTTCAGGCGGTGATGACTTAACCTGTGCCTTGGCAGGCTATGAGCCGTCTCCGCTTATCGAGTCATCAAACGAGGGGCGTGACGAGTTTGAAAGCAGGCTTTTTAAAATGGCTTACGAAATGGGAATACCCATGCTCGGCATATGCCGCGGTCACCAGCTTATAAATGTAATGCTTGGCGGTACGCTTTACAGGGATATAAAGGAAGCAGGCTTTGAAGAAGAACACATGAGGGGCTCGGAAAAAGGCTATCACACGCTTTACACAGATGAAGGCACGCTTGCAAGGCAGTTTTTCGGCGCAGAATGTGAGGTTTGGAGCACCCACCACCAGGCAGTAAAGACGGTCGGTGAAAATGTAAAGATAACAGCACGCTCAAAAGAGGGCATCGTAGAAGCCATCGAACACGAAAACGGCATAATAGTGGGCTTGCAAACCCACCCCGAACGCATGGACTTTTCGCCCCCGTTTGAGTGGTTTGTCAAAATTGCCGCCGAGTACGCAAGCTCGAAGTGAAATTAAGGGGCGTTGCCCCTTAAACCCCATCGACTTTTTGCCAAAAAGTCGCCAAAAACAAGTATAATAAAACAGTCTCAGGAAAATTGAGGCTGTTTTAACTTTGCAAATCCAATAAGTTTTTTGGTCTATAAGAGTAAAAACTTATGTCGTATATCAGCCGTCTTGACTTTTTTATTTTGCCTGTATAAAATGATTTTTATAGTTTATTGTGCAGGAGGAAAACTCATGAAAAGATTTACAGCACTTTTTCTTGCTTTGGCAATGGTATTTTCGTTTATCGGTTGTGTTGCAGAAAACGGACCGGAGGGCGGTATACAGGGAACACCGTCAAACACGGCAAGCGATACTGATTTTGAAGAAGTTGTCGTTGTTGACAACAGCGAGTGCGTCATAAAGATTACGGGTATAGATCCCGATAATATGTGGGGCTATACATTAAAGGCAGAGCTTGAAAACAAGTCATCTGACACGACGTATATGTTCACTATAGACCGTGCGGCAGTAAACGGCGTTGAGATTGAGACCTTGTTTGCACCCGAGGTTGCACCGGGCAAGAAAGCAAATGAAGAAATCAGCTTCAGCACAAGCGACCTTGAGGAGCAGGGCATCGGTGAATTTACAGACATTATGCTTTCGTTCCGCGTTTATGACAGTGTGGATTGGCTTGCTGAAGATGTTGCAAAAGAGGTAATACATATTTATCCCCTGGGTGAGGACAAGGCTCAAAAGTTTGTCCGCGAATCAAAGCCCACGGATGTTGTATTGATGGATAATGAGTATGCAACCGTTATCGTAACGGGCTATGAAAATGATCCCGTTTTCGGTTACACGGTCAACTTTTTCTATGTCAACAAATCAGATATCGACCTCATGTTCAGTGCAGACGAGGTATCCGTAAACGGATACATGATGGATCCCTTCTATGCTGAATCCGTTGCCACGGGCAATTCTTCGATAAGCTCCATGTCGTGGGCAGAAAGTGCGTTTGAAGAAAACAACATAAGCGAGGTTGAAGAAATCGAGTTCCTTTTCCGCATATACGATGAAATGGACTGGGAGAACGATCTGGTAAAGGAAAGAATAACATTGAAGCCGTAATCGGTTTTAAGGCGAATATTGACAGAATCAAAAATAAAAAACTCTTTTTAAAGGCAGAGTTTTGTATTGCTTATGATTTTCACTTGCAATTCACTTGCAATTTGGGTGCAATTTTTTTGCACTTTACATGAAAAGTCAAGCCTGTTAAAATATATAACATCCACAAATCGGAGGCAAGTTCCTGCCCCCGATTTTTTTATTTTACAGGAGGAAAACCATGGATAAAAAAAGCTTTATACTATATAACGACTATTGGAAACAGGTGAAACTGCTCACGGTAGAGGAGCGAGGACAGCTCTTTGGCGCAATACTCCAAAAGGCAAACAACGAGGAAGTAAAAGAGGAGTTCTCACGCCCCGTTCAGATTCTGTTTTCGATGATAGAATCACACATGGATATGAATATGGAAAAATATGAAGAGCGTTGCAAAAGAAATTTAGAAAACGGTAAAAAGGGAGGCAGACCAAAAGGTCAAAAAACCGAACGGTTTTTTTCAAAACCCAAAAAAGCCGATAATGATAATGATAGTGGAAC
>JAFQXA010000005.1 GCA_017407205.1 Clostridia bacterium
AAATGCGTTTATTCCTATTGTTTCAAGGCCTTCGTTCATCTTCGCTTCTTTCAAGCTCTTACAGCTTGCGAACACACCTTCACCAAGGCTCTTTACATTGCTCGGTATTGTGATTTCTTCAAGTGCTTCGTTTTGAACAAATGCGTATCTTTCAATTGTTTCAACGCCGCTACCGATTGTTACATCTGTTAACTTAACACAGCCTGCAAACATATATTCAGGTATGCTCTTAGCACCGTTGCCTATAACTATGCTCTTAAGATTCGAACAGCTTGCAAACATGTATGTACCAAGCTCTGTTACGCTGTCGGGAATCGTTACGCTCGTCAATGCAGAGCATGAGCCAAATACAGCATATCCAAAGCTCGTTACGCCTTCATTGATTTCTACATTTGTTAATGCGGAGCAACTTGAAAATGCAGCGTCACCGATCGTCTTTACACTTCCCGGAATTTCTACGCTTACCAATTCTCTGCATGAGCTAAATGCACTCTTGCCAATAGCCTCAACAGGTAAACCTTCTATTTCAGCAGGTATTACAACCTCTGTGGCATCACCGATATACTTTGTTATTTCTACATATGTGCCATCAATAACATTATACTCATAATTTTCGTCTGCACCGCTTGCGGTAACAGTCACTTCTTCGCCCTCTGCAAATGCAGGGAAGCACGGCATAAATACACTCAAGGTAAGTGCCAATGCCAAGAAAAGTGAAATGAATTTTCTTGTTTTCATTTTTAGTTTCCTCCCGTAAAGTTATAGCATTAAATTTTATTATACCCTCTTTGCCGTTTAAATTCAATATTACCCCTTGAACGCAACGTAAGAAACCCTTTTTGTTACATTTGCAACAAAAAGGGTTTTAATCAGTGCTCACTTATTATGTTCATGCCATCTTTTTCAAGCTTTAAGAATCTTTGATTGCGGCTTCCGCGGAACATGAGCGTCAAGTCTCGCTCTTTTAATATGAACGGTCCGTCAACGAGAATGTCGGTTTCGCAAAGAAGTTCTTTAACCTCTTGGTCTTCCTCCGCCATCTTAACAAGTTCTTCATGCGTATATCCTGAATATGTCATCACATTAAGGCCTTTTTCGTGTACCGCTTTTGCAATAATGGCAAGCTTGCCTGCCTGGCAAAACGGCTCACCGCCTGAAAATGTTACGCCCGACAGCATCGGATCCTCGTTTATGCCATCTATGATTCTTTGAATATCGATATCGTAACCGCCTGCAAAATCGTGTGTTTGCGGATTGTGACAGCCCTCGCAGTTATGGGGACAGCCTTGAGTGAATATTACATAGCGTATTCCCGGGCCGTCAACTATCGATTCTCTTATATACGCGTTAATTCGCAGCTGCTGTTGTGATTTGGTGCTTGACACGGTCTTTTTCCTCTGCACGTTTTGCGTTATTAAATCTATCAGTTGTGCCTACGAGATAACCCGTTATGCGACGAATACGCTCAAACTTAACATTTTCACCTACAATAATTTCTGTCTTGTTTTCCATAATATCTTAGTCCTTTCCGTAAAATTCCGGCACGCCGGGATATTTCTTTTTAAGTTCTCTTAACTTTTCAAGTGATATACCCTCGCCCTCTCTGCGGCCGCATCTTGGGCAAACATCACCTATTATTCCGGTATATCCGCATACGGGGTCGCGGTCTACCGGATGGTTAACCGAGCCATAGCCTACGCCCATCTCTTTCATGTAGCGGACTACCGATTCAAACGCTGAAAGATTCTGAGTAAGGTCGCCATCCATTTCGACATAGCTTATGTGTCCTGCATTGGTAAGTGCATGATACGGAGCTTCAGTTGCAATCTTCTTGAAAGCTGTTGTGTCATAATATACGGGAACATGGAATGAGTTTGTATAATAATCTCTATCCGTGATTCCGGGAAGCTCGCCAAATATCTTTTTGTCCATTCTTACAAATCTGCCGGACAAGCCTTCAGCGGGAGTTGCAAGCAATGTGAAGTTAAGCCCTGTGTTCTTCGCCTGTGCATCGCAACGCTCACGCATATGTGAGATTATTCTAAGACCGAGTGCCTGACTTTCCTCACTTTCACCGTGATGCTTGCCTGTCAAAGCTACGAGTGTTTCTGCCAAGCCGATGAAGCCTACGGATAATGTGCCGTGTTTCAAAAGCTCACCGACCGTATCATCTCGACCAAGCTTTTCAGAGTCAATCCACACGCCCTGACCAAAGAGGAACGGATAGTTATAGCAATGCTTCTTGCACTGTATCTCAAAGCGATGTAAAAGCTGTCTGAACACGAGATCCATTCTGCTGTCAAGCTGCGCAAAGAACTTGTCTATGTCGCCCTTTGCTTCGATGCCTATTCGCGGAAGGTTTATTGATGTAAAGCTCAAGTTGCCTCTGCCCGATGTAATTTCACGGCTTCTGTCATGAACATTACCCATAACTCTTGTCCTGCAGCCCATGTATGCAACTTCGGAGTTATAGTCGCCTTCTTTATAGTATGCCTTATTGAAGGGAGCATCGAGGAAGCTGAAGTTCGGGAAAAGACGCTTTGCACTTGTTGCTATCGCCATCTTGAACAAGTCATAGTTGGGATCGCTCTCGTTGAAGTTTACACCTTCTTTTACCTTGAAAATCTGAACGGGGAAAATAGGAGTTTCGCCGTTGCCAAGACCCGCTTCGGTCGCAAGAAGCAAATTCTTTATTACAAGTCTGCCCTCTCTTGAAGTGTCAGTACCGTAGTTTATTGATGAAAAAGGAACCTGAGCACCTGCGCGTGAGTTCATTGTATTGAGATTATGAATGAGTGCTTCCATTGCCTGGTATGTCATGCGGTCCGTACGTTCCCATGCCTTTTCTTCGGCATATGCACGTGCTTCGTCGTTTTCTTCACAGCCCTTAAGCTCCAAGTACTGCGCTAAAGCTGCTTTGTACTCTTTCTCATATGTTTTCTTGACACCCGGTGCCATTGAATAGTCAAAGTTAGGTATTGACTGGCCGCCATGCATCTCATTCTGGTTTGCCTGAATTGCAATACACGCAAGTGCCGAATAGCTTGCTATGCTGTTAGGCTCTCTTAAATATCCATGTCCTGTTGAAAAGCCACCGTCAAACAACTTCAAAAGGTCAATCTGACAGCAAGTTTCGGTAAGCATATAAAAGTCTTTGTCGTGTATATGTATATCACCGCCAACATGAGCTGCCGCCATATCCTTGGGCAAGATGTAGTTGTTTACAAAGTAATTACTACCCTCAGAACCGTACTTGAGCATTGTACCCATAGCTGTATCGGCATCGATGTTTGCGTTTTCACGCTTAATGTCAGCATCCCTTGCATCTGAAAAAGTAAGCTCGCGATATATGTCAACAAGATCCATTTCGCTCTGGCGAACTTTTGTGTGCTCTGCACGGTACAAAATATAAGCCTTTGCTACATGGAAATAGCCGGTTTCAACAAGAGTCTCCTCAACCTTGTCCTGTACCTGTTCCACCGTGGGGCTTTCACCCTGAGGAATTTTAGCAATTATCTTTTTGGTGATACTTGCCAAATCACTTGCCGGTATCGGCGCTTCGGGAGTAGCATCACTTGCTTTGCGTATAGCCTCTAAAATCTTGAGCGAATCGAACGGAACCTGTGAACCGTCACGTTTTCTTATTAATGCAGGGGGCAATTCTGACATTTTACACCTCCGAAAAGCTTTGTTTATTTTTTAACCCTACCACAACATAATGTTGTGCCTTGTCTCAACTCAACACAAGGTATTGTAGCACGAGTTATTTTGAAATACAAGATATTAAATTGTAATATCGTACTTGTTAACATCTTGTTCATAATTTGAAATTAAAAAGCGTTGAACGAGTCAACGCAAAAAAACATAGATATTCCCTGTCTTTCAAACCTGTTTCAAGACCATTTTTACGGGAGTATGCTTTATTTTAAAGCCGAGTTTTTTATGCAAATTGTATGCTCTTTCATCTGCCGGGAAGCAATAGCATTTTACACCCATACACAATATATTGTTGTAGAACTTTGCAAAGCACCGTTTCCCCATACCACAACCGCGCATCGAGGTGTGAAGCAGACCCAAACCGCCAATCATAAACTCGGGGAGTTCGGCTGTTGTTGCCATATGGAATACTATATTGCCGTCATTCCTCATTACGAAGCTTCTCGAATAGTTATCTTCCATGCGCTCCCGCATTTGCTTCTTTAAAGCTTCTTTTTCGTAAATTGAGGCATAAAATTCATCGCTCATAAGAAATTCGACTATTTCGTCAAGCTCGCTCATCGAAGCTTGAACAAGCTCCAATGAATCTTCCTCGTCTTCATAGCGCACGGCTTCAAAAAGTGTATCGTAAAACACATTGTATTTTTCGCGCCAGGAAGCACTCATCTTTTTTTGGCTTTCATCAGACAAGAACATCACTCTCGGATTTGACAACAAAACCACTTGATCAATATCGCTTGAAAAAACATCCTCATTTTTACTGAAAACATGAAGACAATTAAAATACTTCAAGAAAACGGCCGTTGTTTCGCCTTTTTCGTTCGCAGCAACATATACCTTTACGTTCTCGTTTTCGCAACCATACTTTTCGAGATTCATATAAAGGTATATACACTTATAATAATCTTCACCGATATATTTTAAAATACTGTTTTTCTGTTCTTCTTTGCAAAGTTTGATCATTTCTTTTTAAGCTCTAAGCGTTCAAGTATATCTTTAGCACCGACACTTGCCGCACAGCCAAAGTTATATCTCTCTTCCTGTCTTATGCGTTCAATCTTTTCTTTGTATGCTTCGCTCTCATCAATGAGTGTTTTAGCGGTTGTTGATACTTTTTCAAGCTCTGAAAGTGCTATGTCGCAACCAACGATATTTCTGAGTCTTTCTGCAAAGCTTACGATGTTTATGCGTTTATACTCCGGATTCATGATTTTCATCGGGGTATGGATAAACAATACGGGCTTGCAGGTTGTGAAGCAATATTCATATGCAATACTTGACCAGTCAGTTATCATGAGGTCTGCAGAATATACGCTCTCGGACGAAGAAAAATCATCTTCAACAATAAAACGCTTGTCAAAGGAAGCATACTTTTCGCGTAACCTTGCAACCTCGGCTGCATTATGACGAAGGTACTGAGGGTGCGGACGAAGAACAATATTATAACCCTCACCCAACGACAAGAGCTCATCAAGAACATTGTCTATACAGCTTTCCATCATGTTATCTTCCTGCCAGGACGGAGCAATCATTATTCGCTTTTCGTTGTTCTTTTCAGTCTTTTTACTGTTTTCGTATGCACGAAGCATATCATCAAGAAGCGGATGACCGTACTCTACAAGTCTCTTTTCCTGTGTGCCGTACTCGTTTTCAAGTGCGCGGATTTCTCTCTTTACCTGTTCATTGGTAAGATAAATCGTATCATAGTGATCAAGCGCTCCTGTTCGCAGCTCCGTATTAACGCTTCCGATACCGTGGAATACATATATATATTCAACATCCTTGCGGACTATTGAACGCTTCAAATGATACTTGTTTATATCCGGCATGGTCATTATCATGATGTCCGCATCAACCTTCATAAAAAGCGGTATCAAGTGATTATCATCGATATAATAAGGAATAATCCTCGGCTCATTCTTTTTAAATATTACATCATTGGGATCACTTGTTACATAGTGCATTACAACATCACTTGTAGCTAAAAGCTCATTTATGAGCCCCTCAAAATATTTATAGAATCCACTCTTTTCAGAGTAGAACACTATCTGTTTCTTGTTATTTTCATCGCAAAAACGCTTATAGTCCTCTTTTGCCTGCTTCTTTTGTTCAGGTGTCACTTTTGTGCTTTTTGCAAGTTCCCTGCTCTTTTCAAGTGCCGTCTTACTCTTTTCGAGTGCTTCATAGTCTATGTACTTACGGGGAGGATATATCACATTTACAAGATATAAACTCAATATACCGATAAGGTTACCTGCTATCCAGTAAAGACCGACACCTGCAGGAACTATAAATGTAAAGTAAACAGAGAACGCAACAAGGAATATAGCTACTCCCCACTTGCTCAAGCCCTTTGTTTCTTTTTGAAGTACGTTTATCCTGTTTTGCTCAAAAGAAAGCAAGAACGAACTCAAGCCCGAAAGAACAGGTATCAAAAGATACATATCAAAGCTTGCAAGCGACGGAATGACGGAAAGGTCAAACCCTAAAAAGTTCATATCCAGCGACAAAACGCTGTTTACTGCATCACCTGCGTTTTCTACATTAAGAGTCGAGAAGAGCTGTGCACTGCCGTTTTTTATAACTTCAAGAATTTTAAGCTCTCTTGCACCGCCCAAGTTTTCAACATTCAAAAGCTCCTGAGTCTTTTGCGCAAAAGCCTCCACCGTTTGGGCATCAAGCTTTAATATATGAGTTAAAGGTGCATACACAACGCTTATAACGCCGAGAATAAGCGGTATCTGAATTAAAAGCGGCAACACCGAAAGTGCCGGCTTATAATTTTCGCGCTTATAAAGTTTTAACTGCTCCTCACCTATTTTATCACGGTTGCCTGCGTATCTTGCAGCAATCATATTAACTTCAGGCTGAAGCTTTATCATTTTTACCGAGTTCTTTTGCGTCCATATATTTATCGGAAACAAAATTATCTTTGTTACAAATGTAAATGCAATTATCGCAAATCCATAGTTTCTAAATGCCTCATAGCAAAAACGCATGAGACCGCCTAACAAACCCACCAAAAAATCAATCATTGTTCTTCCCTTTTGTTTTAAATTCAAATCATAGTATATTTTGAGGCAGAAAAAGACAGAACATCGTAATCTGCAAACTCTTCGTATACTGCATAAAGCTCAAACTCACCCACAATTTCAGTTTGTGTTTGTTTTTCTTCATAAGTATTTAGCAAAAACTGTGCCGCAAAGTTCAACTGCGCATCACTTAGCATGGCCTCTTTATCAAATGCACGCAGCAAAGCATCGTTCCACTTGCAAAAATCAGACATTGCTTCACTATTAAGCTTGATATACATTTGATTATTGTCATATTCAATGTTATTAAGCTCTTTTTTAAGCTCCGTTTTATAAAGATGTATATTCAAAGTATACGATGTAATTTCGGCTTCATCCGTATTAACAGCCAAGTATGCTGAATTAAACTCATCCGAGGTTTTTACTGCATACTTTTTGATATCAGTACTTATATATTCTTCGTTATATTCGCTTTCAAAGCCAAAACGCACAGCCCGTCCTAAAAAAGAGTCAAGCTCAAAATCCCCATTTTCCTCAGTTGGCGCTTGGTTTGAACGGTATGTCCCGGCGTTATGTTTTTTTAACGCAAGCATACCAACAATAAAAACCACAATTACGGTTATTGCAAAGATTAAAACTTTCTTTAATTTTTGAAGATTGGCTGTTTTATCATTCACCATACAACTACATTCCACAATTTTATAAACAGATTATATCGCGGAATGCAGTTTTTGACAATGTTCGCGTTAATTAAGCTTAAGTTTCTGCTTGTTTTTCAAGTGTTTTCTTCTTCTCCACATGCTTTGTATAAAGCTTGATAAGTGTAAATACTACGGAAGTAAGCGGTATAAAGAATATCATACCTATGAAGCCCATAAGGCTTCCGCCAAGCACAACAGCCACAAGAGTCCACAGCGGACTTAAACCGACTGAATGGCCGACAACATGAGGATATATGAGCTGTGTTTCTATAAACTGAACTACAATATATACAATAATTGCGATTATTACTTTTTCAGGTGCTGTTATAAGCAGAAGAAAAGCCCCTGTAGCACACGACGCAAAGGCTCCGATATAAGGCACAAATGCAAAGACGGTAGTTAAAAGCCCTGTAAGCTCTGCATACGGAATATTGAATATCCTGAACGAAATAAATATGAGTGTACCGAGTATTATTGCTTCAACGCACTGACCGGACAGGAATTTTGTATACGTTTCATTTATCATGGATGAAATCTTTAAAACATACTTGCATACAGGTTCTTTTATATGTGCACAAACAAGTCTTTTTGAGTGTCTTTCAAGGTCTTTTTTGCTTAAAAGAACATATACTGCAATTATTATGGAAATGAAGAACTTAGCAATTCCCGATACTGTCGATGTCACCACAGAAAATGCTGACGACAGCATAACCCCTGCACCACTTGTGAGGTTATTGATTATATCCTGCGCTTCAATATCCGAAAAACTTTCCATGAGCTTTTCTGTATTTATATTGTACTCCGAAAGCTTTTCTGCCCATATTGGCAATCTTTCTCTTATAAGTTCAAAAAGTCCTATTATAGAATCTGCAAGTTTCGGAATCAGAAGTGCAGAAATTACAAATACAACCAGTAAAACCACCAATATTGTAAGCAACAGGCTTATCGCACGAACAAGCCCATCCTTGGGCTTTCTTTTGAACTTTGCCGTTAGCTTAGTGATAAGCTTTTCAAAACCGCGCATCGGCACATTCAAAATGAACGCAATTATAAATCCCAACACAACAGGAAAAACGATACCTAAAAGTGCATCAAAAAATCGAAGTATGTGTCCGAAATTCATAAGTATTGCAAACAGCAGAACACCGCTTGCTATAAAGAATAACGTTCTTTTTGTTTTCTTCTCCATATTTCTAATCCTCATGTTTTAATTATTGCCTGTTCATCATAGAACTATTTTCACACGCCTAACATTATACCCCGAGCGGACTTATTTTTTAATGTTATAAAAGTGATTTTTTCGATATTGTCAAATTTAATAAACATTTTCTTCAAATTCTGAGAAGTAAAAAATCCGAGCAAAAACTCGGATTTACATTCATAAAAACTTTCTTATATCTATTGCAAGCTTTTCTTCAAGATTTATAAGTCTTTTTGTTATGTCCTTTGAAACCTCGTCTGCCGCTTCGTACTGATTGAGATACTCATTCAACGACTTAACACCCATATTGCATCCATCCGTCATCAAATCCGCAATCGTGCTGTCCTCTTCATCAAAGCCAACCATCAGCTCTGTTTTAAGTTTTGACATTGTCGCCGCTATCGGGTTTGGTTCTTTACCGTCATCCTCATACTTATCAAGAAGCTTTTCTATTTCATCCTCAAGCTTATCATGCTCCTGTCTGCACTTAACAAGGCAAGCTCGAAACTCCTCATCCTTCACACGGTCAACAACCTGCTCTATTGAATCAATCCCCATTTTAATACCTGCATCGCATTCCCTTAAAAGCTTCACGGTATCCTGCTCAATCATAAAAATCATCCTTTCACAAATAATATAATGTATTATCTGCAAAGTACACTTTTTTATGCAAAAACCGCCACACCTTTTACGGTATGACGGTCTTTTTACTTCAAATTTTATCTTTTGCGTTTGGGCATTATGTGAACTGCGTGGCCCATTGTATCTTCAACTGCTTCCGTTACTGCTTCTGCAAAAGTGGGATGCGGTCTTATAGCTCTTGCCATATCCTCAGCTGTAAGCGAGTTAGCTATTGCTGTTGTGAACTCGTTTATGATATCGGTTGCGCGCTCGCACATGAGCTGTGCACCCAAAATTTTTCCGCTTTCCTTATCAGCATTTACTTTTATAAAGCCTCTGCCGCCGCCTGCAATTAAAGTTCTTGCATTACCGCTTGTCAGGTACTTGCCCGTTGCAACTTCCATGCCGCTATTCTTTATCTGTTCTTCATTCATGCCAACGGATGCAATTTCAGGTGAAGTATAGATGCATGAAGGTACAGTATCAAGGCAAATTGAATTTTCAACACCTTTTATGTTTTCAACTGCTGTAATGCCCTGTGCCGATGCCATATGCGCAAGCTGGATTTTGCCGATAATATCACCTATAGCATAGATATGCTCTTTTGATGTTTTGAACTTATCGTCTACCTTTACATAACCACGCTCTGTTTCAACTTCAAAGCCGTCTGCAAAGAGTCCTTCCATGTTAGCCCTTCGGCCGACAGATACTAAAACAGCCTGTGCTGTAACCTCGCACTCCTTATCCTTTGAAAGGTATTTGCAAGTAACGCCTTCCTCAGCTTTTTCAAGCTTCATTACTCGTGCTGATGTGAAGATATCCACACCGCGTTTTTTAAAGCTCATCTGCAAGCTCTGGGAAACTTCTCTGTCCATCATGGCGAGTATGCGTTCCATAGCCTCAATTATGGTTACCTTTACGCCAAATGCTGAATATACGCTTGCAAACTCTGTTCCGATTACGCCACCGCCGATGATAATGAGGCTGTCAAGCTTCTTAATTTCTTGTGTGAACTCATCACTTGTATAAACGCCTTCAAGGTCAATACCCTCAATAGGAAGTCGTGCAGGAGTTGAACCGGCTGCAATGATTATGTCTGTAGCTGTAACTTCACCGTCTTGATAAGTTATTGTATTGTTCTCACCTATTGTTGCCTTGGAGTTTATAACCTCAACACCGTTCTGCTTCAAAAGCTGTGCAATACCGCCACTTAAAGCCGAAACAGTATTGTCACGGTTTTCTTTCATTTTGTCATAATCGGGTGTAACATCCTGACAGATAACACCAAAGTCCTGCATATTCTTAGCTTCATGATAAAGCTCGGCCGAATGCAAAAATGATTTTGTGGGAACGCAACCGCGGTTTAAGCAAGTACCGCCAAGCTCTCTGTTTTCAAAGAGAACCGTTTTCATCCCAAGCTGTGCTGACTTTATTGCCGCAACATAACCGCCGGGGCCACCGCCTATAACTGCTACATCAAAAATTTCTGCCATTTTTTACCTCCGCTGTTTTACTGTACTTTATATATTCTGCTGTCCCAAAAACTCTGCAACATCTTTTACCATGTTAACCGTTTTTTGATCGCTGTTCAAGCTCAAAATTGCATTTGTGAGTTCAGCCTTTGAAAAGGCTGTGTTCACAAGCACACCTTCAAGCGAATTTACAAACTCAACATCAAGTGCATCGGAATAAACCTTGCATTTTTTTACTTTCTCGTTTTCAACATCGAGGCAAACCTGAATTTCGCCCCAATCAAACCTATTGTCAAAATTAAAGCTGAACTTTGGATTTCGCCCAAGTCTCCACTCATCACTTGCGTACTTTAATCTTATTTCCTCTATTCTCTCATAATTGAGACGAGAAACATCAATATCTCTACTTGAAACACCGTATACTTCTGAGAAAGATATGATCAAAGCCTCTTTCATACTGTCCGTTGAAACATCACCCAGTGACGACAAGTTTACAACACGCGAACGCACCGAGTCAACGCCCTTGGACCTGAGCTTTTTCTCCGATACATTCAAATATTTTGAAAGTGCGTCCATGTCCGAATTTATGAGCAATGTACCGTGATGACAGGAAGCTCTGCTTCCTTTGTGGAAAGCATTGCCCGATATTTTTTTGTCCGAAACCGTTATATCGTTTCTGCCTGTTTTTCGGGCGTCAATACCAAACTCTTTTACTGCCCGGGCTATAACATCAAGCTGTTTTGAAACATTATAATCTTCATTATGAGCAACAAAGGTAAAGTTTAAATTGCCCATATCGTGATAAACAGCACCGCCGCCTGATGAACGCCTTGCCAAAAATCCTCCTGCTTGCTCCAAAAGTGAAAGATTGCATTGTGCCCATGCATTCTGGTTTTTACCTATGACAACAGTTTTATCGTTCTGCCACAGATAAAGTATGCACTCTCCCTCTTCTACTGTTTCCACAAGATATTCTTCAAGAGCGAGATTGTAATAAGGGTTCACGGTATTTGATTGTATAACCGTTGTCTTTGTAATCATATTCTTAAAAAAGCGATATAAGAGGCCTGTTAAAAACAGACCTCTTTTTCGCATCTATTAAAACTCGTATCTGAGTTTCGGATTTCTTGCCGCACCAACTTCATCGGGACGACTTATCGGAGTTGTATGAGGTGCACTTATTACAGCTTCGGGATTGCTCTTAGCTTCGCTTGCTATTGCACACAAAGCTTCGATTGCCTCGTCAAGAGTTTCCTTACTTTCTGTTTCAGTAGGCTCAATCATGAGTGCTTCGTGAACGATAAGCGGGAAATACATTGTCGGGGGATGTATACCGTGGTCAATAAGTGACTTTGCAACGTCCATAGCACTTACACCGTATTCCTTCTTCATGCCCTCAAGAGTCATTACAAACTCATGCATACAGAATCCGGGATATGCCATTTCGTAAGCATCCTTCAAGCCATTCATCATGTAGTTAGCATTCAATACTGCAATCTGTGCTGCTTCTCTTATGCCCTCTGCTCCAAGCGTAAGAACATATGTGAGTGCCTTTATAACTACGAGATAGTTACCGTAGAATTCCTTAACTCTGCCAAAGCTTGTTTCATTCTTTGTAAGCAATTCGTACTTGTCGCCATTCCTGATTGCTCTGGGGAGAGGCAAGAACGGAGTCAGAATTGACTTACAGCCAACTGCACCGCTGCCGGGGCCGCCGCCACCGTGAGGTGTTGAGAAGGTCTTATGCAAGTTAAGGTGAACAACGTCAAAACCCATATCACCGGGACGAGCTACGCCCATAACAGCGTTAAGGTTTGCACCGTCGTAATAGTTAAGTCCGCCTGCATCGTGAACAATCTTTGTAATCTCAAGAATGTTTTTATCGAAAACGCCAACCGTATTCGGGTTTGTAAGCATCAAGCCGGCAGTATCGTCACCAACTGCTGCCTTAAGCTTTTCAAGGTCAACGCAGCCTTCCTCGTTGGAGGGGATACTTACTATCGTATAGCCTGCCATGTTTGCTGATGCCGGGTTTGTACCATGTGCAGAATCGGGAACTATGATCTTTGTGCGTTTTGAATCGCCTCTGCTCTCGTGGTATGCCTTAATAAGCATTATGCCTGTAAACTCACCGTGTGCACCTGCAGCAGGCTGGAAGCTTACATTATCCATGCCTGTGATTTCGCCAAAGAGTTCTTCAGCCAAAACCAAGGATTTGAGTGCACCCTGTACGGTTTCCACGCTCTGCAAAGGATGGATATCTGCAAAACCGGGCAAAGCTGCTGCCTGCTCGTTTACCTTGGGGTTGTACTTCATTGTGCATGAACCCAAAGGATAGAAACCGTCATTAACACCGTGTGCACCCTTTGCAAGCTCCGTATAGTGACGGCTTATATCACACTCGCCTACTTCGGGGAGGTTTAAAGCCGATGTACGTGCAAGACCTTCGGGAAGTGCTGCTGTTTCAACATCGCACTTGGGCAAAAGTGTAAGATTTCTGCCTTCTACGCTTCTTTCAAAAATCAGCTTCATTTGCCCACCTCCTCAAGTACTGCAACTGCCTTGTCAATTTCTTTCTTTGTTACAACTTCTGTTGCACACCAAAGTATTTTATCATCGTCAAGCAAAAGGCCACCAAGTATGCCGTTCTTTTCAAGTGCTTCGAGGGCTTTCTTTGCACCCATTTTGCCGCCTGTTGTTACAAACTCATGGAAGAAAGGCTTGTCATATACGCTTTCAAAGCCTATGCTTTCAAGCTTACTCTTTAAGTAATGAGCCTTGCTCATTGACTGTGTTGCAACTTCCTTCATGCCGTCAGCACCCATTGCAGACATATAAACTGCTGCTGTGAGGGCACAGTGTGCCTGGTTTGAACAAATATTGCTTGATGCCTTTTCGCGACGGATATGCTGTTCTCTTGCCTGAAGTGTAAGAACATATGCACGTCTGCCGTCATGGTCAACAGTCTCACCGACTATTCTGCCGGGGAGCTTTCTCATCATAGCATTTGTTGCTGCCATGAAACCAAGGTACGGACCGCCGAATGACAAAGGCATACCGAGGGGCTGGCCTTCGCCGACTGCTATATCAGCTCCTGCTTCAAACGGAGTCTTGATAATTGAAAGTGCAATGGGATTGCATCCTGCAATAAGCTTTGCACCTATGCTGTGTGTAATCTCGCTTGCTTCTTCAAGATTTTCAAATATGCCGTAATAGTTG
Source organism: Clostridia bacterium (assembly GCA_017407205.1). Lineage (GTDB taxonomy): Bacteria > Bacillota > Clostridia > Christensenellales > CAG-138 > RGIG3096. The sequence goes on from JAFQXA010000005.1 coordinate 13,964, forward strand.
GGCTGTGCAATATATACACAAGCCAAGTCATCACAAAGCATTGACTTTAAAGCTTCAAGATCTGTTACACCGTCCTTTTCTGGTATAAGCTCAACGCTCATGCCGTTGCCTGAGCAGTATGTCTTTATTGTTTCAATAACATCTGGATTTGAGCAAGCTGAAACAAAAGCCTTTGCACGCTTGCGTTCACGGCACATTGCAACAGCTTCAGCTGCAGCGGAAGCACCGTCATAAACCGATGCGTTTGAAACGTCCATACCCGTAAGAGAACATATCATCGTCTGATATTCGAAAATGGACTGAAGTATTCCCTGGCTCATTTCTGCCTGATAAGGTGTATAAGCCGTTACGAATTCTTCCTTTGTAACAACGCTCTTTACTATTGCAGGAATGTAATGGCGGTATGCGCCTGCGCCTCTCAATACTGTTTTGAAAACCGTATTTTCGTCAGCCATGTCCTGCATATACTGCATAACTTCGACCTCGCTCATTCCTTCAGGAATATTAAGCGGACGTGTCAAAGCTACATCGGAAGGAACATTACTGAATAATTCCTCGATGCTTTTGCAGCCTATCTTCTGCAACATTTCCTGTTGCTGGGCTTTTGTTGATTGGATATAGCTTCCCATGGAGCTTTTATGCCTCCTCGTTCAAGAAAGCCTCGTATTCTTCTGCACTGAGAAGCTCGGCTGTTTCTGTAACATTCTCTACACGTACGAACCATGCTTCGTATGCGTTGCTGTTGATGCTTTCGGGAGCATCAAGAACTTCCTCATTGATTTCTGTAACAGTTGCACTTACGGGGCTGTAGATATCGGAAACTGCCTTAACTGATTCAACATCAGCAAAGGGTTCATCAGCTGTTATAGCATCGCCTTCCTGGGGAAGGTTTACGAAAACGAGATCACCAAGCTCGTGCTGTGCAAAATCGGAAATACCAATTTCAAATGTGCCGTTGCCAAGGTCCTTAAGCCATTCATGTGAACGTGTGAATTTGAGTTCGCTGGGGATATTCATAGTTATTCTCCTTTAAAATATTATTTTCTTATTTAACCAAAACTTCGCCCTTCTTGTAGAACGGAAGCTTTATGATTTCAACTTGAATTCTGCGGCCGCGTACATCTGCTTCGAGTGTATCGCCGATTTGTGCATATTCTTTTTCAATCAAGCCCATGCCTACTGCCATACCAACCATGGGGCAATGTGTACCTGATGAAACCATACCGATTTTCTTGTCACCTGCATAGAGGTCACAATGCTCACGGATGATACCACGACCTGTTACCTTAAGACCTACACGCTTTATTTTCTGCTCACGGCCTTCAATGCCTGCCTTGCCGATAAAGTCAGCCTTGTTCATCTTTACAAAGAAACCAAGACCTGCTTCTACGGGAGTTACATCATCATTCATTTCATGACCGTAAAGGGGCATTGCAGCCTCAAGACGCAATGTGTCACGTGCACCGAGACCACAGGGAATAAGTCCCTCATCCTTGCCGTTTTCCATCAAAAGCTCCCACATTGCAGCTGCGTTTTCGGGTGCTGTATAGATTTCATAGCCGTCTTCGCCTGTGTAACCCGTGAATGAAAGCAAGCACTCCATGCCGTTTATCATTACTTTAGGAATGAATGTGTAATTCTTCTGAGGAATTTCTTCTTCCTTAAGAAGCTTGCTCATGATTGCCTTTGCCTTGGGGCCCTGAAGTGCCAACTGTGCTACGCTGTCGGAAATATCTTCAAGAGTAACTTCACCCTGTATATGGTCTTTCATCCAAGCTACGTCCTTATGACGGTTTGAAGCATTAACAACAATGAAATAGCACTCATCTTTCACTTTGTATACTATAAGATCATCAACAACGCCGCCCTGCTCATTGCACATGGGAGAATATCTTGCCTGGCCGTCTGCCATGTCCGTAAAATCGTTTGTCAAAAGCATGTTGAGGTTTGCAAGTGAATCCTTACCCGAAAGAATTACCTCACCCATATGTGATACGTCAAAAAGACCTGCGTCCTTACGAACAGCCATATGCTCTGCAATAACGCCTGAGTACTGTACGGGAAGCAAATAACCTGCAAAAGGCACTATTTTTCCGCCGTATTTTTCGTGTGTTTCATAAAGTGGTGTGCGAAGTTCCATATTCATTCACTCCTTAAAATATTTTTACTCTTGCATGAAAACAAAAGAAAGCATACTAAGTCCTAAAAACTTAATATGCCCCCGTCCTAAAGCCTGAAAGATTCTTCTCTCTACAGAATTACTCTGCACAAGAATTGCCCCTGCGGCGCCGCTTTTTAATAAAAGCGGACTTCTCGGAGTTTCGTCTGGAAACCGGTCCCTTTTGCCTGAGAGTTTATTGCTTTTCACCTTCGGCGTCATCAAGATCGATGCTCTCTCCCGGTACCTTCAACCGAACTGTTTTCATTTAGCTTAATATACCATTTTTACAGTTTAACTGTCAATGTTTTTATCGGCTTCTTCGTCCATTGTTTCAAGCAGGAAGCTGACAGGGCGAAAGCCGTCATTGCACGAAATCATGGCGGAGTTTTTGTTTTTCATCCAGCCATCGTAAAAGTCACCGCCCCCGTGTGATAAAGTCATTACAAACGGTGACATGCTTTCCCATGCAGACAAACACAATCCTTCGGGACGTTCCCAACCGTTTGCGATAAAAGTTTGCCCCACGGACATATCGCAAGCGTGCTCAATGGGATTTTCATATTCTTCCATCAGGTCGGTATGCTCGACCTTTCGCATGACGGTTATCCTTACTTTTTTCATTCGTGCCTCCGACTCCTTTTATGATTTAATTATACTCCCAAACTTTAAAACTCTCAAGGCTTTCGCACGGCATGATAAAGCTTTAAAAGCCCTGCACTTAAAAGCACAGCACCTATAATATCGCTGAACCAATGCACACCGCTTATGAGCCTGCCTGAAACCATAAATACAATAAACGCGATTATTGCAAAACAAAGTGATTTTTTAAGCATTTTATTTTTAATACGGACATTTAACTCCATAATAACTGTTGGCATAACACACAATACGAGCATAGTGGTTGATGACGGATATGATGCTTCAAGATACCCATAAATAAGCACCGGTCTGTAATTGATGATAATGTATTCAAACAGGATATACGTTCCGAAAACGACGATATAAAAAACTCCAAGTGCAAGTATATTGTAGTCAACATTTAATATATTTTTCCTTTTTATCCACTGCACGAGCCCCAAAACACCAAACCCCATTGCAAAGGCAATGGGTACAAGCCCTGCCCAATCTGTAATTGTGTAAAGAAGCATATTTGTGCCTGTAAGAGAATGAACAAAGCTGTTCAGGCTTGCAAAGCCAACACTGGAGTTTTGAGGCCCTATTTGTTTGACATCAATAAAGCTTACGCCCAAAGTCCACAAAACAAACAAAGCAAGCAGCACAAGCCCAACACAAAAGTTTTTCAGATTTTGTTTTTTCATAAAAAGCCTCCCTTATATCTGTTAAGCAGACCTTATACCGGGAAGCTCAAACTGCACAAGAAACAATGCGTCACAGATGCGACACTTTGCGTATCATTTGAATTTTATGAGCATTAAGGCCTTTATCACAAGTAATACAAACAATAGTGTCGCCACATAAGGTTGTAAGCTTATTATGAACAGAAAGAGACCAAGTATATTTAATGCAAACGATATTGTGCTTTTATTCTTTGCAAAGAATACAGACTCGCAATTTTGCAACGCAAGCGTTAAAATACCCGATAATATAATTGCGATAACAACAACATAGTATGCGATTTTTAAATACATCGAAATCTCAGTTAAAGACAAAAGTGATATTTCCTGTATAACTCCGTTTACCTTTTGTCCAAAAAACGGCAGGAAGAATAAAATGGCAACGCTCAAATCAAGAAGACCGTACACCATGTCGCGAATATGCGTATCTCGCCTCTTTCTGTCTTCTTCGGCTATTGAAAGCACCTCGTCACCCGACAGGAGTTCATCTATCGACACTTTGAAAAACTTTGAGATTGCCTTTAAGGAATCAATACTCGGATACCCCCTGCCCGACTCCCACTTTGAAACAGCAGTACGCGACACAAAGAGAGCCTCCGCAACTTCCTCCTGCGTGAGTCCCCTCTGTTTTCTCAATTCCTGTAATTTTTCATGAAATTCCATTGCAGAACCTCCTTAACTTTTTTTCTTTATAACACAACAAAATACTCGCTTTGTAGATACAAAACAATCCCAAACTGAGCATAATAGAACCAACAATATCCGTCAACCAATGTACACCAGAAATCAATCTGCCTAATACCATAAAAGCAGAAAAGCAAA
>JAFQXA010000006.1 GCA_017407205.1 Clostridia bacterium
ATGCTTGCCGTAATCGCTCTCATTGCGGTTGCTTCTTTTGCAAGCGGTGAAGCGGCTGCACAGGGCTGGAATACTCCCGCACAGGTTTTTGCAGGTGCAGTTTCGGGATTCCTTACAACTCTCGGTTTACCCTCTGATATAGTTTATACTCTTATCACTCTTTCAATTTCTGCCTTTGCGCTGACTTCCCTTGACTCTGTTGCCCGTGTCGGCAGACTGTCGTTCCAGGAGCTTTTTCTTGACGATTCTATAACCGATGAAAACATGGGTAAGGTCAGAAAGGTGCTTACAAATAAGTATTTTGCGACAATTATTACCCTTGTGCTTGCATACGCTCTTACTCTTGTGGGCTATAAAAACATCTGGGCACTTTTTGGCGCATCAAATCAGCTTTTGTCTGTATTTGCGTTTCTTGCATGTGCGGTGTTCCTCAAGAGGAGTAAAAAGGTAAGATGGTTTATGTATATTCCTCTCGGCGCAATGCTTGCCGTAACCTTCACAGCTTTGGGTATGACGGTTTACAACAAGGCAACGGCACTGCTTATGTCTTCAAGCACAGACATTTTCGGCGATGTACTTCAGCTTGTGTTTGCAACGCTGATTATAATTCTTGGTGTCTGCGTTGTGATTGAAGGTTTCAGAAAGCTTTTCAAAAAAGGCGGCATAGAAATAAAAAGTGAGGTAAGTGTATGAAAAAAGCGTTATCATTAATTCTCGCAGCGTCAATGCTGTTTGCTTTTGCCGCCTGCGACACAAAAGATGTCGATATGGTTGCCGAGCTTGGTTTGAGTGCAGACACAAAAGCGGCTACGGAGCAGACGGTAAAGATTAATTCTGCAATTTATTCCGAGCTTGATTTTGAAGATAAAACGGAATATGAATTTGCTGTAAAGGGACTTATAGATGCGCCCGAAGAACTTGAACTTAAGGATGCTGACGGAAAAGTTATCTGGAGCCAGAAGGCATACAGCTTTGTGGACAATTATGAAGAATGTCCCGATACTGTAAATCCAAGCCTCTGGGAAAACACTAAAAACAACCACGCCTATGGTCTTTTTAATGTTTGTGAAAACATATATCAGGTCAGAGGTTATGATATGGCAAACCTTACTCTTGTCAAAGGTGATACAGGCTGGATAATTTTTGACCCTTTGATGAGCATTGAATGCACTCAGGCGGCAATGCAGCTTGTTGAAAAGAATCTTGGCAAGCTTCCCGTTAAAGCCGTTATTGTTTCTCACCCCCATGTTGACCATTATGGCGGAATCAAAGGCGTTATTAATGATGAACAGGTTGCTGACAGCAATCTTACGCTCGAAGAACAGCTTGCAAGCGGCTTTATCCCGGTTATTGTTCCCGAGCATTTTACCGAACACGCAGTGAGCGAAAATCTCTATGCAGGTAAGGGTATGGGAAGAAGAGCGTCTTATCAGTATGGCGTTTTTCTTGAACAGTCGGAAACAGGTAAAATGGCAATGGGAATCGGAATGGGTCAGTCCACGGGAACGGTCGGCTTTATCAGACCGACATACGAAATCAGAAACACGGGTGAAGTTTACACAATCGACGGCGTCACAATGGAATTTCAGATGACTCCCGGAACTGAAGCCCCCGCAGAAATGAATATCTGGTTCCCCGGA
>JAFQXA010000007.1 GCA_017407205.1 Clostridia bacterium
CCACAAATTCTTATTTATCATCGAACGGTATACTCCGTATAAATTTTGGATTGCAATATAAGTATATCACAGAACCAATGAACCGAAAATAAAATGGTCGATATAATATAATTGCCGCGTTATAAACAAAATTTATTTCGCCTTTCCCTGTGTCGGCTTTTCATTTCGCAAGACGGATAAATGCCCATGTTGGAAATTGAAAGGCGAACGTGTGGCGAATATGCGATGAGATCAAAAAAGCAGTCACACACTTTTGTGCATGACTGCTTTGCCTTATAATTGTTGTCTGTTATCTCTTTTTATATATGACCAGTTCGGGATTTTCACCGTTCTCTTCATAAGTGGATATGAGGATAAAATCCATATTGGCAGCGATTCCGAAACATCTGTCTCCGCCGAATTCGCATTCCAGCTGGTTGCCCAGATAGGTTGCTCCGTCGTCTAGGAATTTCACATATTTTCCGTTCGGAAGCCTGTATTCCAGATTGACATATCCGCCCACAAGTGCATTGAGTTTTTCAACCTTGGGCATCCCTTCGATATGCAGGGCATTGATTTCATCCATGAGCTGTTTTTTGAATTCTTCAAACTTTTCAGCGCCGGCAAGGTTTGTATATCGCTTCCAGTAATTCAGCTTAGGAAGCAAATCTTTCATATATGCCCGAACCTGATCAGGGGCGAACTGATCATTTGACATATGGCTGACGCAGACCTCGATCAGATCATCCATATCGTGATACATATATTCGCCGTCGGCATAACACCACTTGCAATATTCTTCGTTGAACAGACCGTCCTTTTCTTTGCTGATGTTGCTGTCCTCCAGCGGCATACCGCAGCACTGGCAGATAAGCTCTCTCGGGGATCCAAGAAGCGTATTGATCGAAACATCAAATAATTTTGAAAGTAATTTCAGTGTTTCGGTGTTTGGCGTCGTATCGCCGTTTTCCCAACGGGATACTGCCTGACGGGTCACAAAAACCTTTTCCGCAAGCTCATCTTGTGATAAACCGTGCTTTGCTCTGAGTTCATAAATAATATCTTTTGTATCCATAAAAAGCATCTCCTCACAATTACTATACAACGAGAAAACGAGCGCGACAAGCAACACGTTGTTGCGTGATGAATATTTATTTGCGCGAAATCTCGCTTTCTTCGCCCTCTGTCGGCTTTTCATTCTGTGGTTCGGGTAAATCCCACGCTCGGCAATGAAAGCCGAACGTGGGGCGAACAGGGGCTCAGGCGGCGTCGTTCCAGCGGACGAGATAACCTCTGTTTTTGCTGTTTTTCAGAAAGAACAGATTCAGCATCGCTCCTTTGGGGACGTCCTTGAATCCCATGTAACAATCCCTCTGCTGATACACGCTGAAGCAGATTTTTCTCGTAATGTCATCGTTCTCGATGAGCCTGCAGTAGACGATGAGGTTCTGGGATCTGCCCCAGGATTTCTCCTCAACGATACCGACGAAATGTCCTGCTTCGTCCAGCCATTTGTAATCGCGGTAAGGGAAACCGGATTCGCATAATTGGTTAAAAGATAATACTTTTGTGACTTCCATATTTCCTCCTCATTTCTGTTTTTCTCTTTTTACGGTTTTCAGCTCATCGATCAATTCTTTGGGAATTTTATCGAGGAGCTTTCGCTGTTTTTCGGCAGTCTGCCGCAGGAGCGCTGCATCCACAAATGCGCTGTCCAGCTGCTCTGTTTTCTTTTCCAGCTGTTTCTCGAGGGACTTGTTTGCAGCTTCGAGGGCTTTTATCTCTTCTTCATTCTTTTTGACTGTGCGGGAGAAACTCTCCGCCGAGGGCAGCCACTTGGCAAGCATCTGCAATGCTTCCTCACGCTTTTTGCCTGCGTTGAATACCGTGACGTCGGAGAGCGCCTGGCGGATTCCGTCCATCTGCTCCTCAAGGCGCTTCGCTTGCTTGAACAGACGCACAGGCAGGTGCTTGCGCTTGCTGATGTTGGCGGGGATGCCTCGCTCCAGCGTCGGGTATTTGGCAGACATATGTGCGTGGTACTTGTCCTGCCATTCCGAGAGCTTTTTCGGGTCGCCCATGATGATCTTTGCGGAGAGTCTGTTGTCGGGGGTGATGGGCGTGAAGCAGAGATGCATATGCGGGTTGGATTCATCCATATGCACAACAGCACTAAAGATGTTCTTTGCATCCACTTCCGATGAAATGAACTCAAGCGCGTGCATAAAATATTCCCTCTGCTGTTCCTCGGAAAGCTCTTTCATAAACTCAGGGGAAGCCGTGATGAGCGTTTCGATCATGAGGTTGCTGTCTTTTCTGACACGGCAGCCTGCTGCTTTGATGCGTCGGTTGATCTCCTGATGATAGGTACCCACGGGTATAATGAGGTGATAGTTGTTCTTTATTTTGTCTGTATCGATGTCGGGGTTGCTCTTGTATTTTTCCTTTTTACGTTCGTTGTGGTTTTCCATGTGAGAGACGGTGCCTCTCGGGTGTTTCTTAAATCGTAAAATTGCGTATGGCATTTTTCCTCCTTTTTTCTTTTGTAAACCGCACGGATGCTTGTCATAATTCAAAAGCAGCGTGAGCTGCATACCTTATGAGAATGCCGCACACCTCCCGAGAGAATGAGCGTGAATGTCATGATCTGATCGCAGGAGATGCGCGGCGAGAGAGCATCTGCGTGTGCGGTTTAACACACTATACCTTGCCCGAGGGCAAGGCAGTGTGCCGGGCGCTGCCCCGGACCCGTGTGACGGCGATGTAATATCCCCGTGACAGCTGTGACGACGATACTCGGATACCCTCCGTCACTTCTGACGGAAGGGTATCACCTTAGGACCGTCACTGCCGTCATGGTCGTCACGGGGTGTGAAGCCGCCGTCATCTTTCAAAAGCTTCCGCTCCTGCTTGGAAAGCTCGAAGCCCTGCTGCTGTGCATCCTGCATGGTGCTGATGTAAGCATGCTGTTCTTCCTGATACTTCCGATACAGATCGGGATCGATATCCAGATGGATAAAACGGTTCTTGCCTGTGCGGCTGAAGCTCAGGATGATGCCCATGGATTCAAGGACAGCGGTATAACGCTTTAAGATGATGGTCACCGTATTGACGGGAACCGACATCATCTGCAAGAGGAAACGAAGCTGTGTGGCAGTGCCTTTCCAGCCGTTGTTGTCATAGACCAGCTTCTGCAGGTCTGCGATGAATGCGGGGATCTCTTCGTCGGCATCAATGTCCTGCTGTGTTTTCCATTCCACCAGATGCCACACGCCTTCGATGAAGGTGAGGTCGATCTCCTGATACTGCACATCTCTGCCCGTTACATAGAGCCTTGCGCTCTTTCTGTCTCCATGCTTGGATTCCAGAACATAGGAAGTGTCTACAGCGCCTGTGATGCCCGTGGAGCCTGAGATCATCTGAAAGGGATCGTCAGACCGTGCTTTTCTGAGATGATGCACCACCAGCAGGGCGATGCGGCATTCGTCTGCAACAGCTTTCAAAGAAGAGAGTGCATTGTAGTCAGCGGCATAGGGATTTCCCTGACCCGACGGGGCTTCCGAGCGGATCTTCTGCAGGGTGTCGATGGCGACGAAGCCTACATCGGGATGTTCCCGAAGAAAGGTCTTCAGCTCGTCAATGAGTCCCTCGTCGAGCTTGGGAGCATTCACGGCGAGATGCAGATTCTCGGGGCATTCCTCCTTGATCTGTATAAGCCTGCTCTTGATGCGCTCGGGCGTATCTTCGAGAGAGATATACAGCACACCGCATTTTTTTGTCGGCTTGTCCCACACGGGCTTACCCTGCGCGATGCGTGCACACAGCCACAGGGTGAAGTAGGATTTGCCGACCTTGGGATTGCCTGCAAGGACGTGCAGACCATTTGACAACAGTCCATCCACGAGGTAATTGACGGGCGGGAGCACCACATCCATGAGCGTTTTTGCATCCATGGTGCTGAGTGTCTTTTTCTCCTGATCGATCATGCGGCACCTCCTGACTGTCTCTCGATCCATTTTAGAAAATGCACTTTGCTGATCATCATGCGTTTTCCCACTCTCATGCTGGGGAAGTCATCCGCATGAAAGAGCGTGTAGGCGTTTGCCCGGGAGATCCCGAGGGCAGATGCAACCTGATCCGGGGACAGCATAACGGGCAGCTGGTCGTAGTTGGTAAAGATTTGTTTCAATAAATTCTCCTTGGTTTTGTAATGAGATTTCCGCTGATAAAACCAAAAATAATAAAACAAAGACAGCGGATGATTTCATGCCAGGAAATTCTTCTGCACTTTATTTGCAGCACGCTTCCGAAGTGCATACGGAACAATACGGGCAAGCCTTGGCAAAGGCTTTTCACGGGCTTCTTCCAAGGGTCTCTACTGCTTCCAACCCAAGGTCAGCACCGCCTGTCTGACGTGCAGGCAAACGATAAGTGTCTCATTATGCACCCGACGGACATCATGGCGAAGCAGCCTGCCAACGCTGCATTTGTCGCTCAAAGCGCGCTCATCCGTCGGGCGTTTCCCGTATCGCTGAGTATTCAGTTGTCAATGTGCACTGAGGGAAAATATCCCTCACTCCATTGCCGAAAAAACGGCAAGGTGTACGAAAGTCCTCTCACTCCATTGCCGAAAAATCCGGCAGGTGAATAAAAACCTCTTCACTCCATTGCCGAAAAAACGGCAAGGTGCGAACCCTCATATTCAATTTTTTTGAGAGATTTTGTAAAAATGCTCTCACTATCCTACCGAAATAACGGCAGGGTGCGAACCTTCATATTCAGTTTTAGAGGCACTTTGAAAAAAGTCCCCTCACTTAACAACCCGAAAAAACGGTGGGGTGTACGAAAAATCCCCTCACTCCATTACCGAAAAAACGGCGTGGTGCGGACCTGTTTTTATTTAATTTTTTGTGTTTTTTATCACTCCTTTCACTTAACAGCCCGAAAAATCAGGTAGGTGCGAACCTTCGTATTCAGTTTTAGAGGTACTTTGAAAAAAGTCCCCTCACTCCATAACCGAAAAAACAGGGGGGTGACTACCAAATTTTGTGTATTGTTTACAAAATATTCATAATTTCGCTCCTTTCTTGTGTACTCCTTCTACTTCCTATGGCAAGAAATCTAGGTAGTGGATAAAACCCCTTCACTTTCCTCCCGAAAAAACAGAGCGGTGAGTACCCAATTTTTGCGTATTATTTACAAATTATTCATAATATCGACTTCTAGCTTATATAATTCCCTCTACTCCTATGGCAAAAAATTGGGCGGGTGTACGAAAATTTGCTTTAGATTTTTTATTTGTAATGGTTTGATGATGGTTTAACGCCCCAAAACCATCTTGAAACCATTGCGATATTACGGTTTCAAACCATATTGCCCCCTTATGCGATGCAGGTAAAAATAACCCCTTCACTTCCTATGGCAAAAAAACATGGGGGTGAATACCAAATTTCCGAAATTTTCTAAATAATATTTGTTTTGGATGGTATTGTTGACGTAATTGAGTCTCAGGGTGGTATAAATTACATCATGAAAAACTCCATTCATACCGTCCAACTAAGAAAAAGCGAAATAAAAAACAGCCCGATTAAATTTCGGACTGTTCGTCGATTCTTCTGGATATTTCAGATGTGTTGAAGTATTGTATGTGCTTGATAAAAGGAGGTTCGTTATGAAAAAGATTCTCGATGAAATATACTTTGGAAACATAGCTCCCGATGCTCAGTACATCGTCAGAGGCTCCCGCTACGAAAAGACGCTGAAGCGGATCGTAAACTTAAGCGATGAAATGGACGATGCACTGGACGCAGATACAAAAAAACTGGTAGAGCAATTCCGCGCTGCACACTCGGATCTCTCCACCATAGCCTCGCAGGAGATGTGGAAAAAAGGATTCATCCTCGGCTTGCGCATCGGCATCGAAGTGATGGAGAACGAGTCGGAAAACTTGAAATCCGTCACCACCGATGACTGCTGAGAAAGGAATGATTCTATGAAAAAACTGATTGCGTTAATAATGTTTATTCTGCTGCTGGTGAGTATCCCCGGGATCTGCGGAGCGGTGAGGTCATACAAAGAAGATGCGAAATTATATACAGAATATCTGAGTGATTATCTTGCCGAACAAACTCAATGAAATCGTGCGGATGCATCAATTTATCTTGTGTTCCGACAAAAAATCTGATAAAATTAAATACAACGCGGTCAAAGTGTTGTTGATGCTTTGGCAGCAACTATGCAAATTCATGCTCTGCCAACGGCAGGGCATTTTTCTATGATAAGGAGAATTTTATGTCTGTAAGTTATAAAAAACTCTGGAAATTACTGATCGACAAAGATATGAAGAAAAAGGACCTTTGTGCAAAGGCCGGTATCAGCTCCGCCTCCGTCACCAAGATGGGTAAAGGCGGGCATGTCACAACCGAGGTATTGGCGAAGATCTGCGTGGCGCTTGATTGCACTATGGATGATATTATGGAAGTTGTTAATGTTGAACAAGAAAGGATTATTCATTATGAAAAAAAATAAAGATTTTCAAATACCATCGTATGCACAATTAGTAGAAGCAACGTTTTCGGCTTTGAAAGAATTAGGCGGTTCTGGTAAAAATGATGAAATTAATTCCTGTGCAATTGAAATTATGAAGATTTCAGATGAAATTTTAGATATTCCTCATCGCGATAGTACAAGCCTTTCTGAGATATCATATAGGTTAGCTTGGGCTCGAACATTATTAAAAAATGCAGGAGCTATCACCAATAGCGCTAGAAGTGTATGGTCTATAACACCTGAGTTTTCGAACAAAGAATCGGTTGATGGTTTATATATTCAGAAAAGTTTTCATAAAAAACCGACAAACAAAATGGATTTTTCTGAAGAGTCGTTTGAGGATACGGCACCTGATATTCCGGATGAGATAAAACCTTGGCGTAAAAAGTTATATGAAGTTTTAATAAAAATGGATCCTTACGCTTTTGAAAGATTAACGCAGCGTTTGTTGCGCGAATGTGGTTTTGATGATGTGCATGTGACAAAAAAATCCGGCGATGGTGGTATTGATGGAACTGGAAAATTAAAAATTAATGGCATCTTTAGTTTCAATATAGCTTTTCAATGCAAACGATATCAAGGATCAGTGAGTGCCGGCGAAATAAGGGATTTCCGCGGATCCTTAACAACTGATATTGAAAAAGGGGTATTTATTACAACAGGATCTTTTTCAAATCCTGCAAAAGAAGAAGCTAGTAATCCGGGAAAGCAGCAAATTGATTTGATGGATGGAGAAGAGTTTATTTCTAAGCTTGCAGAATATGGTATTGGTGTCAAGGAAGTAAAAGATTATGAGATAGATGAAGATTTTTTTTCTCAAATCTGAAAAAGAATTAGTTTATAAAAGGGGAAGAAAAAATGACTAAAACAAATAATAATCCTACGGTTGTTTCTATATTTTCCGGCTGTGGAGGATTAGATTATGGATTTCACATTGAAGGTTACAAAACAATCTGGGCAAATGATTTTGCTGAATGGGCATGTAAATCCTTTGCTGCAAACTTTGGTGATGTTATTCACTATAAAGATATTACTCAAATTGATCCTTACACTGATAAAACTATACCTGATTGTGATCTTGTGCTTGGCGGATTTCCGTGTCAGGATTTTTCCATTATATGGAAGCAGCCTGGATTGAACGGAACGCGTGGCGGTTTATTTAGACACTTTGCTGAGTTTGTTGACGCAAAGAAACCAAAAGCATTTGTAGCTGAAAATGTCAAAGGCCTTATTACTGCTAACGGCGGAAAGGCTATTGATACTATTATTAAGGATTTTGAAAGCATTGCGCCTGGTTATGTTGTAAAACCACATCTGTATAATTTTGCAGAATACGGTGTTCCTCAGTTTAGAGAGCGAGTACTTTTTGTTGGTGTTAGAATTGATACGGGGTTTAACTTTGTTCATCCAAAACCTTCTCATGGACCAAATGGCACCCTGCCTTATGTTACAGCAGGTGAAGCGCTGAGAGGAGTTGAAAAGGTACCAACCAGCAATGAACATATTAACATCAAAGAAAAAACAAGAAAAATCCTTGAGCTGATTCCGGAAGGTGGTAATTTCACAGATATTCCCAAAGATAATCCGTTGTATGTTAAAGGTATGATCAGCCATGTTTATAGAAGAATTAAGCTTGATGAACCTGCAAAAACCATTATTGCTGCCGGTGGAGGTGGAACCTGGGGATATCATTATCCGGAGCCTCGTCCACTGACAAACAGAGAGAGGGCAAGGCTGCAATCTTTTCCTGATGATTTTATTTTTGAAGGCAGTATTACTGAAGTCCGCAGACAGATAGGTAATGCAGTTCCCCCTGTTGGCGTTCAAGCTGTTGCAAAACGTTTGCTTCCGTTGTTCAATGGAAATTATGATTCGATTGATTTAATACCTGAGTATGAGAAGATGAAGACCATGACAGTAAAACAACGTCTTGAGTATGTGACTTCACAAATGTACTAAGGAGATCTTATTATGGAGTTTTTGTTTTCTAATTATCCTCCTGTTAAAACTTGCTTTAAAACTTTTTCGGATGCTTTTTATAGTCTAATCCCGCAAGCGTCAAGATTAGATATTGCTGTTGGATACGTTTCCTCTGATTCCTTAATGGAATTAAAACGAATAATAGAATTGAATAGTAATATTAACCAACTTAACTTAATTGTAGGCATGCACTATTTTGAACATTTTACAAAAGTACAGTATAAAGCAGCCATGGTATTGAATGATTTTTTAGCAAATAATCAGTTGGGAGAAGTGAAGCTGGTTCATGCTTTTAAATATCATGGAAAACTATATTCTTACAGTAAAGATAATAGACCTTTTGCAGGAATTATTGGCTCTAATAATTTAGGCAGCATTGTAGAGAGTGGTGCAAGAGTTTATGAGAGTTCGCTTTTAATAAATGAAAATCAAATAGCATTCCAAATGAAGGATTTTATAGATAAGCTCAGTAATACTGCATCAAAAAATATTTCTGAATTGGATATTGATACATTCAAAACTCAAAATTCTATATTAGAAGGACATGAATCAGCTAAAAAAATCTCTCCCGAACAGTTTGTAAATATTTCGGCTAAGTTGACCGACATTAAATTTGAAGTACCTGTTAAGACGGAACCCAAAAGCAATTTGAATTGTTATCATGGTAAAGGCAGAGAAAATATGAACACACACCTTGTTAAACCTCGTCATTGGTATGAAGCTGAACTAATTGTTCCTATAAATATGAGAAAAAATGAGTTTTATCCAAAAGGAACGCCGAAAGGACAGCCGGAGAAGCAATTTAAGGTATACACTGATGACGGATTTTCTTTTATGTGTCAGGTCAATGGAGGCGAAGAAGGCTTATGGAATAAGAATTTAAGATCTAGCGGAGACTTAACCACCCTGGGTAAGTGGATTAAAGGCCGATTGGAGAATGATGGTGTTCTCACTATAGGTGATGTGATTACTGACCAAACGTTAATCGAATATGGAAGAAATACAATTACTATGACCAAAATCGCTAATTCCGAGGATTGGTTTTTAGATTTCGGGGTGAAAAAATGAGTTATTTGCAATCATATTTAGATAGGATCTGTAAAAACGGAAATTCTGCACTTGCAGACGCTATTAATCGAACAGTCGAAGATGTTGTTCCAAAATATATTTCTAATTTTTCTTTTACGGATCATGTTGTGAGTTTGTTGGTTGGCGATGTTCAAAGCGGTAAAACCAGTCATATGTTTGGAATAATGTGTGCTGCAGCTGATGAAAGTTTCATGAATTTTGTTTTACTAACTACAGATAACATTCTGCTTCAGCAACAAACTTATCAGCGTGCCTTGCGCGATTTGTGTGATTTCTGTGTTTGTGATGAAAATGATTATTTGAAGTTTGCTCAAAATAATCTTCGCAAACCTGCGGTGATTATACTGAAGAAAAACACAGCAGTCTTGAAACGATGGAAGAATAATTTTTCTTCTACAAATTTTTGTGCTGGAAATCCGCTATTCATAGTCGATGATGAGGCTGACGCAGCAAGTTTAAATACACAAGTCAACAAGAACAAACAAAGTACTATTAACAAAAATTTGGAAGATATTAAAAAGACAACTTCCAGCAGTATCTATATGGAGGTTACAGGAACTCCTCAATCGATTCTTCTTCAAACAGATAGAAGTGGTTGGAAGCCTTATTTTATCTACTATTTTAAACCGGGAAAAGGATATTTTGGCGGAAATTTCTTCTTTCCTCCAGAACCTCCGAAACATATAATTTTAACAGATAATGATGAGGCGACAGATCTTTTAAATGATGATGAGTTCCCTGAAAATGGCCTAAAAACAGCGCTAATTACGCATTTAATTTCGTCCGGGCATATTATGCTGAATGGTGGAACCGTATGCAACTTTTTGATTCATCCCAGCGTAAAAACTAGCCAGCATTCCTGTTTTGCTAATAAAATTGGTAATTATCTAAATGAGATAGCTCATTCTTATGATGAACCGGAAACACGTGAAGCATTTGAACGAGTATATGAATCTTTAAAAGAAACAAAGAATGATCTTCTACCATTTGCACAGATTTATGAGTACATTTTAGAGCAACTGGAAAATGATAGAATAGGTATATTGATGCTGAATTCTATTGTTTCATATGATGAAAATACACAATATGAAACTGGCATAAATATCATTGTTGGAGGAAATAGTTTAGGTCGTGGTGTCACATTTCCTCAGCTCCAAACGATTTACTATTGCCGCGTTGCAAAAAATCCTCAGGCAGATACAATGTGGCAGCATGCTAGAATGTTTGGATATGACCGTGATCCAGATCTTCTGCGCGTATTTATGCCACCAAAACTATTCAAATTGTTTTCTGACATTAACAGAACTAACAATAGCATCATTAAACAAATCGAAAACACCAAGAATGGTTGCGACATTAAGATTATCTATCCAACCGGTTTAAAACCAACCAGAAAAAATGTATTGGATAAGAAAGCTGTGGGTATCTATTCCGGCGGAGTAAACTATTTTCCGTTTTATCCGGTTAATAAAAATGTTGATGCCATTGACAAGTTGATGCAACCTTTTACTGATGATTTGTATACAGTTAGTTTAAAATTTTTAGTAAAAGTAATGGAGCAACTTGATTCCGAAAATTTGGATGATTGGAACGCCAAAGCTTTTACTGGTTTTATAACTTCATTATTGACTGATAATCCTGCAGCTCAAGGAAAACTGATTGTTCGCAGGAATAGAGATATCGGTAAAGGAACAGGAACATTACTTTCTCCAAATGATCGACAGTTGGGAGATTTGTATCCTGAGGATCTCGTGTTTACAATGTATAGAATTACAGGAAACAAAGAAAAAGGGTGGGATGGTACACAGATTTGGATTCCAAACATTAAGCTTCCTGGTGACTGCTTGTATTACACTGGGGAGACCATCTGACATATATTGGAGAAATAAATGGCTGATACAAAAACACCTGCTGAGAGAAGTGAGAATATGTCTCGAATTCGCAGCACAAATACAAAACCAGAAGAAATTGTAAGAAAATTTTTGTTTAATCATGGTTTCCGTTATCGAAAAAATGATAAACGTTATCCAGGAAAGCCTGATATTGTTTTGCCTAAATATCGTACTGTTGTATTTGTTAATGGTTGTTTTTGGCACATGCATGGCTGTTCAAGATCAAGGCTGCCTCGCTCGAATCAGGAATATTGGAAGCCAAAAATCGAAAGGAATATCGAACGAGATGCAGATAATAAACGAAAATTGGAGGCTGATGGATGGAAAGTTCTTATTATATGGGAGTGTGAATTGAAGAAAAGTGTTCGTAATGATCGCTTAAAATCACTTATTGATGAGATCAAACTATAAATCTTTAAAGTTCGATTGTGATTGACAATGTAAACAAATTGGTTTCTTACGCTCTAATAAATTATTATTTACTCTTAATAAAGATAGTTTTGTATATAGATCTAATTAATTACAATAGGTACATTGGCTATGGAATGGATAAAAAAGCAATTAACTA
Source organism: Clostridia bacterium (assembly GCA_017407205.1). Taxonomy (GTDB): domain Bacteria; phylum Bacillota; class Clostridia; order Christensenellales; family CAG-138; genus RGIG3096. The sequence goes on from JAFQXA010000007.1 coordinate 12,058, forward strand.
AACCAAGAACATTTATTATTCTATTTGTAGTTTCTTTAATTATACCGCATATAATAAATATATCATATTTATGTGGTCAAGATATAAAAGACCCTTATATTACGATGTGGAACGCTGAAGCTGTGTTGTCTTTTTATGGTAGCTATTTGTCTTTTTTTGGATCTATTATCTTAGGTGCCGTAGCTGTATTTCAAACCGAAAAAGCAAATAAACAAACAGATGATTCAAATAAAATTGCAATAAACGCTCTCAAACAAGCAGAGAGATCTAATCAACTAGCACAACAATCTCTCCAACAATCGGAGCAAGCAAATGAATTAGCTGCAAATATGCAAAAACTTGAGCAAGCAAAATTCATGTCTGTGGTATCAATTAAAAAAGTTTATATTAATAAACGAGAGATTAGATTTCAAAACTATCATACACCTGAAATTAATAATCCAATTATTTTTGACATGGTTGATAAAAGCTACTGGTCGTTCTCGAAATGTTATCATGTAGACGTTGTTTTTGTTAATCTTAGTAATTACCCAATTGTAGAGTTGCAAGTGAATGCAAAAGGAGTCAATTCAGATGCAAATATTAAACACGGGATAAAAAGTGCAAAGAGTGAAATATATATGCCACCAAAAGAAGAGAAGGCTTTTCGTTTTATAATTCCCTCTTACTTTTTTGAGAAATACTCTAATGATGGTATTGAAATCGTTATTGAGTTTTTAAATGTATTTGGGTTTTCTACTCTAGGAAATATTAAGATTGATAATTTAGAATTAAATTATAAGAATAAAGATAATTATAAGTTTCAAATCAAAAAGTGGTGAGAGTGAAGTTTAAAAACCATTTCGAATCAAATAACGAGATTTTATAATAAATGACATTCAATTATTCGTAATATAAATTATAACTTGCTTTCCCAAATTCTCAACCACTTTTTAATTTCACGCTGACAAAAATATGTATGTTGCATAACAGTCAGAATGATACAAATGAAAAGAGGTTGGTACCACATTTAGGTACCAACCTCTTTTATACAATTATCGCGTTTTATCTTTGATCCATTGGAGCAAATCTTTTTCTGAAGTCTTTCCATCGGCAATGCTGATAAACATATCTGCCAGTTCGCCCGGATTTAGTGATAATGAATATCCATTCCACTTCAAAAGCAGCTGTGTCATCATTGCGCCGATACGCTTGTTGCCATCGATAAAGGCGTGGTTTGCAGCGAGGCCATAAGCCTTGCAATCTTTTCGAGGTCCGTTTTGAATAATTCTATCCCGTCGAAAGTTTGCATCGGAGCCGCAAAAGCTGATTCCAAACCGTTCATATCTCGGATACCGTCAAGACCTCCGGTTTTAGCTATGATTTTGGAGTGAATCATAATTATCTGTTCAACAGAAGTCCAGATCATTCAGCCATTCTCCTGTAATCCTCTTGGAAATCGTCAAGCAGGTCATCTACATCATTTTTTGCTCGAGAATTATCCATCATTGTATATTGCTTCTGAATTGTAACAGGAAAGGGCATGCCCTGCTCACGGACAAAAGCGTTCGCAAAAAGATTAAATGCGGTGGATGTTGTCATACCGAGGGACTTGCAGATCTCGGACATTTGTTTTTTTACATTTGCATCGATACGAAAAGTAACATTGGATTCCATAGTTTACCTCCTTATAAAGGTACTTTACAAGTACAATTCTATTACATATTATGTGCAAAGTCAAATGTTGTATTCCGTTTTGATTGAAAAACCGGCATAATAACATTATCAAATGTAGATATAGCAAGAATGAGGAATTGTTTTCTATCAGCCCCACTCCCAACACTTTTGCTATTATACACACCCCATTGACTACATTCTTGACTACATTTGGGCTTTTGAAAAAGGCCATTTGACTACAGTTTGACTACAATAACCCTATAACACAATAGACAGAACGACACGAAACGGAAAGCAATAGACACGCGAAAAATCCCATAACAAAGGCGAAAATCGAGTTTTCGGCTTAGCTATGGGATTTGTTGAAAGTGCCGTCGTGTCCGCTCCGACTCTGAAGGCCGCGCGTTCGAATCGCGCCGGGTATGCCAACAAAAAAGTCGCTTTTGTCTATTGGACAAAGTGACTTTTTTGAGTGATGCAGGCTTTGCTTGTGATGCACGCCTACGGTGCGTGTAAGAACGTGTCGTATTACTTATCACAGCGTAGCGGCATCACCCATCACTTGTTTGCCACATATCGTTGAAAACACACAGCGTTTGATTGTATAATTCAGTTAGGCAAACTGGAATTTGACAAAGGAGTGTGATTGCATGAAAAAGAGGAATGTTTATATCACATTTGGATATATTGCTGTATATTCGCTGTTATATCTCATAGGAAGAATTATCTGGTGTGATATTGGTGAGGGTAACTTGATTGGTTGGTTATTTACTATAATGCCAACAGGTGAACATAGTTATCTGTATGGTTGGTTGCTCAGTAGTTATCTGTTCTGGTATGCACTTGCGATTTCTGCATTTCCCTCTCTTTGGGGCAAGTTTAAGTTTTCGGCTGTTACTACAGCGGGATTTGTTGCAGGCATTGTGGCAGGTATGGTTTTGGGTACATGTCCCGAAGGGAGTGGCCATTATGGGTGGGCAATCTGGTGTGTTATTTACATCATCTCCATTGTAATAGGTGTAATCGTTGAAAAATACAATAAGTAAGCCAATTCCAATTTATCTGACAGATTTGTCATACTGCTTTTAGTTGCTCTTTTCATTAAAACAAATCCGTAACGGCTTACAAAAATGAAATAGTTTTTATGCATATTTTGCCTTTGGGTACAAAGACTAACCGTATTACGGTTTGGAGGGAATATGCATGGAATCGGTCTGGCAGAAAGATATATCGCCTGTAGAGTTTGAAGCACTTGATGGCAATAAGAGTACGGATGTTTTGATTGCCGGAGGTGGAATTGCGGGGCTTTTGTGTGCTTACAAATTGAAAAAAGCGGGCGTTGACTGCATTTTGGTTGAAGCTCAACGAATATGCGGTGGCGTTACGGGATATACCACGGCAAAGATTACTTTGGGTCACGGATTGATCTACGATAAAATGATGAAGCGTTTTGGTGAACATGGGGCTAAAATGTATCTTGATGCACAGCTTGGGGCAATAGAGGAATATGAGCAGCTTTGTCAAAAGGTAGATTGTGACTTTGAGCACAGGGATTCCTATGTTTATTCGCTTTGCGACTGCGAAAAAATCAAAAAAGAGATTGAGGCATTAGGAAGGCTTGGTGTGGAGGCCGAATTATCAGATGCCCGTGAGCTTCCGATTGATGTTGCAGGTGCGGTGCGTGTCAAAAATCAGGCACAGTTTCACCCATTGAAATTCTTATACGGGATTTCAAAAGAACTGCCCGTTTATGAAAATACAAAAGTTTTGGAATTTTACCCTTACAGAGCTTTAACGAATCATGGAGTGATAAACTTCAAAAAACTGATTGTTGCGACGCATTTTCCCATCTTTAATAAGCATGGCGGTTATTCGCTTAAGCTTTATCAGCACCGTTCCTATGTAATCGCACTCAAGGGTGCGCAAACCGTTGAGGGAATGTATGTTGACGAATCGGATATAGGGATGTCCTTCCGTACATATGGCGATATTTTGCTTCTTGGAGGCGGTGGACACCGTACCGGAAAGCAGGGCGGTTGCTGGCAGGAGCTTGAAATGTTTGCAAAAAGTCATTACAAAGGTGCAAGCATAGTTGGAAAATGGGCAACGCAGGACTGTATGACATTGGACGACATTCCGTATATCGGACAGTATTCAAGGGCAACGCCCGATGTATATGTTGCAACGGGTTTTAACAAATGGGGAATGACAAATGCAATGGTGGCATCAACCCTGATTTGCGACCTCGTAGTGGGTAGGAAAAATCCATATGAGGAAATCTTTATGCCGTCACGGAGCAGTTTGCGTCCTCAGCTTTTGGCAAATACATTTGAATCCATGGTGGGAATTTTAACACCTACCATGCCGCGATGCCCACACCTTGGCTGCGCTTTAAAATATAACCGTGCAGAACACACATGGGATTGTCCCTGCCATGGCTCACGCTTTACAGAAGACGGCAAGCTTATAAATAATCCTGCGACCGATGATAAACAGTTTTAAATGATGAAAAGCCGATGCTCAAGCATCGGCTTTCTTGCTTTAGATCAAGTCCTGTAAGTTATTGGACGGAGGAAGACAACTCTGATTCCGACACACATAATAGGTCGTTTTGCCAATCTTAAGCGGATGCTCGTCTGTGGGTTTGCTCAAAAGTATAACGACAGCATCGTAGGGAAGCGAAAGAGATAAGTCTGCCTTGCTTGTTTGTTCATCAAGAACAACCGTGATTTTCATTGGCGGTTTTGTGTAATTTAAAAGCGCCTTTAAAAACATTGCGTGACCGATCGGATAGTCAGAAGCTTCCTTTGTCAGAAAATCAATCTGTGTCTTTGCCAAATTTTCGTATTTTTCTTCGCCTGTAAGAAGAAACAGGTTAAAGAGATTATGAGCCATGAGCGAATTTGAACTTGGAACAGCACCGTCATAAGTTTCTTTCGGGCGGAGAATAAGCTCCTCGTGTTCCTTACTGTATAAATAAAATCCGCCCATGCTGCCTGAAAAATCCGATATAACCTTATCGCAGAATTTTTTTGCCCTGTCCAAATATTTCTGCTCCAATGCAGCACGATACAAGTGAAGCTGTGCGAATATGTATGAGGCGTAATCATCCAAGAAGCCTCTCACACCGCGCTTACCTGAATGAAAGCTGACATAGAGCGTATCAGCTTCGCAAAGGTGTTGCTGTATAAAGCTGTCAGCATTTTTGGCAGCACAAAGATATATCTCTTTTTTGCTTGTAAGATACAGCTTCGACATAGCAGCAATCATAAGGCTGTTCCACGATGTTAAGATTTTCTCGTCGCGATGGAGGAAATATCGTTTCTTGCGGTAATCTCCAAGTGCGGGCAAAAAAGGTTCAAATGATTTATCTGAAACTGTGCTTTTAAGCAGATTCGGTATATTCTTCCCCTCAAAATTACCTCTGTCCGTGATATCAAAATGGTGATTGAAGCGTTCACCCGTTTCCTGACCGAGCACACCGATAATTTCGCTTGGAGTGAACAAATAATATTTTCCTTCCTTGCATTCACTGTCGGCATCCTGTGAACTGAAAAAACCGCCTTCTTTTGATGTCATCTCATTAAGAATATAATCTGCGGTCTTTTCGGCAATTTCAAGATACAGCTCCTTTTTTGTTATGCTGTAAGCCTTGCAGTAGGCGAGTATTAAAAGAGCGTTGTCATACAGCATTTTTTCAAAATGCGGAACGAGAAAGATTTCATCCGTTGAATAGCGACAAAAACCAAAGCCAATATGGTCAAATATTCCGCCACGGTACATTGAAAGAAGCGTGTTTTCCGCCATATCGAGGCATATGTCCTCGTTATAACGCTCGTAATAATCAAGCAAAAACAGCAAATTATGCGGTGTAGGAAACTTGGGAGCCTGCCCAAAACCGCCGTGTTTTTTGTCATAAAACTGACCGTATTGCTCGACCGCTAATTGTAAAAGGTCGATATTGGAAGAGGAAGATGCGGTTCCTTGCCTTTTCAGAAACTCAATGATATTGTCAGACTGTTTTAAAAGCATATCACGATCGTGAACCCATTTTTCATGTATCATGAGTAAAAGCTCGCGAAAACCTATCATGCCGCCGCGCGAAGTTTTGGGGAAATATGTTCCTGCAAAAAAAGGCTTTTGGTCCGCTGTCATAAAAATGCTGGTAGGCCATCCTCCGCTTCCCGTGAAGGCTTGGCAGACCGCCATGTATACGCTGTCAATGTCGGGGCGTTCTTCTTTATCCACCTTGATTGATATAAAGTATTCGTTTAGCAACTTAGCAGTTTCCTCATCTTCAAAGCTTTCATGGGCCAGTACGTGACACCAATGACACGCACTGTATCCGATGCTTAAAAAGATGGGCTTATCTTCTTCTTTTGCACGCTCAAATGCCTCATTACACCAAGGGTACCAATCGACCGGATTATCCTTGTGCTGAAGCAAATAAGGACTCGTTTCGTTTTGTAATCGATTGCTCATAAATGCACCTCCGCTATATTTTTATTTTGTGTTTGGCAGAGGAGATTTATGCGAATTGTGAAATTGCTTTTGTTTCAATTTCTTCACAGTATTGTAAAACAAAGGGAGGAATTTTCTGCTATAATGTAAGCACTGATTACTTTTGATGGGAGAATTTTAAATTGATTTATACAAGGGATTACGAAGTTGCGTTTGAGGATTGCGAAAACTCGATGAAGATGTCGCTCAAGGGCATATTGAGAGCCATAGAAAATGTTGCTTCACTCCATTCTGACAGAGCCAATGACAATGTTATTGATTCAAGCGTAAATAACGGTATTACATGGGTTATTGTTGAGTGGAATATGAAGCTTTTAAGAGTTCCCGATTATTGCGAAAAGGTTACTGTAAGCACATGGTCGTATATGGCTGATAATACAAGAAGCGTAAAACGCGGTGCTTTGATTTGCGACAGAGACGGAAAACATCTGGTTGAAGTGCTTATAAAGTTCATGCTGATTGACAGAAAGACAGGGCTTCCTTTGAGAATAACCGAGGACATAATAGAAAAGTATAAGCCTGAAGACAAGTCGGTGTATGATGAGACAACCTTAGGCATTGTGCATGAGCCGAAGGAGTTTGAAAGAGAGGTCATATTGCCGCTAAGACGAAGTGATATTGATTTTAATGAGCATGTTCACAATCTTAATTATCTTGATTTTGCACTCGAAGCTCTGCCCGAAGACGTATATAAAAAGAACAATTATTCAAATATGCGTATAATATACAGGCGCGCAATGAAATTAAGCGATGTTGCTGCAGTTTGCAAGTATTCGCGAGATGACAAAAAACATACAGTCTGTATGTATAGCAAAGAAAGCGGAGCTTTAATGTGCATTGTTGTTCTTAACGAAAGATAGTTTTTAATATAAAAATACAGCTCAAGCATTGTTGCAAGAGCTGTTTTTATGTGATGCTTAAAGAACAAAAGCTTTGTGAGAGGAACTTGTTGCTGATTCAACAGGAAGATTGCCAAGCTCCGAAAATAGCGTGCAGATATATGTTTCAAAAGCGTTTTGTGTGCGAATTGAACTTAAATATCTGTCCGACGGTGTTGCATCGTTGATGCCGAATGAGTGATGCGAGCCATCAGAAAAGGAGAGGGAGAAGTGCGTTATCGAAAGCCCACCGTTTAATCCCGACGGAAGCTCGAACGAGACCGAGAGCTCAGACGGCTGAAATTCGCTTTTTGAAAGCGGAACTGCCGTGAACGTCAAATCGTAGCCTGTTTTGCTCAAATTACAGTCCCAAACTATGTTTGCAAAGTTTTTTGATGTAAATATATCATTAAAAGTTATGTTGTCAAAAATGATTCCCTGATTGGGAAAATTAAGCGAACTGAAGCTTTGCTCTTTGAGGTAATTTATTGCTTCCGTCGCTGCTCGCGTGCCTGCCTGCTCGCTTGCGTTAACACCCCTTTGTGCGGAAGTGTATTTTAAAACTACAACCGCAAGTGCTGCAAGAAGAACCGTGACGAGTGCCAAAAGCAATACCGCCGTGAGTGAAAACTTTGATAATGACTGTTCATTCTGTTTGTTATCTTTTGTTCCTTCTGACATACTGTATCCTTTGAAAAACAGGGCAGGAGTTTGGCTCCTGCCCATTTATCTGAGCTTAAAGTTTAGCCGTTTGTTCTTTGCGAAAGACCTTTCATTCCCGAAAGTGCCCAATCGTAGTCGTTGGACTTTACTACGCTGCCACAGAATTCGCATTTTGCAGAGTAGTTTATATTCATGGGAGCACCGCACGACGGACAGCGAACCGTTGATCCGTCGGCCTGCGTACCTGTCTTAACACCCTTTGCACGAACGAGAGTCCATTCATATGTCATGAATTTCTCCGCTGTCTGGCTTCCGCGAATTACTGCACCTGTGTTATCGTCAACAACATAGTCAACTATGCGTGTGTCAAGCTTTGCAACAACCGTTGTGTTCGTATCGTCTTCATTATAGCCCATCAGCTGAACACCCAAAACAGCAATGCGTTCAATCTTATTTGTCTGATTTGCAAGCTTATAAGCCTGAAGCTGACGGTCCATCTGGTTGTAGAAGGCATCGGTCATCGTATTCTGAAGTGATGAGAGATCCTTTGCCTGCCAGCCGTTCTGGAGCTGAACATAGAGGTTGCTTATCTTTTCTTTCAATGCCTCTTCCGAGAAATCGGGGTCCTGAAGCTTAAGCTCTGCCATGGTATGTGTGACAGGAGTCTGTGATACCTGAACATTTACCGTAGGAGCAGACGGTGTTGTGCCCTTGCCTTTGCGACCGAATACGATGATAAGGACTATTGCGACAACGACTACAACAGGTAAGAGTCCAATACCTGAATCGTCATTATCTGAGCTTGAGGTTGAGCCTGTGTAATAGTTTGAATTACTGCTGCTGCTCCAATCATCGTCCCAATCACTATCCCAACTGCTTCCGCCAAAACTGCTTCCGCCCCAGTCGGTATCGCCTGAAAAATCGCCGAAGTCGGCAAGTGATGTTATTGAAACAGCAAAAATCAACGCTGTTGACAAAATTAACGAAAGAAATATAAAAAACGATTTTTTCATAGCAAACTCCTCCAAAAAAATACACAGTCATTATACAACAGTTTTATCTATTTGTGAACAAATAAAATATAGTTTGTAATATTCTTAGGGTAAATGATATAATGTAATCGGTATAAATATAAATATATAAATTACTGCGTATTTATGAAAGGATGCAAAAATGAAGTGTTCGAATTGTTTTAACGAATGTCGTGAGGGATTGCTCTTTTGCAATATTTGCGGTTCTATGCTTTTGACGGAGAATCCAAAGCCGCAAAGTCGGCCTGCACAGAATACAGACTTTACTGCAAATGGAAGAACACAACCGCAAAGCACACCTGTAAACGGTGCTGCTTATACCGTATCTGGGCAAGAATATAAAACTGCACAGAGCGAGGTAAAGAAGGAGCCTTTTGCAAATCCTTTTGATGAAACAAAGGAAGAAAAGCTTAAAAGTCCACCGGAGCCCATACCTCAAAAATTAGAGTATCCTGAGACTAAAAAGCAAAAGCCTCAAAGGAGCGAAAGAACTCAAAAGGTTGAAACTGTTGAAGCTTCTCAAGAGAGAGAAAACGAGGTTTTCCCGCTTTTGAACAATAAGGAGAGCGATGGTGTAAAACCCGTAACACGCGGTCAGTTTACGGCAATGGAGCTTTTGATGTATGTTCCTGTTATTAACCTTATTTTGCTTTTTATCTGGGCTTTTAATAAAAACGGAAATCCGAACAGGCGCAATTATGCAATAGCAAAATTGATTTGCATACCGCTTCTCTTTGTATTTGTTGTTATAATGTTGGTTGTGTTGTATGCAACAGGCATTTTTGACAGTTTAATAGCTTCACTTGAAAATTATTTGATTTAATAATATTTGGTTTACTTTAGGAGGGAAATACCATGAAATGTCAATATTGTCAGACGGAATGTCGTGAGGGAGATCGTTTTTGTGATGTTTGCGGTACAAAGTTACCCGAACGAAAAATAGAAACAGCACCTCAGACAGAAAACACACAGCAGTTTTTTGCAGATACAACACCGTCATTTTTTGAAGAAGTTGCGGCACAGCCTGCTTACACTGCACCGGTTGTGCCTGTATATGCAGCTCCTGTAGCAGAGCCTGCACCCGTTGCCCCCACAGCTCCTGTTGATGAAAGTGCAGCAAGAGAAGAAAGTGTTTCATCCGCTATGTCTTATTTAGACGAGCTTTTGGCTAAGTCAACAGCACAGGAAGAAGTACAGCAAGAAGCAGCACCGCAGACGGCAGTTCCTTTCGTGGCAGCTGCTGCAACAGCTACCGCAGTTGCGTTTTCAGCAGACGAAAATACAACTCCTGCATACGAAGCTCCTGTTGTTGACCCTGCTTACGAAATGCCCAAGACAGAGGAACCCACATTCACAGCGCCCTGGACAAATGAACAGGCAGAGTCTGCTCAGGCAGAAAACAAAGCAAACGAAGAAACAGCACAGACAAGTGATGTGCCTCCCGTAATGCAGACGACTCTTGAACCGACAAATGCTGACGGTAAAAAAAGCGAGCCTCTTTCAACCGGTAAGTTCATGCTCTTGGAGCTCTTGCGCAGAATCCCCGTTTTGGGCGGTATCGTAGCTTTGGTTCTTTACCTTGTATGGGCATTCAGCTCTGACACCAATGAGAACCTCAAGAACTATTCACGCAGTCAGCTTATTTGGATACTCATAAGCTTGGCGCTTGTAATACTCCTCGTAGTAATTCTTGTTTGGGTGATTGGCGCATATGCAGCAGATATCGAGTCAATATTGCGTCAGTATAATTTCAATATCAATGCAATATAAGAGGGATTTTGATGAAGGGTAAGCTCTTTTTAACACTTGCGTTGTTTGTGTTTTCTTTGTTGCTGTTTTCTTCTTGCAAGAGTAACAGCGAGTATGCGGATAAAACGCTTACCGTTAAGGTAACAGCCATAAATGACGGCGAGTATACCGCGCTTATCGGAAGTACAGAGAAAAACGATACGGACTTTTCTCAAAAAGAGCCACCGCCGATTCCTACGGGAGAGCCGTTTGTTCATCCGACAGGTGAGCCTTTTGCTTCACCCTTTGAACACTCAATGCCCGACGGCATGAAACCGCCACCTGAAGGCGGAGTGCAGGTGAAGCCGTTTAAAGGCGAAAAGATAGACGGCATGGTACCGCCTCAGGATGCTGTGCCCCCCGACATGATGCCAAACGGCACGCATGAGCCGTTCATGGGCGATATGCCTCCGATGATGGGGAGTGACGTTGTGTTCACTCAAGGGGAGGGAACCGTCACCTTTAGGATAGATGATAAAACCGAAATCATAAAGAACGGTGAAACAGCATCGGTATCACATATAACGGTCGAAAGCATACTTAATGTGACTTTTGACAGCGAGGGTAAAACTTCAAAAATAGAAATTCTGTATTAAGCGTAAGCGGCAGGGAGTCAATGCTCCCTGCCGCTGTTCTGTATGTATGCCACAAAAATTCCCCATGAGTTCACAATGTAATTATTGATTGATAGGGTGTGAATATACTAAAATAATCATAATGGGAAAAAATGCATATCAGGAGGAATAATGCTTAGACTTTTAAATAATCTTAAAAAGCGCGAGATAGTGATGGCGGTAATTTGTCTGTCACTTGTTTTTGCACAGATATATGTTGATTTGTTGCTCCCCGAATACATGAGTGAGCTTACAACACTTATACAGACTCAGAACGATGATATAAGCCTCGTTTGGCTTACGGGGCTCAAGATGCTTGTTTGTACCGTTATAAGTGCTCTATTGTCTGTTGCCTGCGGATACCTTGCGGCGAGGGCGGCATCGGGATTTGGATATAATCTGCGTTCAAAGCTCTTTAACCATGTAATGGATTTGGGACAGGAGGATATGCTCGGCTTTTCAGTACCAAGCCTTATCACCCGTACAACCAATGATATCACCCAGGTGCAGATGGTTGTTGCAATGGGCTTGCAGATAATGGCGAAAGCACCCATGATGGCAATTTATGCAGTTACAAAAATAATAGGTAAAAACTACGAGCTTTCGTTTGTTACCGCTTGCTTTGTTGTTGTGATCTGTGCATCGGTACTCTTTATAATGCTCAAGGTTATCCCCAAGGTAAGAATTGTGCAGAAGCTTGTTGATAAAATAAACGGTGTTGCAAGAGAAAACCTTACCGGAATAAATGTTGTTCATGCCTTTAATGCAGAGGACTATCAGAACGAAAAATTTGACCAAGTAAACACACGCATGATGAAAACACAACTTTTTAATCAGCGTATGTTTTCATTGATGCAGCCGATAATGCAGCTTGGCATGAATGGGCTTGCACTCTCGATTTATTGGGTGGGCGCAGCTTTGATTGCATCCATTCCCGTGAGCATGGCTATGGACAGAATAGCCCTTTTCAGCGATGTTGTTGTATTCAGTACATATGCTACCCACGTTGTAATATCGTTCATGCTCCTTGTTATGATATTCATGATGCTGCCCCCTGCGCTCATTTCGGCAGAAAGAATAAATGCGGTTCTTGACAAAAAGTCAAAAGTACGCGAGGGCAGTACAACAGAGGGTAAGGAAGTTGGTACTGTTGAATTCAAGGGAGTTACTTTCCGTTACCCCGGCGCATCCGAGGATGAAATAATCGATGTAAGCTTCAAGGTAAACAAGGGTGAAACGCTTGCTGTAATCGGCGCAACGGGAAGCGGTAAAACAACACTTATAAACTTGATTCCGAGGTTCTACGATGCGACAAGCGGTACTGTTTTGGTTGATGGTGTTGACGTTCGTGATTATACATTTAAAGCACTCTATGACAAAATCGGCTACGCTACGCAAAAGGCGGTACTCTTTAACGACAGCATAAAGGAAAATGTATGCTTCGGTGAGCGAAAAGAGCCGTTTACGGAAGATGAGGTTGACGAGGCGTTGAGAACCGCACAGGCAAGCGAGTTTGTAGAAAAGCTTGAAGGCAAAAAAGAGTACAAAATTGCACAGGCAGGCAAGAATATATCCGGCGGACAGAAACAGCGCCTGTCCATTGCGCGTGCAATATTAAGAAAGCCCGAAATACTTATTTTTGATGACTCATTCTCTGCACTTGACTATAAGACCGATGCTGTATTACGTTCAACGCTTGAAGAAGAATATGCCGATATAACAAAGATTATAGTAGCACAGCGAATAAGCACTATTCGCAATGCGGATAAAATTCTCGTTCTTGATGACGGAAGAATCGCTCAAATCGGCAAGCATGACGAGCTTATGAAAAACTGTGATGTATACAGAGAAATTGCTTTGTCACAGCTTTCAGAGCGCGAGCTCGCCTAAAGGGGGAACAGAACATGAACATGATGAGAAAAAAAGGTATCCCCATGATGACGGAAAAAAGCCCGGGGCTCATTCCTGCCATAAAGAAAGTGTCGAAATATCTTGAAAAGAATGCACTTTTGATAATATTGGCACTCGTGCTGTCGGCACTTGCTACAATACTTACTATAATAGGTCCCGATAAGATAGGCGAGATGACAAATATTATAGCGGAAGGCTTGACGAGCGAGATTGATATGCAGGCTATAGCAAAGGTCGGTCTTACGCTCGTTGCAATGTACGGCGCAAGTGCTCTGTTTAATTTTGTTCAGCACTTTATCATGGCAACTGTTACACTCAAAATATCAAAGCGTATGCGTGGCGAACTGTCTGAAAAGATAAATAAAGTTCCGCTTGAGTATTTCCACCTCAATTCACACGGCGATATATTAAGTCGTATGACAAACGATGTTTCAACACTCCAGCAGGGGCTTTCAAACAGTCTGCCCACCATTGTAAGCGCACTTGCACAGTTTTTGGGCTGTCTTTTGATGATGTTTATTGAACAGTGGCGTCTTGCTTTTTGCATACTTGGTGTAACATTTGTCGGGCTTATAATAATGCTTGCTATAATGAAAAACTCACAGAAGTATTTTATTGCACAGCAGGAAAACTTGGGCAATGTTAACGGCTTTATTGAAGAAATGTATACAGGGCATGAGGTAGTACGTATTTCAAACGCAGGAAGGGGCTTGAAAGCACGCTTTCTGGAGCTCAATACAAAGCTTTACGACTCGGCATGGCGTTCGCAGTTCATATCGGGTGCTATGCAGCCTGTAATGCACGTTGTGGGCAACGTCGGCTATGTTCTGGTTTGCGTTATCGGTTCATTGCTTGCGATGTCAGGCGTTATCAAGTTCGGTACAATAATTGCCTTCATACTCTATGTACGCCTGTTTACAGGTCCCTTGACGCAGATTGCACAGGGCATGACAAATATGCAGGTTGCAGCTGCTTCGGCACACAGAGTGTTTGATTTCCTCGATGCAGACGAGCTTGAAGACGAAAGTCACAAGACTAAGACGATCAGCAATGTAAAGGGCAATGTTGAGTTTAAAAATGTCAAGTTCTCATACCCGAATAATAAGGATAAAATAATAATCAAGAACTTCTCTGCAAGCGTAAAGGCAGGGCAGAAGGTAGCAATCGTAGGCCCCACCGGTGCAGGTAAAACTACAATGGTAAATCTTCTTATGCGTTTTTATGAGATAAATGACGGCAAGATTACAATTGACGGTGTTGATATAAAGGACATCAGGCGTGAAAATCTGCACGAGATTTTTGCAATGGTTTTACAGGATACATGGCTCTTTGAAGGAACAGTAAGGGAAAACCTTGTATATAACCTTGAAAATGTAACCGATGAAATGCTCGTTAAGGTTTGCCGTGTGTGCGGTGTTTACAGGTTTATAAAGTCACTCCCGAACGGCTTTGATACTGTTTTGTCCGAAAGCACGACCATCTCATCAGGTCAGAAACAGCTTCTTACAATAGCACGTGCGATGCTCCAGAACAGCCCCATGCTCATACTTGACGAAGCAACCTCGTCGGTCGATACAAGAACAGAGGCGATAATTCAAAGAGCAATGGACGAACTTACAAAGGACAGAACAAGCTTTGTTATAGCACACAGACTCTCAACCATCAAGAATGCAGACCTCATTTTGGTCATGAAGGATGGCGACGTTATCGAAACAGGTAACCACGAAGCACTCATGCAAAAGGGTGGCTTCTACGCAGAACTTTATAACAGCCAGTTTGCGCAGTGATTTTTCATGGGGACGCTGTCCCCATGCCTCTGCCGACTTTTTGAAAAAAGCCGGCAAAAACAAGCAGGGGGGAAGAACTATAACAAACATCGGTGCTTCTACCTCCTTTGTGTAAAGGGATGTGGCATTTTCGTCAGAAAATGACGGATGTATTGTTATAAAAGCGTACATTAGCAGGAGAAGATATGATTACCAGTTTTGAAAGTAATACAATGAAAGCTTTTCAAGTGAAGCGTGGTTTGGCGGAACGCTCTAATAATATAGTTCAATCTTTTATAAATAATATATCGTTTCCGAAAACATTGGATGAATTATATTGGTTTGCTGAAGAACATGGATGCTACCCTGTAGAAGATATTTTGCAAGAAGCTGAAACGGTGTGGACTTCGCCAAGGTGGGCGAAAATTGGTGACATTGTTTTCTTTATGCATTCAAAAACGGCAAAAAGTACAATAACAAAGTTAAGAACACAACTTTACAACGAGAGAGATAATATTTCCAAAGAAAAGTTTAAGACTCTTATAGACTGGATAAACAGAGGTTTGGGACTGTATAAATTATATGGAGGAAAAATCTTTGCAATAGGTGAGGTTATCGGTGCACCACAATATATATCGGATTTTGATGAAGATTACGAGGAAACAACTTTTTATCACTGGGGGTCAAGGATATATGCCGAAATAGAGGTATCGCTTTTAGATACGCCGATAGATATTTCAGAATATAATGATTTTATATTGGTATCAAGGCAAAGCGGAATTACACCGGTTTTTGGCAAGGAATTTATTCAGCTAAAAGAGCTGATCTGTTCGAAAAATGACGTCCCACAATATTTTATGGAAAGTGAGGCAACGCCTCTGCCGTTGACTAAAATAAACAGCGAGAATTGGCTTGGAATTACGGAAGAATATCGCAGAAGTTTTATGCTTGAAGCACAGTTCAGGAGCTATTATGTTGATTATTTGCTCCGTGCAATAAGTGACAGGAAAACCATATATAAGGAATGTCGCTGTGTAAAACAAGACAGTCCAAATACATTTGCCGATAATGTAATCTACATAAACGGAAAGTATCTCCCTGTTGAAGTTAAATTATCAATAAAAACAGAGGCAAATATAAAAACTCAAGTAGAAAATTATTGTAACACGGATGAAATTTATATAGATTCAAAACGCAATGTAAAGATAACACCCAGTCAAGTTTACAATAGAAATGTTATGATTATTGACACAGACAATATTTATATTTTTGATTCGGATGCTTGCGAATTAAGGCATATACTTTGTTTGAATGATTTAACAACAGATTCGGACTTAAAAAAACTAAAAAGTGCGCTCATCAATGCACTTGCGATATGAAAAGTAAGCTTAAATGGTTTAACTTTGTATTACAGGCACACCAAACAAACAACAGGGCGGTTATGCAAGCCTACGGCTTTTGGGGCAAGCTCAATACCGAATCCGCATGCGTAGCAGAACTTATGAAGATGTATCAGGAATTAGTAGGGGATAAATGATGACTGATAAAGTTTTATTAAATATTCTCAAAAAATTCACGGGATGGAAAGAAAAATGGAGAAAAGCGTAGAATACATAGAAGTTGTTGAAAAAATAATAGGACAAAATATCTCGTATTTGTACCGGCTACCTAAAGTAATAAAAAACATTTATCATTATACAAATCTTGAAGGTTTAAATGGAATAATCAGCAACGATTCTTTCTTTTTCACGAATAGTACGTCGTTAAATGATAGAAGCGAGGGGAAAGAAATATTTGATATCATAGACGATGTTTTAAAAAACATCAACATTTCGAATTTATTAGATTGTGAACTTAAAAATCTTACATGGGAGTCTTTGATTCATAGTTCTAAATTGAATTTTTATGTTTTGTCTTTATGCAAAGATCGTGACAACTTAACAATGTGGAATTATTATACTAAAAACAATAAAAGCTTAGGTGCTAATTTAGGTCTTGACCTAAAAGAACTAATTGAAAAGTTTATATATTATTTAGATGATCAAATTCCTGTTCGTTCCGACAATTTAAAGTGGTGGCACACATACGGATCTGTGATATATGACGATGAAGAAAAATATAGAATTATAAAGAACATAGTGGAAGCAACAGATGCAGAATTAAAAGCAGGGTTTAAAGAAGAAGTTTTGCCTATATTTCTATCTATACTTCGTGTACTTTCAATTTTCTTTAAAAATCATTATTTCGAGATTGAGAATGAGTTTCGGTTTGTAATAGCTTTATCGACTGAACAATTAGATTCTTATATTGCAAAAACAAGCAAAGCAGACGAGAAAATATTATATAAGTTCCGCAGTTCAAATGGATGTATTCAGCCGTACCTGAATGTTCCTCTCTTGAAAAAGTGGAAGTATCCTCATATAAAAACACTAAAAGAGGTTATTTTATCTCCAACATTTGATGAAGATTCAATATATGGTGTGCGAGAATTATTGGATTATAATGAGTATGATATGACAGAGATAAAAAAATCTCAAATACCATTGAGATGATAAAATAATATGATGAGAAATTTCCATGATACACTCTATAGTCGGATAAAAAACAAGCCTTTTGGCTTCAATGGGAGGTAACGGTGCTGTGTTAAAGTATAGTCGCAAATTTCTGATGATATTATTAAATGTCGTGGCTGTTGTTTCGTTTGTCAATGTACTTATAATGTATTGGTTCCCAATCAAGATGGATTTGAGTTCTTTTTCTGCTGTGCGAATTATGTTTCTTGCTTTGATAGAAAAGCGATACTATCTGATTTTGTTTAGTTTGCTAATCTGTGCATTGTTGCTTTTGACGGCAGTTTCTGTCCGAAAACAACACATTTTGCTTCCGATACTGTCCGTTGCATATCTTATGTATGATTTTATTGTGGTGATGTTGTTGTTACTCAACGGTTTAAGCGACGGATACTGGAAAACATATATTATTCAAGCCTTAGTTGTACTTGCCTTGATCGTTCTTTTATGTATGTACCTTTTCTGTCAATATAAATTCCATAAGACAAGAAAAAATGATGTCGCAAAGCTTAATGAGGAATGATGTCGCGTGCCGCTAATGATGTATGCCCTTTTAAGGGCAAATGAACGAAAATTCACCCACAGCCATGCTTGGCGGTGGGTGAATATGTTTTTATTCTGTTTGTTTTCCGTCGCTTTTTCAAAAGCGACCGGGGTGCAGGGGCGGAGCCTCGCAAATATCATCCGTTGAACAGGCCGAAGATGTCGAGGATACGCTCCCAGAGATTGGAGGGCTGGGGCTGAATCTGCTCGGGGGCTGTTTCGACGGGGGCTTTTATGCTTCCTGTCTTGAGCACGAACTGAACGGCGGAGACATTATCGTTTGTTTTTGCTGTGAAAGAGGTGGGAACGAAGTCCTCGCCTGCAAGCTCACGGAGCATGGTTGAGATAGTGTTTTCAACCTCGCCATCGATACCGCTCGTGCCGTCACGCAAGAGCCCAATACCCTCGCGAAGCTGTGTTGCACCTGTTGATAGGGCTTTGCCACCATCGTCGAGCAATATTATACCGTCTGCAAACTCGTTGATTCCTACACTCAATTCACGCATACCGTCTGAAAGCTGTGATGCGCCTGTGTTGAGCTCTTTGACAGCGCCTGTCAATTCCTTTGCACCTTTTACAATATCGTCGCTGTTTGCGTTTAAGTTATTGAGAACAAGGTCAACCGATGTGAGCATTGCAAGCATGTCTGAAAGCTCGGTCTTGCCGGTTGAAGAAATGAGACCTTCAAGTACACGCTTATAGTTTTTCCATGTGAGAGTGGGGGCGGAAGAACCGCAAATGTCTTTGAGGCGCTTGTTTGCATCAAGAAGTATTGCAGCGCCTATCTTGTCAAGCCCCTCCTCAATATCGGAGCTTGAGCCGACCATTGAGTTTACGGTTTCTGTTATCTTATCAACTTCTGTAGCGAGTGTCTTTATTCCTTTTGCAAGCTCGTCCATACCCTTGGTGAGCTGTGAAGCACCCGATAAGAGCCTCGATGAGTTCTTGCGGAGCGTGTTAAGACCTTTGCTTAGCTCTTTTGCACCGTTTTCAAGCTGCACTGCACCGTCATAAAGCTCATTAACGCCCGATGCCAATGCACCAAACTGTGATGAGAACTGGGACGAGTCTATAAGACCGCTGTCAAGTGCAAGCTTAAAGCTTACGCCGTTTATTGAAATACTGTCCATCGCAAAGTTGACAACATCGGCAGTTATTGAAATATCGCCATCTGTGCCGGGAAGCACCATTATCGTGAGAAGCTTGTCTTTGCCGACGTTTGCAAAGGTTGCTTGCTTACAGGTGATGTCTGCACAACGCTCGGTGCTCAATGTTACAGACATCTGGAGCATATACTTTTCAAAGAACGAGGGATCCGTCTTTTCGTTGCGAGTAGTCTTTATCTTGATTTCAAGCTGACCCGTTGCACCGCCGAGGGCTTCGGCGTTTATCTGTTCACCGTTTAAAAAGTAGGAAATATCAATATTCCATGGAAGATCCAAAGACTTGGGATAGCCCTGATAATAAAATCTGCCGAGAGTTGAGGGATTCAGAACGATTTTTGCACCGTTGAGCTTTATGGGCTCGGTATCTGTCAGGTTCAATACTTCGGTGTAGTGCCCGTAGTCAAGCAAAAGCCCTGTTTTTATTACATTGAGAATATTTACAATATAAACCTTTTCAACCTCGCCTGAGTTTGTGAGGTTGGCATAAACAACTTCCTCCTTGCTGTTTGCTTCACCAAGAGCAAGGGTAAGCGAAACGGATTGAAGAAGCAGTAAGAGTGCAAGTATTATCGGGACTGTTTTTTTAATTGCTTTTTTCACGGCGTCTTCTCCTTTCTCGTTTTAAAAAGTGTGAGTTCCAAGTTGTTTTACCGATGAATTTATCAAACAGCGAAAGCAGTGCAGGCAGGAAGAAGAGTACCATGCACATTGATAGGAGGGCACCTCTTCCCAAAAGTGTACCGAGCTGGCTGATTACACCGTTTGCCGAAACAAGACCTATAAGGAAGCCTGCAAACGTGAGTATAAGCCCTGATACGAGTATCGACGGAAGTGTTTCCGAAATCGTCATAACACAGGCTGTTACGGGGAATGCACGCTTGCGGTTTTGCAGGTAGTGGTCGGTAAAAAGTATTGCATAGTCAACAGTTGCACCAAGCTGTACCGTGTTGATGACAAGGTAGCCTATGTAGCAAACTATGTCACCGTAAAAATACGGCACAGAAAGGTTTATCCAGATACCCGACTCAATTGTGAGTATGAGCAGTATCGGAAGTGACAATGACTTGAATGTAATCACAAGTATTATGCCTATAGCAACTATTGCAAGCATATTGATAACCGAATTGTCTTCGGTGATGATATCCTTCATATCATAGACATTTACGCTTTCACCGCAGGTCAAAGCCTCGCCGGGGTAGTACTTGTCCGCAATTGCACGTATCTTTTCAACGAGCGAGAATGCCTCGGTGCCCTCGGTCGGAATATCGGCATAAAGAATTATGCGGCTGTAATCGTCAGAATACAAAAGCGAAAGGGTTTCCTTGTCAAGATAATCTGTTGGTATTTCAATGCCTGCCATTGTGGCATATGAAACAACGGAGGCTACCTCATTAACGGATTGAAGCTCACGGGAGAGTCTGTCCTCCTTTGCAGGGTTACCGCGCGGAACGAGTATTACAATGGGGGAAGCCTGTCCGAAGATCGATGATACGGGGATGGAAGTGTTTTCGTCAATCTGGTATACAGCATTATCACTGCTCATGCCTGTACCATATGAAAAGTTGATTTTAGATTTTGCGATAAAGCAGGGGATAATAAGTGCAAGCACGAGTAAGAAAGCACCTATTCTTATCTTGGTTGCCATAACGCCAACCTTGCGGAAAGACGGCATGAACGGTTTGTGCTTTGTCTTTTCAAAAAGGGGAAGAAAAGCAAGCGTGAGCGCAGGCAGGAATACCATGCAGGACAAAAGACTCAATACAATGCCTTTTGCAAGGGCAAGTCCCATATCGATGCCGATTTTAAAGCGCATGAAGCAGAGAGCAATGAAACCAAAGAATGTAGTAAGCGCACTTGCGGAAACCGCAGGGAACGACTCTTTGATTGCGTGACGCATTGCTTCCTCGGGATTTTCGATTGTTTTCCTGTGCTTTGCAAAGCTGTGAATCAGGAAAATCGCGTAGTCAAGCGAAACAGCCAACTGTAATATCGGAGCTACCGATGAGGTTATGTATGACAAGCTTCCGAGGAAAATGTTTGTGCCCATATTGATGAATACGGATGCACCGATGCCGAGAAGTATTATGACAGGTTCTAAATACGAGGTCGTAGCAAATATGAGTATTATAAGTACGATGGGGATTAAGAATGCGATTATCAAAACTGCCTCCGTGGCGGCTGCATTCTGCGAAGCTGCGCTGTTTGCGGCTTCACCCGTGACTAAGTTGGGGTCACCGACAAGCTCCTGCAATGCGGCTATTGCTTCAACCTCTTTGCCCGTCTCTATTACAACGGACATTGCTGCAAAATTGTCTTTATAATATTGCTCAACTACTGCCTGGTCGAGGGTTTCAAGAGGCTCTGTGATCTTTGCATTATCATCAAGCCATGTGACTTTTACAACGCCTTCGGTATTTGCGATAAGGTCTTTATATACCAAGGCTTCCTGCACCGTGACATTGGGCACAATTACACGCGCGTTATCAATAGCCCCCGTGAATTCCTCATTCATTGTATTGAGCGCAATGGTAGAGGGCGCTTCGCCGGGGAGATATGCCAAAAGATTGTAGACGATCGGAACCTGCGTCTGCACAATGAGTGATACCACCGAGAGCACCGCAAATATTATGATTATGGCTTTTTTATGTTTTGTTACAAACCTTGCAAAAAAGTCCATTTTATATCCTCAGACACTCAAAATCGAGTGTGCACTTTCAAGAAAAGTCAAGCTTTCATGTTTATATTATATATTATAACACTTCACATATCAAATATATGTAAAAATGAGATGAATTTCAAGTACAAATACCGTTTTTTACAGTGACTTAAAGTGAAAAAATTGTGTCATTTTATACCGCCGTCCGCGTTGACTCTCTTAAACTGCAAGAGTATAATATAATCGTGTCGTATGTGCGATGCAAAAATCTGTACGGACGGTGAAAAAATGGATATAAAAAAGAGTGCTGTTGCAGGAACGCTTGAGTCAAACGATGTATTCGTTGAAATCGAAGAATCGGATACTTTAAAGATTGAAATTGAGTCGATAGTATATGCTCAGTTTGGTGAGGATATCAAAAACACGGTAAAGGATATGCTCGATAAAATGGATGTAAAGGCGGCAAAGGTTTCACTCAATGACCATGGTGCACTTGACTGTGTAATCCGAGCACGTCTTGAAACTGCAATAAAGAGAGCAAGTGAGGTGGAAGCATGAGAAGAAGTATGCTTTTTATGCCCGGCAATAACGCGGGTATGCTTTTAAACGCTGATTTTTTGGGTGCTGACAGTATTATTCTTGATCTTGAGGATGCTGTTTCAACTGCTGAAAAGGACGCGGCAAGAATTCTTGTAAGAAATGCGATATCAACGCTTGAATATACAAAGAGCGAGGTTATTGTTCGTATAAATCCGCTTGATTCACCTTTCTATACAAGTGACATAAATGAGATAGTGCCTACAAAGCCGTCAATGCTCATGCTCCCCAAGGTAAGTTCAAGGGAAGATGTCCTCGCATATGATGAACTCGTCACAAAGCGTGAAAAAGAGTGCGGTATGGAAGAAGGAACAATCAAGTTTATTCCGTTGATTGAAACGGCACTCGGCATTGAAAATGCATACGCTATTGCGTCTTCACACAGTAGAGTGGTTGCTGTTCTTTTGGGAGCAGAGGATCTTTCTGCTGACCTTGGCTGCAAGCGTACAAAAGAGGGTAACGAGATTGCATACAGCAGAGGCAGAATTGTTTGCGCTGCAAAGGCTGCAAAGATTGCTTGCTATGACACTCCGTTCACCGATGTAAACGATGACGAAGGCTTGAAAAAGGATGCAGCCTTGGCAAAATCACTCGGCTTTACGGGCAAAGCATCAATATCACCGAGGCACGTAAACGCGATAAACACAGTATTTTCACCCACAATGGCGGAAATCGAGTATGCAAGTGAGGTATTGCGTACTATCAAAAAAGCAAAGGCAGAGGGCTTGGGGGTTGTATCACTTAAAGGCAAGATGATAGATGCACCCATAGTTGCAAGAGCAGAACAGGTATTACAGGCAGCACGCGAGTTGGGGGTGGACATAGATGAGTAAGGTTTTACGCAGTATTGAAGAAGCTGTAAAGCTTATTGGTGTAAAGAGTGGAATGACTTTGTCCTTCCATCATCACCTGAGAAACGGTGACTATGTATTAAATGCTGTAATGGCAGAGGTCGCAAAAGCAGGTATTCGCGATATAAAGATAAACGCAAGCTCGCTTTTTGATGTTCACGAGCCCTTGCTTGACCACATCAGGAACGGTGTCGTAACAGAGCTTGAAACTGCGTACATGGGTGCAAAAATCGGTGCAGCCATATCAAGCGGTATTCTTGCAAAGCCCGTAACTTTCCGCACGCACGGAAGCCGAGGCTCCACCATTGCAGATGGCAGTTCTCCCGTTGATGTTGCATTCATTGCAGCACCTACTTCCGATAAATTCGGCAACTGCACAGGCAAAATAGGCAAGAGTGCCTGCGGTTCATTGGGCTATGCTTTTTCCGATGCACAGTATGCAAAGCGTGTTGTTGTAATAACCGATAACCTTGTTGAAACAGAGCTTGAAAATCCGTCAATTAAAGGCGATAGAGTTGACTATGTTGTAGAGCTTGAAAGCATCGGCAATGTTGCAGGCATAGTTTCAGGTACCACGAGAATAACGAGGGACCCTGTCGGCTTGGTTATGGCTTCATATGCCGCACGCATAATTGAAGCTTCCTCACTTTTGAAAGACGGAATGAGCTTTCAGACAGGCGCAGGCGGTGCATCGCTCGCTGCTGCAAAGTATCTCAAGGATATCATGCTTGAAAAGAAAATCCGCGGAAGCTTCGCACTCGGCGGAATAACAGGATACCTTGTGGATATGCAGAAAGAGGGCTGCTTTGATAAGCTTTATGATGTTCAATGCTTTGACCTTGATGCAGTCGAGTCAATCCGCACAAATCCCTGCCATGAGGAAATCTCGGCGATACAGTATGCATCACCCGATAATATCGATGCAAAAGTAAACAAGCTCGATGTTGTTATACTTGGTGCAACCGAGGTTGATACTGACTTTAATGTAAATGTTCATACCGACTCAAACGGTAAAATAATGGGCGGCAGTGGCGGACACAGTGATACCGCACAGGGCGCAAAGCTCTCAATGATAGTTGCTCCGCTTCTTCGTTCAAGGCTCTCGATAGTATCGGACAGAGTAACCTGCATATCAACACCCGGTGATACCGTTGATGTTCTCGTTACACAGCACGGCATTGCCGTAAACCCGAAGCGAGCAGAACTTAAACAGCGTCTTATTGATGCAAGGCTTCCGATAGTTGACATACACGAGCTTAAGGATAAGGCACAAAAGCTTGCAGGTATACCTGCTCCGATTCCCGTGGGCGACAAGGTCGTTGCAAATGTTGTCTACCGCGACGGCAGAATTATCGACACTATTAAGAATATATAGTTTTTGCGGGGCGCTGCTCCTGCCCCCCCGGTCGCTTTTGAAAAAGCGACGGAAAACAAATTGGGTAATATTAAAGCCTCCGTCACGACAAGGTGACGGAGGCTTTTTGTGTGAAATAAGTCATAAAAAAGCAATCATGCCAAAATGGTGACAAATTTATGCCACAATTAAAATAAATTATAAAAAAATTACAAAAAATCATTGACAAAGAATGTTTTGGTAAAGTACCATGAGTATAACAAACCAAGAAAGGCTGGAATGAAAAATGAACGGAAAACTCAAGAAAGTTACTAAAGCATTGGTTGTTTTAATGTCGGCAGTTTTGATATTATCCTGCTTTGGCGTTTTTGCAAAACCGCAGACTGCAAACGCAGGTCTTTTGGGCGATATCAATGAAGACGGTGTTGTTAATTCGAGAGACTTGAGTATGCTTCAGAAGATAATTATCGGCACATATGTAGCACCTGAAACTACACCTACACCCACCCATGCAGTTATAAATACACCCACACCCACATCTTCTGTTACCGCTACACCTATACCGCAAAGGACACCTACATACGTAGCTCCGCCTTACTATAATGAGGACCACTTTTATACGATAGAAGAACTTAAAACATGGATAAACAGCAGAGAAAAAAATGACCATGAAAGGCCTGCTGAATGGATTAAGGCAATAGCAGAGGACGGAGGAATGCTCGTTCCCTATGTAGGCGATTTGTGCTTGCTTGATATTCTTGAAAACGGAATAAGGATCACCTTCGGTGCAGAAAACTGGGTTGCAGAAGGAAAGGGGTATTCATACCGCTTCATGTCCAAAGAATTAAGCGGTATCTGCTGGATATATCTCATTGACAAAGAAGACCAGCAAGCGGCAAAGGAAGATTTTGCAAGCTATCATTTTGGCAAGTATGGTAAGATAAGCGATGAACAAAAAGAAGCTATTAATCAGTACATGGAAACATTTGAAGTAAACGGTGTAAGCTATAGCGGCTATCACTATGAAAGCGGCGAAGGCTATCCCGACAGAGAAAGACTGCATTTCATTTACAATGACCGCTTTGTAGTGCATTTTGACCTCTTCGATACATCGGAAAAAGATGTTTTTGAGGTTGCAAAAACATTGAGATTTGAAATTGAACCCATCGAGGTAAAGGAAATAGAGGACCCCATAACCGTGGTTAATCCCACGAAGAGTCCGTCCTACATCAAGTCGTTCAAAACAACGGAAGAGTTTAAAGCATGGATAGAGGACGAAAATAAGGAATATCCCGAAAGGTCTCAAACGCTCATTGATGAAATAAAGGATGAGGGCGGAATATATGTTCCTACTCTCGACGGTAAAGATGCGGAAATGTTTAATGTGTATGCATATTTTGGACATGAGAACACTCAAGAAAAACGCGGATACAGTTATTCTATAGACGCATATAAGGATGAGGAATATGGATTCTTTCCCACCATATCATTTTATGCCATAGAGAATCCGCAGGAAATTGCGGAGGCTTTAGCTCAAAGCACGGAGCAAATAACTTTAAAGAACGGGCAAACGTACAGCATAATTGAAAATTACAGATACGGCAAGGACATAAATCATTATATATATTTTGTGTTTAATGATAAATATCTTGTAAGGATTTATAACAGTCAGTTAGATATAAAACCTGATTTAATTGAGTTTGCAAAGAAGCTTGACATTGAGTTTTTGCCTGTGGAGCTCTAAATGAACTGATAAGTAAGAACGAATATTGAATAAGTAAAAACAGAATTCAGCAGAAGCGAGTTCTGTTTTTTTACTGTGTTTTTCAGAGAATCAAAAACAAATGACATTATTGTTAACATTTCCCTCGATGACTTTACTTTGCCAAAAACCTCAGATATATTAGAAAAAGGATTTTGGGGATTTCTATGCTTATTTGGCGAGAATATTCCTTGCAAGCCGTATTCATGTAAAGGTGGTTTTACATTGGCGAAAGATTTTTTTAAAATCAATGTATCAAAATACGATTCATCAAAGGATTTCTTTGTATACAGACCGGCTTCTTTGGGTAATGCCAAGAATAATTCGGTAATGTTCATCATGCAGGCATATGTTGAAAAGCTTGCTCACAAGTTCAAAGAAGTTGAAAATTGTCTTGTTTTCTGGCCTGAAGACTTTGAAATGCCGGATTTTCTTACGCAAAGACACGCTGTTTTTAAATGTAAGTATCCGCGTTTAAGGTACTGTCAGTTCCTTGAAGAAAACGGCATAACCTCCTATCCCAAAAGAGAAGAGGTTGAGTTTGTTAATGGTGCCATGATTTCCCCGAAAGCAAAGATAGGTGAGGGCAGTGTGATCATGCCCGAAGTCTACATTTCAGGCGAAACTACGATAGGAAAAAATGCATATATAGGCACGGGAACGAAGATAATGGGCGAGGTCGTAATAGGTGATAACTTTGTGATCCGCGAGAATTGCGTTATTGGCTCGGATTCCTTAACCACCGACAGGGATGAGAACGGCAAAGTTTTCACAATGCCCCAGCTCGGTAAAGTTGTTATAGGTAATGATGTACGCGTTTCTTCAAACTGCATTATTGCAAGAGGTGCCATAGATGACACCGTTATTTGTGACGGTGCGAGAATCGGCAATCAGAATGAGATAGGTCACAACAATCAGATAGGCGAAAAGGCATTTATAGTCACAAATGTTGCACTCATGGGTAGTGTAGTCATAGGTAAAAACTCAATAGTATCGGGCAATTCAATCATAAGAAACCATGTCGATGTCAGCGATAACTGCATAGTTGGCATGGGCTCTGTCGTTACGAGGACGGTACCGTCCGACACTATTGTTAAAGGTAATCCGGCAAAGTAAAGAAATGAGGTAATTATATGAAAGTTTTGGTTTTTGCACCGCATCTTGATGATGAAATATTGGGCTTGGGCGGAACGCTTGCAAAGCACATTGCAAATGGTAATGAGGTTTATGTTTGCGTCGTAGCAAGAGGCTCAAGAAAGCTTTATTCGGAAGAACTTTTAAAAGAGCGTGACGAGGAAGCACTTGCATGCCATAAGTTCTTAGGCATAAAAGAAACAATCCTTTTGGGCCTTGAATCCACACATCTTGAAGAGATTAACAGAATTGAATTCAACAGAAAAATTGGCGAAGTAGTAAACAGAATTCAGCCTGAGGAAGTATACATTCCCCACTACGGCGATATGCACAAGGACCAT
The DNA here is from genome assembly GCA_017407205.1 of Clostridia bacterium. Taxonomy (GTDB): domain Bacteria; phylum Bacillota; class Clostridia; order Christensenellales; family CAG-138; genus RGIG3096. Next base: position 39,860 of record JAFQXA010000007.1, read on the forward strand.
AATGTTGTAACAAGTGCAGCCATGGTTGCGTTGCGTCCCAGGGGCAAGAATATCGTACGCAGAGTATATTGCTACGAAACACCCTCCGAAACAGGTTGGAACATTCCCGGTGTGGTAACGGACTTCCTTCCCAATGTTTACAACGATATTACCGACCATCTTGAAACAAAGCTCAAGGCAATGGCGTTTTATAAAACTCAGATGTCACCGTTCCCGAATCCGAGAAGCCTTGAGGCACTTGAAGCACTCGCAAAATACCGTGGCATGATTTGCGGATGCAAGGCTGCAGAAGCTTTTGCACTCGTAAGAGAGATTAAGTTCTAAAAACATTTATCCACACAAAATTCCTGACAAAGGTGGTATTATTTTGGAAAAAGAATTTTTCAGCGTTAATGTATCCGCATATGTTCCTACGAAAAATTTCTGTGTTGAAAGACCTGCATCTTTGGATAACCCGAAAGACAACTCGGTGATTTTCGTTTCAGACGGTGAGTGTCAAAAAGCTGTAGAAAGTCTTGAAAAAGTCAAAGAATGTCTTGTCTTTTGTCCTGATTCTTTTGAATTTTCCTCAAGTCTTGAAGAAAAACACGCTTTTGTAAAGAGCGAAAATGCACGCCTTTCATATTGCAGATTTTTTAAAGAAAACAGCATCAGCTATTATCTGCCCAAGGACGAGAATATCAAATGCGTGGACGGTGCTTTCATATCCGAAAACGCAAAGATAGGCGAAGGCAGCGTGATTATGCCCTATGCTTACATTTCGGGCGGAGTTACATTGGGCAAAAACGTATATATTGGTGTAGGTACCAAAATAATCGGCAATGTGACAATCGGCGATAATGTTTCCATCCGCGAAAACACGGTTATTGGCTCTGATTCCTTGACTTTGGACCGTGATGAAACAGGCTTAGGAATAGCACCTCCCCAGTTTGGCGGAGTTACCATAGGGAACAATGTTCGAATAGCTTCGGGAAGCACCGTAGACAGGGGTGATATTGACGATACCGTTATTTGCGAGGGTGTAAGAATAGGCGATATGAACTTTGTTGGGGGTAACGTGTATATAGGCGAAAACAGTTTGATTACTACCTGCGTCGCACTCTTTTCCGGTGTTAAGATCGGCAAGAACTGCTTGATATCGGGAAATTCAACAATAAGAGAAAATCTCACTGTAGGCGATAATTGCATAGTTGGTATGGGCGGTGTAGTTGTTAAAAGCGTGCCTGCAAACAGCGTTGTAAAAGGCAATCCTGCAAAATAGTGAAGTTTAGTTATTTTGAATAAAAGGTCTGCTCTTGCAGACCGTATTCATGCAAAGGTGGTTTTACATTGGCGAAGGAATATTTTAAAATCAATGTATCAAAATACGATTCCTCAAAGGACTTCTTTGTATACAGACCGGCGTCTTTGGGCAATGCCAAGAATAATGCTGTAATGTTCATAATGCAGTCATATGTTGAAAAGTTTGCAAACAAGTTCAAAGAAGTTAATGAATGTCTTGTTTTCTGGCCCGAAGAATTTGAAATACCGGAGTTCGTTTCAGAAAGACACGCTGTTGTAAAATGTAAGCATCCACGCCTTTCCTACTGTCAGTTTTTCAAAGGAAACGGTATCACCTATTATCCCGAAAAAGAAGATGTTGAATTTGTAGGCGGTGCATATATTTCACCAAAAGCAAAGATAGGTGAGGGTGCTGTAATAATGCCCGATGTCTACATTTCCGGTGAAACTACGATAGGCAGGAATGCTTACATCGGTTTAGGAACGAAAATAATGGGCGAGGTTATAATAGGCGATGACTTTGTGATCCGCGAGAACTGCGTTATAGGCTCGGATTCCATAACCACCGACAGGGATGAAAACGGCAAGGTTGCCACAATGCCCCAGTTCGGCAGAGTTGTTATCGGTGACGATGTTCATATTTCTTCAAACTGCATTGTTTGCAGAGGTGCCATAGACGATACTGTTATTTGTGACGGTGCGAGGATAGGCAGTCAGAATCTGATATCCCACAACAATCACATAGGCGAAAACGCAATTATTATAACAAGCGCTTCGCTGATGGGCAGTGCAACTTTGGGCAAAAATTCAACTATATCGGGCAATTCGGTTTTACGAAACCAGGTTACGGTCGGCGACAACTGCATAGTCGGTATGGGCAGTGTCGTCACTAAAAATGTACCGTCGGGTACTGTTGTAAAAGGTAATCCTGCAAAATAAATATTACTAAGTTTTAAGAACTGTTTATTCGTATAAAATTCCTGACAAAGGTGGTTATTATTTTGAAAAAAGAATTTTTCAATGTTAATGTATCCGCATATATCCCCGAGAAAAACTTTTGCGTGAAAAGACCTGCATCTTTAAATAACCCAAAAGACAACTCGGTGATTTTTATTTCGGAAAGTGAGCTTGAAAAAGCTGCTCAAAATCTTGACAAGGTCAAAGAGTGTCTTGTCTTTTGTCAAAATTCATTTGAAATTCCATCAGGCCTTGAGGAAAAACACGTTTTCGTAAAGAGCGAAGATGCACGCTTTTCATATTGCAAATTTTTCAAAGAGAATAACATCAGTTATTACTTGCCTGAGGACGAGAATATCAAATGCGTGGACGGTGCTTTTATATCCGAAAATGCAAAGATAGGTGAGGGCAGTGTAATTATGCCGGGGGCTTACATTTCAGGCGAAGTTACATTGGGCAAGAATGCCTATATCGGAGCAGGCACCAAAATAGTGGGCAAGGTTACCATCGGCGATGATTTTTGTGTCCGTGAGAATTGCGTTATAGGCTCGGATTCATTGACGATGGACCGTGACGAAACAGGTCGCGGAATGACACTTCCCCAGTTTGGAGGAGTTTCTATAGGCAACGATGTTCGCATTGCATCGGGCTGTTCCATAGGTCGAGGCGATATTGACGACACAATTATTTGTGACGGTGTAAGAATAGGCGATATGTGCACTGTGGCAAGCAACGCATATATAGGCGAAGACAGCTTTCTTATTATCAGCGTTGCGCTTTTTTCGGACGTTAAAATCGGCAGAAACTGCATGATATCGGGCAATTCAACAATAAGAGAGAACCTTACTGTCGGCGATAATTCTACTGTCGGCATGGGCGCTGTTGTTGTGAAAAACGTGCCTGCAAATACTGTTGTAAAAGGCAATCCTGCAAAATGATTAAGTTTAAGTAATGAAAAAGCTATGCATAAAAAATCACCCTCTGTCAAGCAATGACAGAGGGTGATTTATATTCTGATTGTGCTTGCTTTTACAAAGTAAGCGAAGACATAGGGGCAGAGCCTCCACATAAATACAACTACTTACCGCAGCACTTTTTATACTTCTTACCGCTTCCGCAGGGGCATGGATCGTTTCTGCCTGTTTCTGCTTCTTTACGGAAAATCTTGGATTCGCGGTACTCGATTTTGATTTCGTTTCTGCGTTCCTGAGAAAGAACACCGTCCCACTCTGTGAGGTTATAAAGCCAGTCAGCCTTTGCACCGTGCATATTGAAATAAAGCTTTTCAAAGTCAATATCGAGTGCTATTTCAGTATCAGCTTCAATCTTCTCAAGCTCAAGCTCGTTTTTTAAGCTCGTGTTGATACCGTCCAAGAAGCCCATGAAGGTGACGTCGTCCATATCAAACTGAGGAGCAAGAGAGGCTACTGTGCCAGAAAATACTGTTTCATGATTTGCAAGAAGCTTCTTGTAGTTTTCTGTTTCCATATCAAAGTATGTGTTCCAGAAATTAACCATTTCCTGCTGGGGACGTTCTGCGTCGGCTAAATTACGCCATTGTTCATATAAGCTCATAAAAATCTCCTTGTGATTTGTTTTTATCTTTTGACACCCTTTGTTCCGCCGCCTGTTGCTTTTTCAAGTATGTCGGAAGCGTATGCAAAGGAGGATTTGCGTTTTTGTTCAAGAGCCTTGAAAGCATCGTCGATTATGCCGTCAAGAAGCTTTGCAAACGGGATACCCATCGGCTCAAAGAGATAGAACGCAAATGAGCCGGGGATCGTATTGATTTCGCCAACGTAGACCTGGTTTGTCATGCGGTCTATCATATAGTCAACGCGGACAACGCCCTTACATTCAAGCATACGGAATATCTGTGCCGTGTATGACTGTATAAGCTCCGTCATCTCATCGGTTATCGGGGCAGGAACGCTTCTTGATAAGCTCTTCATACCCTTTGAACCGCTGCCGCGTGTGTACTTGTCTTCAAATGATAAAAATTCCGTCCAGCTCTTGGGTTGTTCGCAAAGTGAGGGAGTAACCTTGCCGTCAAAGCCAACGCAGGCACAGTTGATTTCTGTGGGGCAGTCAAGACCTTTTTCGATAAGTATGCGTCTGTCGTATTGAACTGCAACTTCCATTGCCGAAATAAAGCTCGGGCGATCCGTTGCCTTGCTTATGCCGATTGATGAGCCCAAATTAGCCGGCTTTACGAAAAGGGGATAGCCGATCTTTTCAGCTTCTTCGATTATGGGGTCGCGATTTTCAAACCATGCACTGCGATAACAGTATGTGCCGTCGAGAACGGGCAAGCCCATGCTTTTGAAAACGCCCTTCATGATTATCTTATCCATGCCTACTGAGCTGCCTACCAATGAACAGCTTGAGTAGGGAATGTCTGCAAGCTCCAAAAGTCCTTGAATAGTGCCGTCCTCACCGTGCATACCGTGAGTAGCAAGTATAGCACAGTCAAGGTCACAAACCTTATGTGTTTTTTTCAAAAGTCCGCTTGTGGGAAGTTCATAAAGACCGTTCATTGAGGGAACGGGGGGGAGTATTACCTTTGTAATACCGTGCATATCTTCCTTGAAAGGACGGTAGCTGTCTATCTTCTTCAGGGGCTCGCCGACAAACCATTCACCTTTTTTTGAAATGTATACAGGGAAAGCCGTATACTTTGTTTTGTCAAGATTTTCAAGCACCTGCAAGCCCGTGATGATTGAAACATCATGCTCTGCACTTCTGCTGCCGAAAAATACACCGACGTTTATCATAATAAATGCACCTCGCTTTTATTCTTCGTAATTATCTGTAAGGTCATTTTCAAAGAGGACTACGCAACCCGGCTCCGTATGATTGGGGAGGATTGCCATAGCTTCGTTCAAACTTGCGACCTTAATTATATTCTGTTTACTAAAGCCCTTATCAATAAGACCGTTATAAATGGGCTCGATGTGTGACTTGCCGACCAAAATCGCAACATCCGTCGAGTCTGCCATCGCCTGACCAAACTCGTAATTGAGCTGTTCTTCTTCGCTTCCAAGCTCAACCATGCCGGGCGTTATGATTATACGCTTACCGGGAAAAGCTTTCAATACCTTGAGTGCTTCTTTTGAGCCTATGGGATTAGAATTGAACGCATCGTCAATTACCGTAACAGGTCCTTTTATAAGCTGGAGCCTATGTTCAACACTTTCCATCTTTGAAATTCCGACGGCAATTTCTTCAAGAGTCATACCAAGACGGTATGCACAGGATGCCGCGGAAAGTATATTCCAGATTGAGGGACGTCCCAAAAGGTCGGTCGTGCAACGGATACTTTTTCCGTCATTCGCTACGAGTGTAAATGTTGAGCCTTCACCGCTTACCGTAATGTTTTCAGCACGCATATAGAGGTTATCACCCTCTGTGCCAAAGAGATATTTTTCACGAAGCGTGCAGTCCTCATACATATGACGGCAATATTCATAGTCGCCGTTAAAGAAACAAATTCCGTCTTCACAAAGACCGTACATAAGCTCTGATTTTGTAGCGATTACACCTTCTATGGAGCCAAATGTCTCAAGATGCTGCTTGCCGACAGATGTTATAATGCCGATATCGGGAGCAACAAGGTCGCAAAGCTCCTTTATGTCGCCCTTATATCTTGCACCCATTTCGGCAATGAATACATTGTTTTCTGCCTTGAGGTTTTCGCGGACTATGCGTGTAACACCCATTGGCGTGTTTACGCTTCCCGGAGTAAAGAGCACGTCAAACTTTTCAGAAAGGAGTGTACCGAGTGCAAACTTTGTGCTTGTTTTGCCATAGCTTCCCGTGATTGCAATTTTCTTCAGGTCCGTGCGTGATTTGAGTATTTTCTTAGCATCGTTGTAATACCACTTTTTAACCGCACTTTCGATGGGGTAGGTGATAAGGTACGCTAAGAATACCGTTAAGGATAAGAGAGTACCCGGTGTATAACGCACGATGTCCGATAATATAAATCGTGACCAATTTATTCCGCCGCCCGATGTGTAGGAGTAGGGCATGAAGAAATTGATTGAGAAAAGGAACGATACAATAAAGAGTGCAACTATAAGGCGTTTAATTCTGCCAGTTATTACAAGCGGCTTTTTTGCTTGACGTTTTTTGTATGCAAAGTAAACTGCGAAGAGCATCAAGACATAGAGAATATCAGCCAAAACTCTGCAAATGAGTGCAACTGCCTGTATCTGAGTATCAAAAAGCACCCAGCCTATCCTGAAAAGAATCGAGGCAAGGCCTATTGAAATATAGGGAAGAAACTCTGCTTTTATGTGCTTTATTACCCATTTGAGATACATTTTGCCCTGATAGCTTTCAAGCTGAAGCATATGCACCAGATTAAGCGAGGCAAATACTACGCTTATCGAGGCTATCACCGCAAAAATATAGTCAAAATACTGCATTTTAAAATACTCCGTTTAGTTTTGTTTTAACATTGCGCTCAATATTGCACAAAATTGCGGATAATTGTCCGCATACGAAAAGTGACCTGCACCCTCAATTACGGCAAGACCGCTTCCTTTGATGGATTTTTCCATCTGCTTTGCCATGTAAAGCGGTGTATCCGCATCTTCGCTTCCCCAGATAAGGAGTGTTTCGTTCTTTATCCTGGAAAGACGGTCCTTAAGGTCAAGGTTTACGACCTTTACAAATGTTGCACGCATAACGCCCGACAATGCCTTATAGTCGGCACTTCCTGCGTTTTTCTGCTTTTCGCTTATCCTGAAAAGTTTATCAAGGAAAGCTACTCGACTTAACTTTTTGCCAAGCTTATATGAGTACGTGCGGACATAATATGAGAGTGTACGCTTTGGGCGTATACCTGCCGCATCGACCAATATAAGACGGGAGAAAATGTTCTCGTCCTCCGATGCAAGCATAATTGTGACTCTTCCGCCAAAGGAATGACAAATTACATCACAACCGTAAATATCGAGCTTTTCAATGAACGCACGAGTCAAGGCGGCGTAATCCTCAACAGCCCAAGGTGTTGAGGGGGGCTCGCTTTTTCCCATGCCCGGAAAATCAAGAGCTATTGCCTCATAGCCCAAGAATTCAACCTGGTTCATTATAGGGCGTACGGCATCAACGCTTGCACCCCAGCCGTGGAGCACAAGCACCTTTTTCTTATCACTGCCGCCTTGGCGTTCATAGTAAATTTGTATACCGTTTATCTCGGTTTGCATATAAAACCCACCGAATGATTATATTCTTTTACGTTTAAATTTATACAAAAAACAGCTTATTCTGCATCGCCGATTTCGGATGTGCAGTGATGGCAGCGTGTTGCTTCTTTGTCAACTTCCTGCTTGCAGTAGGGGCAAAGACGTGCGGGCTCCGCAGGAGCTTCTTCCTTCTTTTTGTGAAGCTTTGCAATCATGCGTACCATGATGAATACAAAGAGAGCGATTATGAGAAAGTCAATAACCGTCTGCAAGAATGTGCCGTATGTGATGCAAGCTGCGCCTGCTTCCTGCGCTGCTTCAAGAGTTGCATAAGTATTGCCGTCAAGTGCTATGAACTTTGAAGTAAAGTCCGAACCGCCGATCAGGAGTGAAATCACGGGCATGATGATATCATTAACAAAGGATGTTGTGATTTTACCGAATGCTCCGCCTATCATAACGCCGACTGCAAGGTCGATAATGTTGCCTTTGAATGCAAATGCTTTAAAGTCTTGCCAGAATTTTTTCATAAAATTGCCTCCGTAGAAATTATTACTACATATTGTATCATTTCTTTGGCGCAATAACAATATAAAATACTTATTTTACAAAATAACATTATAAATGTATAATATGAGCATGGAAAAGTTAAAGCAATTGGCAATGACAAAAGAGGAATTGGGATGTACTCCCGATTTTGTTCTGATAAGCGGTGATGCATATGTTGATCACCCTTCTTTTGCGACCGCGCTTATAGGTCGTGTGCTTGAGAGCAAGGGTTACAAGGTAGGAATAATTGCCCAGCCTGATTGGCACAGTGCGGAGGCGTTCAAGGTTTTTGGAAAGCCACGCCTTGCATTCTTAATAGCACCCGGCAATATCGATTCGATGGTAAACCATTATACAAGTGCAAAACGCAGGCGTTCAACTGATGCTTATACAGAGGGCGGCAAAATTGGCAGGCGTCCTGATAGAGCTGCAATAGTTTATTCAAACCGAGCAAGGGAAGCGTATAGAGGCGTTCCTGTTATATTGGGCGGCATAGAAGCAAGCCTTCGCCGTTTTGCACACTATGATTATTGGGATGATAAAGTAAGAAGAAGCGTTTTGTCAGACAGCGGTGCCGACATACTTGTTTACGGCATGGGCGAAAAGCAGATAGTCGAGATTGCAAACAGGCTGAAAGACGGTGAAAGTGTAAATACTATCACCGATGTTCGGGGTACCTGCTTTATGACGAGTGACATAACCGAATTTGAAAAAGACAGCATTGTTATTGACAGCTACGATGATGTAAAAAGTGATAAAAACAAGTATTCAAGAGCTTTTATGGTACAGTACAATGAGCAGGATCCGATAAGGGGAAAGCGTATAATCCAGAAGCAGGACAGGCAATACCTTGTTGCAAATCCGCCTGCGTATCCGCTTACGCAGGGCGAGCTTGACCATATATATTCACTTCCATACACAAGGGTAAAGCATACAAGCTATAAAGAGGAAATCCCCGCACTTTCAGAAGTTAAGTTCTCGCTCACCTCATGCAGAGGCTGCTTCGGTGCCTGTTCTTTCTGTGCACTTACTTTCCATCAGGGAAGAATTATACAAACGCGAAGTCATAACTCTTTGATACGCGAGGCACAAGAGCTTACAAAGCAAAAGGACTTTAAAGGCTATATACATGATGTTGGCGGTCCTACAGCAAATTACAGACAGACGGCTTGTAAAAATCAGCTGGAAAAGGGTGCGTGCAAGGGCAAGCAATGCATAGGCTATGAAAAATGCAAAAACCTGAGAGTTGACCACAGCGACTATGTTGCACTTTTAAGAAAGCTCCGTGCTGTTCCCAAGGTTAAAAAAGTGTTTGTCCGTTCAGGCATACGTTATGACTATGCAATGTATGACAGGGATGATACATTCTTGAGAGAACTTATTGAGCACCATGTAAGCGGACAGCTCAAAGTTGCTCCCGAACATATTTCAAACCGAGTGCTTGAGCTTATGAATAAGCCTGATGCAGAGCTTTTTGACAAGTTTGTACTAAAGTATAAACAGCTTAACAAGAACAAGGGCAAGGAGCAGTACATAGTTCCTTACTTCATGTCGTCACACCCGGGCAGTGATTTGAATGCCGCAATCCAGCTTGCAGAATACCTCAAAAAAACGGGCATGAAGATAGAACAGGTGCAGGATTTTTATCCGACTCCGGGCACTTTGTCAACCTGTATGTATTATACAGAGCGTAATCCCCAAACCGGTGAACGTGTTTATGTTGCAAAAACACAGCGTGAAAAGGATATGCAGCGTGCGCTTATGCAGTTTTATATGCCGCAGTACAGGGGCCTCGCTCGTGAAGCACTCATAAAGGCAGGGCGTGATGACCTTATCGGTACGGGCAGGAACGCACTTGTCCCGCCCGTTGTCAAAAATGGCGATGGATATAGAACTACGGCAAGCAATCAGCGAAGCAAAGCCAAAGGCAACAGCAAAAACAACAGAAATAATAACAAACAAAGGCGCAGATAGCTTATTATGAAGTGGTTTTAAAAAAGTCGCTTCATTTTTTATAAGGAAAAACAGTTTTAAAAACGTATAATAAGTGAAAGCAAATTTTCAAGGGGTTTTACATGGATAACGGTGCAAGTAGCTACCGCCGTTTTCTCAGCGGTGATGAAAATGCTTTTGAAGAGATCGTAAAGGAATACAGGCAAGGACTTACGTGGTTTATAAACCGCTTTGTTTGTGATACCTATATTGCCGAGGATATAGCGGCGGACGTGTTTGCTTACGTGCTTGTTCATCCGAAAAAATACGATTTCAGGGTAAGCTTGAAAACATATCTTTATATGCTCGGAAGAAGCCGAGCGCTTGATGCGTTAAGAAAGCAAAAGCGACAAAGTACGGTTGCACTTGACGAAAAAATCGAGAGTGCGGACGATATTGAAAAAAGCGTGCTTTTGAGCGAGGAAAAAAGAGCGTTGTCAATCGCCTTAAACTCACTTGATGAGAACTTAAAAAGTGCAGTTCACCTTGTATTTTTTGAAGGGCTTTCATACAAGGAAGCAGGCAGAGTAATGAAAAAGACCGAAAAACAGATTGATAATTTGCTTTACCGCGCAAAGAAAGAATTGCGTTCAATACTTGAGAAAGGGGGGATTACTTTATGAGAAGTGACAGCGAATTCATGGCGGAGGTTTTAAAAAAGAGCAAGGAGCAGAAGACGGCACGCACAAAGAAAATAAAGAATATAACGCTCATGATGTCACTTTCCTGCTCGTTCCTAATTGTGTTGGGAGTTATGCTTTTCAAAGAGCCGATGTTAAGCCGTGAGCCGAACTCGGCTGCAGAATCCGAGAATGTTCATTTATACAATGATAAACTCGATGAAGTTATTGATAAAAATCCGTTATCCATACAGGAAAGCAATATTGACATCAAGGTTATATACGGTGGCAAAGAATATGAAGTAAGCCCCGAAAACAAAGAGAAGCTTTTGGCTTTCCTTGAGGGTGGGATAAGGAGTGAATCTTTTGAGTCAAAGCCAAACTCAAATAATGAATTAACGAGCGTGCTTGAAATAAAAGTTGGCGAAAAGACCTATACTTTCACTCAAGGTGAGATTGACAGCTATCTTAAAGACCTTATAGGGATAAACTGAAAAAGAGAGGACAAAAAATGAAAAGATATATTTGCATATTACTTGCTTTGATTATGAGTTTGTTGTTTGTGGGTTGTGAAAGTACACATATGCTTGGCAACAATATTGTAAAAGGAGATGCCGATACAAGTGAACTTACCGATGAATTCAAGCTTGCATACATGGATTTTGCAATAGAGCTTTTGAATAACGCTTCAGAAGAAAACGGAGATAACGGTAAAAATACAGTTGTTTCACCCATGTCGGTAATGCTTGCACTTGCGCAGGCTGCAAACGGGGCAGACACTCAAACACTTCAAGAAATGGAAAAAGTGCTTGCAAACGGAATGAGTATTGATAAGATAAATAAGTTCCTCGGCAAAATGGTTGAACTTTCGGGTGATGAATTAAAGACAGCCAACTCAATATGGATTCGTGACGAGTTCGGAAAAAATGTAAGAGAATCATTTTTGCAGAAAAATATTGATTATTATAATGCAAAGACTTACAACATGGCATTTGATGAAAACGGAGCAAATAGGATAAACAAGTGGATCGATGAAAATACCGACGGTATGATAAAAAAGATTATTGAAGAAATAGACCCGGCTACCGTTATGTATATAATAAACGCACTTGCTTTTGATGCCAAATGGAAGGAACAGTACACGGACGAGAACAGGCTTACAGATACATTCTTCGGTAAAGACAAGGCAGCGGCAGCAGAATATATGTGCTCCGTTGAGAACAAGTATATTGAAGGCGAGAACGTAACCGGCTTTATTAAGCCTTATGAGGGCGAAAAGTACAGCTTTGCGTGCTTGCTGCCTGATGAGAATATTGATGTATTTGAGTATGCAAAAACTCTTGATGCACAAACACTTAAAGAGCTTCTGAACGCACAGGAAAAAGCGGTTGATGTAAGGATTCCTATGTTCAAAACCGAGTATGAAACAGAGCTTAAAAAGACACTTTGTGCCATGGGTATGCCGACAGCCTTTGTATATGGACAGGCAGATTTCACACGCCTTGCAGACTGCCCGAAGGGCGATGTATATATAGGTGAAGTTCTGCACAAAACTTTCCTCGAAGTAAATATGCAGGGTACAAAGGCGGCTGCCGTAACATCGGTTGATTTCAGATGCGAAAGTGCTGTTTTCATTGAGGATATGTTGCAGGTATATCTGAACAGACCGTTCATTGCAATGATAACGGATAACGAAACAAATCTTCCCATATTTATGAGCGTAATATCTGCTGTTAAATAAAAAGACAATTTTACGCAAAGTCTCCCTTTATAAATAAGGGGGACTTTTTTTGTATAACAAAAATTTTTTTGGCAAAACATAAGAGCATGAGTATCAAGGATTTATTTGAATTTGATATTGCCTCAAATGAGTTTGAACTTTTGGAGAGCGAAAAGGGCGAGCCGTCATATTTCGGCACGTTTCATGATGCAAAGCCAAAGCAGGAGCCGAAAGAGGATGAAGAAATACCCGAAAGCATTGACGGGATAAAGGATAGGTTTAAAAAGGAATTTCACACAGATATAAACAGCGATATTGTGACACGTTCGTTTTATATGGGCTCAAAATTGCGCACAATGGCGGTATTTGTAAAAGGCATGTCGGACGATAGGCTGATAAACGAATTTATACTCCGTGATGCCATGCAGAGCGTTAAAGTTGATGAGCTTACAGCTTCCCGGGAAGATATAGTTGAGTTTTGCATAAGCAATGTATTTGCTATGGGGGAAAGCGAGAAAGAGAAGAGCTTTTTAAAAATCAAGAGGGGCATACTTGACGGCAAGTGTGCTATCTTTTTTGACGGAGCGAAAAGTGCAGTCTTAATAGATGCACGCGGTTATGAGAAAAGGGCAATAACTCCGCCCCAGAACGAGAAAGTTGTTCGCGGACCGCACGAGGGCTTTACCGAAAACTTAAGAACCAACATTACGCTTTTAAGGCGAATATTGAGGGTTGAGGATTTAGTATTTGAGTTTCGAAACAGCGGCGGCGATAATCATTTGACGGTTGCAATAGCGTACCGAAAAGATGTTGCGAATGAAACACTTGTTGAAGAGGTTAAAAGACGGCTTTCAAAAGTCGATACAAGGCTGATAATAGCCGATGGAATGCTTGAACAGCTCACAGAAAAGAGGGGATTATCTCCGTTTCCGCAGGTACTGTCAACTGAAAGACCTGACAGGGTGGCGAGCGCTTTAATGGAGGGGCAGGTGGCTGTGTTGCTTGACGGAAGCCCATACGCCAATATAATGCCGACAACTTTAAGTGCGCTTATGACGAGTGCTGAGGATATCTATCTTCGTAAGCCACAGGGAAGCGTTATAAGGACTATAAGATTCATGGGTGCACTTTTATCCATTGTGACACCTGCAATAATACTTGCACTTTCAACCTTTCATCAGGGGCTTTTATCGACGGAAATGCTTGCAACACTCATCACCTCGCGAGTGATGGTGTTTGTACCGATGGGGTTTGAAATGCTCTTTCTGTTGCTTGTTTTTCAGCTCATACGCGAGGCGGGATTGAGAGTTGCAGGCGGTATAAGTCAGGCTGTCGGCATAATAGGCGGTTTGATTTTGGGACAGGCGGCAGTAACTGCCAATCTCGTAAGCTCCGTGGTTTTGATAGTTGTTGCCCTGACGGGGCTCGGAAACTTTTGTATACCCGATTATTCAACACAGATTGGTGCAGTTTATTTGCGTCTGCTTCTTGTAATGGCATCGTGGATAGGCGGACTTTTGGGGTTTACCTGCGTTTTGGTTGTAATAATTGCAGATATTGCGAGAATGAAGTCTTTCGGTATTCCGTTCTTAAGTCCGTTTGCACCCAAGACCGCTTCAAGGCATCCGTTCATGCTCAGAGGAAAACTGAAAATGCATATGCGAGCTGATGATTATATGAACACACAGGAGGAATAGCTTTGAGAATGAATCTGGGGAAAATAGGAGCACAGGAGAGCACGAGCCTTGTTGCAATAGTATTGTCGGTAACGGGTATATTTACCGTTGAATCAGCAGTAGCATACGCAAACGGAAACTCTACTTTTCTGACTGTGCCTGCATCGATAATTGTGGGATTTCTGGTGTTCCTTTTGTGCCTTTTCGCAATGAACAAACTCGGTGTTGCCACATTTCATGAGCTTGCAGACAGAGCTGTCGGCGAAAAACTGAGCTGTGTTTTTATGCTCATACTGTCTGCTTCACTGCTGTTTAATGCGTTTGTACTGCTTTTAAGGTTTGCAACAATTATACACAGTTACATTTTTGTTGAGTCCGACTATATCAGGGTTGCCCTGTGGATTTTTTTGCCCGTTCTCTCTTTGTCGCTTTTCGGTTTTGAAACATTGGGGCGAATGGCGAAGATTTTCGGCGTTGCTCTCTTGGTTTTGTTTTTATTGGGGTTTGTATCAGCAACGGACGGCTTTTCAGTGCACAGGCTTTATCCGCTTTTCGGTGACGGAGCATATAATATCGCAATCTCGTCGTTTAAAAACTCATATAAATTCATACCTGCATTTATTGCACCGCTTGTATTGTCAAAAGGTATAAATGGGGTAAAAACGGTAAAAAAGAGCGTTATCATCGGAAGCGTTTTTGCGGTGCTTCTTTCGTTTATAACACAGCTTGTAATCGGATTGACTTACGAATATACAAGCCTGAGCAATATGTATTTTCCGCTTTGCAGGCTCAATATGAGCTTGCAGAATGAGGACTATTTTATGCGTACGGACAGAATCGGTGTGTTTATATGGCTTGTAGCCGGCGTTATTGCAATTGCTTATTACGTATATGCGGCAGGCTTTATATTCTGCAAAAAGACCGGAACACGGGATATAAGACCGTGTATAGTGTGCTTTATGATCATACTGTCCTCGCTTGTGTTAGCTGAATATACAAAGCTTTATGCTGTCCTACACGGCGTTATAAGCATTATTGAAAGCAATTCGTTTATAGTGATGCTTTTGATTGTTCTGACTGTTACGCTTCTGGGACTTCTAAAACGCGGAAAGGAACGGCAAAAAGAATGAAACGCATATGCACATTTATGCTTATAGTGAGCAGCCTTTTTATATTTACAGCCTGCCTTGATGCCGTTCAACCGGAATCGTATTCCTATGTTTTTGCGATAGGAATCGACAAGGGGAAGGCAAAAAGATATAACTACAGCCTTATGGTGCAGACGGTGGGTGAGAAAAACGACAGTTCGATGGTGGGAAGCTCAGAGATTTTTTCCGCGGAGGGGGATACGCTTTTTGAGGCTGTTGATATAATACACTCTGTTGTGTCCGGTGAAATGAACTTCATGCGAACGAGCGTGATCATATTCGGAAGCGAGGTCGCAAAATCCGGGGGTGCTGAGGATTTTTCCAAGGTTTCATTCAATTCGCTTCGCATGAGGCAATCCGTCAAGCTTTTGGTTGCACAGGGAGAAGCACTTGATTTTATGAAAAATCTCGGGTCGCAGTACAGCCAAAACCTAACACGCTTACAGGTAGACCTTGTTATGGACAATAAAATGGGGATATTGCCGATAACATCGTTTTCGATAATGTCAGAAAATGTTATGGGGGGGCGATTGGATCCTGTGTTGACATTGTGCAATGTGGCTCATGGTGCAAAAGAAGGGGAAGATAATGCGCAAAACACATCGGGCGTTTTGCGTACGGGCGGTATGGATTCGTATGTTATGGGAAGCGCCCTCTTTGATGGCTGGTACATGAAAGGTACGATCGATGAAAATGATACCATGTATCTTTTAATGGCAAGGGGGCAGTTTGAAAAAGGATACATGACCTATGAAACAAAGGACAAAAAAATAGCAACATTGCTTATCGAGAAAAACGCCGATATTAAAAGAAAAGTTGACATGAAGAATAAAAACGTCAATTTAAAGGTTTCGCTTTACTGTACGGTTGAGTTTGACGAAACGTCATCAATAAGGGAGAAATGGGAAGAGAACTACAAAAAAGAAGTGGAAGAAAAAATTCGGTTACAGCTTGAGCGAATTGCAGCGCTTGTTATGGAACTGAACTGTGATTCTTTGGGAATTGGAAGACTTGTTTCAACCAAGTTTTATAATACCGATGCTTGGGAGAAATATGATTTTCAGGAGCATTATAAAGAGTTTAAGACGAACTTTGATGTTGAAGTTGAACTTAAGGACAAAAATATTATAACGCACATGGATTGAGGGGAGATCAATTGATAATTTTCATTGCAGCCTGTGTTTTGGGAATATCTTATGTTACGGCGTATATTGTGCATTGTGCCAAAATAAAAAAATGGGGTGCTTTTTGTGCAAATTCAACAACGCTTTTATTTGCTCTTTTAGCCGTTATAACCTTTATCCTAAGCTTTTGAACGCTTAAACAAGGCGGAAAGTCTCTCTTTATAAAGACGAGAGACTCTCCGCTTTTTTTAGCTTAGAGTATTTTACCTATCAATTATAATTATTTGACGAATTTTTTATATATGGTAAAATAAGAAAAAGGCTTTAAGGAGATAAGCATGAAAGGCATTATTTTAGCAGGCGGTTCAGGCACAAGACTTTACCCCGTTACCATGGTTACAAGCAAGCAGCTTTTACCTATCTATGATAAGCCGATGGTGTATTATCCGCTTTCGGTTTTGATGCTTGCAGGAATAAGGGATATACTTTTGATATCAACTCCTCAGGACACTCCTCGTTTTCAAGAGCTTTTGGGTGACGGAAGCCGTTTCGGCATAAAACTTTCATATGCTGTTCAGCCCTCGCCCGACGGGCTTGCACAGGCATTCTTGATAGGTGAAGAATTTATTGGTGATGACTGCTGTGCTATGGTGCTTGGTGATAATATTTTCTACGGAAGCGGATTTAAAAGTGCGCTGAGGAAGGCTGTCTCAAATGCTGAGGAGAACTCAAAAGCAACGGTGTTCGGCTACTATGTCACAAATCCTCAGGACTTTGGTATACTTGAGTTTGACGACAACGGCAAGGTCATATCAGTTGAAGAAAAGCCCAAAGAGCCAAAGAGCAACTATGCAATAACGGGTCTTTACTTTTACGATAACCGCATTGTCGATATGGCAAAAAAGGTAAAACCCTCTGCGCGCGGTGAGCTTGAAATTACAAGCATAAATGAAATGTATTTAGATGACCAAAGCTTAAATGTTCAGATAATGGGCAGAGGCTATGCATGGCTTGACACAGGTACGATGGACAGCTTGCTTGATGCTTCAAACTTTGTGCGCACAATCGAAGAAAGACAGGGCATCATGGTTTCGGTTCCCGAAGAAATAGCCTATGTAAACGGCTGGATAGACCATGAGACGCTTTTGAAAGCCGCAGCGCAATACGGAAAATCCGCATACGGCAAGCACCTCTTGGCAGTTGCCGAGGGCAGAATCAGAAGATAAGAGAAAAGGAAAATGTTATGAATATAATCGTTACAGGCGGCGCAGGATTTATAGGCAGTAATTTTGTTTACTATGAGCTTGAACATCATAAGGAAGACCGTATAATCTGCTTGGACAAGCTTACATATGCAGGCAACCTTGAAACCTTAAAAGATGCAATGAAAAATGAAAACTTCAGATTTGTCAAAGCTGACATTGCAGACAGGGAAGCGGTATTCAAACTCTTTGAAGAAGAAAAGCCGGATATCGTTGTAAACTTTGCTGCAGAAAGCCATGTTGACAGGTCCATTGAAGACCCCGGAATATTTTTAAGAACCAACATTTTGGGCACACAGGTGCTCATGGATGCTTGCAGAAAGTACGGAATAAAGCGTTACCACCAGGTTTCGACCGATGAGGTTTACGGTGACTTGCCTCTTGAAAGAAAGGATTTGTTCTTCACGGAGGATACTCCGCTTCATACTTCGTCTCCGTATTCTGCTTCAAAGGCATCGGCTGACTTGCTTGTGCTTGCATATCATCGCACGTTTAAGCTTCCTGTATCGATAAGCAGATGTTCAAATAATTACGGTCCTTATCATTTCCCCGAAAAGCTTATACCGCTTATGATATCACGCGCGTTTGAGGACAAGTCGGTACCCGTATACGGCAAGGGCGAAAATGTTCGCGATTGGCTTTATGTAAAAGACCATTGCGCAGCAATAGATCTTATAATGCGTAAAGGCCGTGAGGGTGAAGTTTACAATGTAGGCGGTCATAACGAGCGTGCAAACATTGAGGTAGTTAAGACGGTTCTTGCTATCATGGGCAAGAGCGAAGACCTTATCGAGTTTGTAACGGACAGACCGGGTCATGACAGACGCTATGCTATCGATCCTACAAAGATAAGCGAGGAACTCGGCTGGACACCCGAGACGAGTTTCGATGACGGAATTCGTGAGACTGTTGAGTGGTACGGCAAGAATAAGGAATGGCTCAACGGCGTTTTGTCGGGTGATTATATGGAATACTATGACAAAATGTATTCAAACAGATAAATCGGAGGTAATAAACTCAATACACTATGAAATTTGATTTTAAGGAACTTGAAAAACAGCTTGGCAGAGTTGAAAAACCTGCAAGATATGTAGGAAACGAATTCAATATCATAAGAAAAGAAGGGGCTAAACTTAAGTTTGCGCTCCTTTTTCCTGACGTTTATGAAATAGGAATGTCGCACCTTGGTTCGCGTATACTTTACAATGCACTAAACAGCGTGGAAGATATAGCATGCGAGCGTGCATATGCACCGTGGGTAGACATGGAAACGCTGTTGAGAGAAAAGGGTTATCCGCTTTACTCGCTTGAAACGTATACTCCACTTGGTGAGTTTGATATATTGGGCTTTTCATTGCTCTATGAAATGTGTTATACCAATATACTTACAATGCTTGAGCTGTCTTCTGTGCCCTTCCTTTCAAAGGACAGGGGCGAGGAAGATCCGCTTGTTGTTTGCGGTGGCCCTTGTGCCTGCAACAGCGAGCCCGTTGCGGACATATTCGATGCAGTAATGATTGGTGACGGTGAAGAGCTTGCAATAGAGGTTGCAAACACGGTTTTGAAAGAAAAAGAGCGAGGAGCTAAACGCCATGAGATATTGCTTGCACTTTCAAAAATCGAAGGCGTTTATGTCCCGTCGTTTTATAACCCCGTATATGAGGGCTATGACCTTGTGAGGATTGAAAAGACGCAGAAAGAAGCTCCCGAAAAGCCGTCAAAGCGTATTTTGAAAAACCTTGATACGGCAACTTATATCGGAAAACCGCTTGTCCCGTTTTTGCCTATTACGCATGACAGAATTGCACTTGAGCTTTTCCGCGGCTGTACTCGCGGATGCAGATTTTGCCAGGCGGGCTTTATATACAGACCTATTCGCGAACGCAAGATGGACACGGTTATGGAGCAGGCGAGAAGCCTGATAAACTGCACAGGTTATGACGAGATTTCTCTTTTTTCATTAAGCTCGGGAGACTATTCCAAGATACACGAAATAGTACCCAAGCTTATTGATGAGTTCAATGATGAACACGTCTCACTTTCTTTGCCGTCCCTGCGTATAGACTCATTCTTGAAAGATGACCTTGAAAAGATACAGAGCGTAAGAAAAACGGGATTGACATTTGCACCCGAAGCGGGTACACAGCGTTTGCGTGATGTAATAAACAAGGGTGTAACGGAGGAAGACTTGCTGCGAAGTGCAAAGGATGCTTTTGAGGCAGGCTGGAACAGTGTAAAGCTCTATTTCATGATAGGACTTCCTACGGAAACCGATGATGATATTTTGGGTATAGCAGACCTTGCACGCAAGGTTTCAAGAGAATTCTACTCGATGCCAAAGGATAAGAGGGGCAAGGGCTTGAGGCTTGTTGTAAGCACATCTTCATTTGTTCCAAAGCCGTTTACTCCTTTCCAATGGGAAGCACAGGACAGCCTGGATGAAATCCGCCGTAAACAGATGCTCTTAAAAGATGCATTGAAGGGCATAAGGGGCGTTGAGTTTTCATATCATGAAAGCACGATAAGCAAGCTTGAGGCCGTCTTTGCACGCGGTGACAGGCGACTTTGTGCAGCTTTGATTGAAGCATACAGGCTTGGTGCACGCTTTGACTCATGGGATGAGCATTTTAAGGAAGAAGCATGGATTGAAGCTTTTGCAAAGTGCGGTATTGATACGGAATACTTTGCAAACAGAAAGCGCAGCACGGAAGAAGTATTGCCGTGGTCACACATTGACATGACAGTAACTGAAGAATACTTTAAGAAAGAACTTGAGCGGGCACTTGAGGGCAAGACGACTCCTGATTGTCGCAAGGGCTGTAACGGGTGTTTTGGTAAGAAATATGCGGATTATTGCAAAATTTGAAAAAAGTGAAGAGGCACGCTATGTGTCGCACCTTGATGTGCAAAGGCTCTTTCAGCGGGCAATGCACAGGGCAAACTTGCCCATGGCATACTCACAGGGCTTCAATCCGCATCCGATAGTTTCTTTTGCAACTGCTTTGGCTGTAGGATATACAAGCATAAGCGAGTGGGTAGATGTAAAGCTTGCAAAGGATATAACTGAAACGGAGTTTATTGAAAAAATGAACTCTGCTTTGCCTGCAGGATTTTGCGTTTTGAAAGCAAAGATCGTTGAAAATAACGCAAAGTCCTTAACTGCGATTATGAAGGCTGCAGAATATGATGTTACAGCTTCATGTGATATTGAGGATGCAATGCATGAATTGCTCTCAGACGACATAGTGGTCACAAAGAAGACCAAGTCGGGCATGAAAGAGGTGAATATTCGCCCCGATGTTTATGCTGTTGATGCTCACGGAAGCAGTATACATATAACAGGCAGGCTTGATGCTGCAGGAGGCCTGAACATAGAACTTTTAATGGGTTCGCTCAAAGAAAAGATGGGCGGAGATTTTGGATACACAGTCCGCAGAACAAATATAATTTTTGAAACAGAAGGAAAGTAGTTTTAAGTATGAGCCGTGATTTGGTTATAGATGTAAATCCATATCAGACTCGTGTTGCACTTGTTGCAGATGGCGTGATAGACGAGCTTTTGATCGAGAAACGTGGTCAGGGTCGTCTTGTTGGCAATATCTACAAGGGCAAGGTTCAAAATGTACTTCCGGGAATGCAGGCGGCATTTGTGGATATTGGTCTTGAACGCAATGCCTTTTTGTATGCAGGTGACATACAGATAGACGGTAGCGATTTCATTTTTAACGGCAAGCCGACTGATGTCAAGATGCCCGTTCCCAATATCAAAGACATGGTAAAAGTAGGACAGGAGATAATAGTCCAGCTCGTCAAAGAGGGCGTTGGCACAAAGGGTGCGAGAATAACCACCAATATAACATTGCCGCTTAGAACGCTTGTCTTGATGCCGACAGTCAATTATGTGGGTGTTTCAAGGCGTATTGAAGACGATGAAGAGCGTACGCGCTTAAAGGATATATTGGAATCGTTAAAATCAGATAACATGGGTGCGATAGTTCGCACGGCAGGCGAGGGCAAGTCAAGGGAAGAATTTGAAAAAGACCTTGAGTGTCTGACTAAAATGTGGAGTAAAATACAGGAAGAGGCAAAACTCAGGAGCGCTCCATGCCTTTTGCATGAGGAAGAATCGCTTGTAATGAGAACTGTGCGTGATATGTTCACGTCAAAGATAGACCACCTTTATATAAACGACAGGGAATATTATGAAAAAGTGAGGACGGCTGTCAGCATAAGTTCGCCCACGCTCAGCGATAAGGTTGTGCTTTATGACAGACTTCCCGATATGTTTGATAAGTTTAAGCTTGAAACATCAATCGATGACGCTCTGTCACGCAAGGTGTGGTTTAAAAACGGCGGATATATAATAATAGACCGTACGGAAGCACTTACAATTATTGATGTAAATACAGGCAAGTATGTGGGTACTGACAATTTACAGGAAACGATAACCGAAACCAACTGCGAGGCAGCTGTTGAAATAGCACGCCAGCTTCGGATACGTGATATAAGCGGTATAATTATAATCGACTTCATTGATATGGACGAGGTCGAGGATAAGGAGCGTGTAATCAACGCGCTCAAAGAAGAACTCAAGAAAGACAGAACAAAGTCAACGGTGCTTGGCATAACATCACTCGGGCTTGTTGAAATGACGAGAAAGAAAACAAGGTATTGCGTTGATGATACATTGCGTGTTCCGTGTCCCTATTGCGAGGGCGAAGGAAGAGTATTATCGCCCGAAACGGTTTTGATGAAAGCAAGGAAAAAGTTAAGACGATGCTTTGAGTCTGAAAACATGAAGGAGTACGAGCTTACACTCCACCCCGATGTTGCAAAATATATGGAGGGTGATGAGGATATCGTAATCCCGAGGGCAGAAGGCAAAACGGTAACTGTAAAAACCGATCCCCATATGCACGTCTGTGATTTTCGTGTTGAGGCTGTAATAAATAAAAATTAAAATAAGTGGTGACATATTAACCGAAGTATGGTATAATACAAAACTGTCAAACGGTCGGGCCAATGTAGCTCAGTTGGTAGAGCAGCGCATTCGTAATGCGCAGGTCTGGGGTTCGAGTCCCCACATTGGCTCCAGTTTCGGGGCGTAGCGCAGCTTGGTAGCGCGTTTGGTTCGGGACCAAAAGGCCGCTGGTTCAAATCCAGTCGCCCCGACCAGAAAAGAAACACCATTTGTCTACCAGACAAATGGTGTTTCTTTTCAACGAAATAAATCCCTTGCGGGATTTGTGAAATAACGCTTCGCGTTATGAAATAGCTGACGCTATGAAATACGCTGCGGCG
>JAFQXA010000008.1 GCA_017407205.1 Clostridia bacterium
CACCAAAACGTTGAAAATGCACGATCTCCCGTGCCCGCAAGAATTTGATCGGCTCAATAATATCCGGGTCATCCACCAACTGCAAAATGTTGTCATAAGTTGTACGGGCCTTTTGCTCTGCTGCAATCATATAAGAACAACTTGTGATTAAAAGTTCCAATGAATTTCAATCGGAACGTCCTTTGTTCCCGGAATACGCTTGCCGACAGATACATAATCAATCAGCGTTTCCACGATTTCGCGGGTAAGATGTTCCAAGTTGGTGTACTGCTCAATCAGTTCGCGGCGATTGTCACCCGCCGCAATTTTTTCTTCGATTTCGGCTAACTGCTTTTGTCCGTCAGCGATCACACGCTCCAAGCGGTCGCGGTCTGTGGTAAACTCCTTTGACATTTCCACAAAGTCGCTTTCAGAGATTAAGCCCTTGACCTTATCCATATAAAGCTCCCGAATACCTTTTGAATACTCTGCAACCTTTTTTTCATAGATTGCCATATCAGAGAGTAGGCGGGATTTTTGCCCCTGCAAGTTGTCGCAAAACTCAATATTCTGCTCTAACTCGTCTTTGTCAAGATATTCCGCTGCCAAACGGTTAAGCTCGTCGATAACAAGCCCCTCCAGCTTGTCAACAGAGATAAAAGAGCCAATACAAGCGTCTTTTGCCACATGGCGATTTGAGCATTGCAGATAGTGTTTGCCGCGATTTTTGGAAGAACGCATAGTGTAACCGCAGTTAGCGCACCGGGCTTTTCTTGCGAATAAACCGATTGTGCCAACGTCAAAGGGCTTCGCCCTCTGTTCGATTAACGCCTGTACTCTGTCCCATAACTCACGGTCAATAATCGGCTCATGCGTTCCCTCCACGATATACCACTCACTTTTCGGGCGGGGTTTGTTCTGCTTCGTTTTATAGGAAACGCTGCCATATTTACCTTGCACCATGTTACCGATATAGATTTCATTTATCAGCATATCGGAAATAGCAAAGTATTTCCATAAGGTGCTATTTTTTGTTTTCGGCTGCTGATACCGTAAACCTTTCAGACGCTTATATTCAGTTGGATTAGGTATGCCCCTGTCATTGAGCATACGGGCGATTGCAGTTTTACCGTAACCTTGTGCGAATAGGGTAAATACTTCACGGACAACGGCTGCGGCTTCCTCGTCGATTATCAAGTGTCCCTTTTGGTCTGGGTCTTTCTTATACCCATAGAGGGCAAAAGCACCGATATGAAAACCGTTTTCCCGCCTGTTGGTTAAGACGCTGCGGATATTCTCGGACATATCCTCCAAATACCACTCATTGACAAGCCCGTTGATTTGGCGGGACTTTTTGTTACCCTTGTTTGCGGTATCTGCGTTGTCAACAATGCTGATGAAACGAATACCCCAAATAGGGAATAGCCCGTGTATGTATTTTTCAACTAATTCCAATTCACGGGTAAAGCGGGATTGTGTCTTACAGAGGACAATATCAAATCTTTTCTGTTCAGCGTCATGCAGCAGACGGTTAAATTCCGGGCGTCGCCTGTCAGACCCGGTATAGTCGTCGTCGCTGTAAATGTTGTAAAGTTCCCACCCCTGTTCCATAGTGTATTGCAGCAGCATGGACTTTTGGTTTTGTATGCTGTTGCTGTCGTCGGTTTCAAATTGCTTGTTTCTATCTTCTTCGGATAAGCGGCAATAAATAGCTACTTTCATGTTCA
>JAFQXA010000009.1 GCA_017407205.1 Clostridia bacterium
ACAGCCTCGGCGCATTTCGTGATGCAGATAGGATTTTGTGAATGGGAATATACGGTCATTTTCGTTGAGCTGTAGCGATTCTATATAAGCCCTCATCTTGTCGGCGTAGAAATCCGGCATAAGCACACGGCGAATGCCTTTTTCAAATCTATGAGGAAGGCATTTTTGTTATACAAAAAACGGCAGAAAGTGATTATGAGGTTACGCTTTCACAAATTTAGCAGTATATTCATTTTCTTCCGCTTTCACCAATCCAAGCTTATCGCAAATATGTAGCAGTCTTTTATCAGTTGTCGCCACATCAATATAAGCTTCGTTCCCGGCGACGGAGAATGCATACTCCAAAAGACGGGTACCAAATCCATTTTGCTGATACCGTCCTTCAATATACAGGTTATCTATATGCCCATTATTTATTGTAACAATTCCAATTTCTTTGCCAAAAGATATGCTGTACAGTTTACCGCCACCTGCAAGAGCTGCATCTATATTCTCTGCAATGATATTCTCTTCCTCTGCATACCTTGCTTCATTTTCTTCTCTTGAAAGATTGTAGTTAAATCTGCGACATTGATTTGCAGCTCGATAAATATTTTCCATCTCTTCTACTGTTCCTGCGTACTCAGAACACTCAACACGCAGGCCCATAGCAGCAACCAATTGGGAATCGGGATTTATCCAAGGCTTATTGATCCCCCAAAAAATTGAATTATTCCTCGTGTGCTCAAAAGTTGAAAGAGAATCTTTGCAGTTGCAAATAATCTTATAATTTCTTCTTTTGAAATAAAACAGGTTGCTTTCGCAATAAAATGCAGATGAAATCTTTTGTCCTTGATGTATCATCGCATCCTTCAATTCGGAAACGTCAATATTTTCCGGAATACTGTCAAAAATACCGTCAAACAATCTAAAATATGCCCAATAATCTTTAACTTCGGGAACAATGCGAGAACTCCAACTTGCATGGCACTTCACCAACTGCATCAAAACATACTTTCCGTCAAGAGCATGGAACTCCTGTTCGGACATCGGACGCTGTTTTGATTCGGTATAAGGCTTTCCTAAAGTTTTAAGCTGAACAGCGATAATGTCGCCATCGTCAAAAACTCGTTCTGTGTACACATTCAATTTGATTTTCTTTTTAGGCGGTTGGGGAGAAATAAGTTTTTCTCTGAACTCGGCAAGCTTCTTTTTCCTTGAATCCAAGGTCTTTTGACCTGCTTCAGCCCACAGTTCCAAGCCGAATCCGCCATCAATCATTTCTACCGCTTTATCTCGCACGGAATCTGTCAAAATACCCTTCTTCCACATGAAATCAGCAAGGGAATAAAAATAATTGCACCATTCCTCTTCATCCGATTCATCACACACTTCTGCTCGGACATAGTCATCGATTCGCCTCAAAGCTTCTTCTACATCAAACTTACAAAAAACAACTGAGTATTCAGTATATAAATCTTTTGCAGTATCATTTCCTGTGATACCGGTATTCCATGTTCCCATGCTGCGTCTCCTTTTACTCGGCAGCCACTTGCAACCATTCTTTTTTGCGCTTTTAACATTGCGAGTTGCAAAAGTGTTGCAGTGGCAATTTTCAAGATTGCATAAATGCCCGAAAGCCCTGTATTTCCAAGGGTTTTCGGGCACTTGTTAGCCAGTAGATATTATTCCCACTCAATAGTTCCCACAGGCTTCGGGGTGAGGTCGTAAAGGACGCGGTTGACGCCCTTGACTTCCTTGAGGATGCGGTCGGTTATTTTGTGGAGTGTGGGCCATTCGAGCTCTTCGACGGCTGCTGTCATGGCGTCTATCGTGTTGACCGCACGGATTACTACGGGGTATTCAAAGGAACGCTTGCCGTCTTTTACGCCTGTTGACTTTACGTCGGGAACTACTGTGAAGTACTGCCATACCTTCTTGTCAAGGCCTGCTTTTGCAAACTCTTCACGCAAGATTGCATCGGATTCGCGGACACATTCGAGGCGGTCGCGAGTTATTGCACCTATGCATCTTACACCGAGTCCGGGACCGGGGAAGGGCTGACGGTAGACCATGTGCTCGGGAAGTCCAAGCTCTAAGCCGCAGGCTCTTACTTCGTCCTTAAAGAGGAACTTTACGGGCTCAACGAGTTTGAAATCGAGGTCATCGGGAAGTCCGCCGACATTGTGGTGGGACTTTACGACGGAAGCTGTTTTTGTTCCGCTTTCTACGATATCGGGATAGATTGTGCCCTGTGCAAGGTATTCAATACCGCTTAATTTGCGTGCTTCTTCTTCGAAAACGCGGATGAACTCTGCGCCGATTATCTTACGCTTTGCTTCGGGCTCTGCTACGCCTTCAAGCTTGTTAAGGAATCTGTCCGATGCGTCAATATAGGTAAGGTTTGCGCCGAGCTGATTCTGAAATACCTCAACAACATCTTCGCTCTCGCCCTTGCGCATGAGGCCGTGATTTACATGAACGCAATAGAGCCTGTCACCGATTGCCTTTACAAGAAGTGCTGCAACTACCGAGCTGTCAACACCGCCCGAAAGTGCGAGCAAAACTTTGCCGTCACCTACCTGCTTGCGAACAAGCTCTATCTGGTCGGCAACAAAGTTTTTCATGTTCCAGTTCGTTTCTGCTTTGCAGGATTCAAAGAGGAAGGGCTTTAAAGCTGTTTTGAGCTCTTCATCGCAGGCAGGAAGCTTTTCCATGTCTTGTGCTTTCTGCGTTGTCTTATGGTCGATTACCATTACGGGGAATTTGCCGTTATAGATATAATCTCCTGCAAATATCTTTTCACCGTTTACGGTATCGTTCTTTCCGCCATTGACTATTATGCCTTTTACACCGGGCAGAGAGTTAAGCTCATCTTCCGTTATATCATGAGGATATATTTCACTGTATACGCCAAGAGCACGGATTGCTCTTGCAAGGCGGGAATTATCCTCGCTGCCAAGATCCAAAATTACGATCATGTCCTGTTTCATACTTTAACCTCTTATCAAATAAAATGTCCTTTTATAGCTATTTTACGCTATAAAGACAGTTTACCAAAATCAACGCCGTCTTACAATGCTTTTATTTGTTAGAAGGGTATAAATTACACAAATAGCTCGCAACAAATTGTTTTCATTTTAAGTTTGTCAATTTTATGTATTTTCGGATTTTTTTGTGCTATTATAATTACTATAAAAAAGAAAGAGAGGTCTCATAAAATGAGAAAATATCTGGCTGAATTTATCGGAACCTTTGTACTCGTGCTCTTTGGCTGCGGTACTGCTGTATTTGCAAACAGTGGTGCTCTTCCTGCTCCCATAGGTCTTTTGGGCATTTCATTTGCATTCGGTCTTTCAATCGTTGCTATGGCATACTCCATCGGCAACATTTCAGGCTGCCATGTAAACCCTGCTGTTTCACTTGCTATGCTCCTGACAGGCAAGCTTTCAGTAACCGACTTCATCGGCTACATCGTTGCACAGTTTTTGGGCGCAACAGCAGCATCTGCACTCATTCCTGCAATAAAGGGCTTTGCAACAGCTAATATCGGAGGCCTTGGCCAGAACGGTTACGGTGCACTTTCAGCTATCGGCCTTGATATGTGGGGCGCAATCATTGTTGAAGTTGTTCTTACCTTTGTATTCGTTCTTGTTATCCTGGGCGTTACTTCAAAGGAAAAGTACAGCTCAGTTGCAGGTCTTGTAATCGGCTTTACACTTACTCTTATTCACATTCTCGGTATTCCCCTCACAGGAACATCGGTTAACCCTGCAAGAAGCTTCGGTCCTGCACTCGTTGGCATGAACACGAACCCCGATGCATTTGCGCAGGTTTGGGTATTCATTCTCGCTCCCTTGGTCGGTGCAGCTCTTGCAGCACTCGTTTTCAAAGTACTCTTTGATAAGGCGGAAGAAAAGTAATTTGGTTTATAACGCAAAAAGGAGCAGTACTTAAAACTGCTCCTTTTTTACCACTAAGCTTGTCTTTATTTAGCAAAAACTATATACTAAGCATATTATTGGGAGGAGTGAGTTCGTATGTTTGCGTTCTTGAAAAAGAAAAGAATTCAAAAATATTCTTCGGATGCATCTGCATACCTTTCTGCCACCTTGAATGCTAAAAAAGAAGAGTCCTCCGTCAAATTTTCGTTATCTGACGAAGATGCTGTAAAATGCCGTAAAAGCTCCTCTTCTGGTGATAATTATGATTCAAGAGCAGTGTCAATAATCATGCGAAGTTGTGCATCAGAACCGATAAACGAAGCCGTATACACCGCATTCATTAGCAATCTGAAGAAAAATCTCAATCAGACATTTGCCGATAAATTGCTTTATTATATAAGAATAAAAAGTCTTCGCACTTCCGCCGTGTACAAGGCGGCACAAGTTGACAAACGTCTTTTTTCCAAAATTATCTCCGACCCCGATTATACGCCATCAAAAGATACTGCAATCGCTTTAGCTATCGGATTAAAACTTTCACTTGATGAAACCAATGATCTCTTGGCACGGGCAGGCTATGCTCTTTCGCACAGCAACCAAAGAGATGTTATTATCGAATACTTCTTTAATGCGAAAATCTACAATCTTTTTGACATCAACGAGGTCCTTTTAAATCTCAATCAAAAAATTATCGGAAGATTTTAAAAAGTCGGGTTAGAAGCGACCTTTTTATAATCAAACTTTGTTATAGTTACCTCACAAAAATAAACTGTGAGGTGTTTTTATGAAAACAATTCAAACCGGAAGCAAATACAAAATCTACGACGACAACATCAGGACATATGACTGCATTCCGTCCAAAACTTTTGATATTTGTTTCAACGACCAGGAAGGTTTTTATCTTGTAGAACGCACTGATCTTTATATCAGCGAAAAAGTCTACGGTGTCCATCTTTCCAAGGCAGAAAAAGTTCTTCGTTCTTTTCATGCTTTTGAAAGAAACCTCGGTGTAATATTAAGCGGTGCAAAAGGCATAGGCAAATCCATGTTCGCAAAAATTCTGTGCATGTATGCAGTAGATGAAGACTTGCCTGTAATCGTGGTGGATGCATATTACAAAGGGATAGCAAGATTCCTTGACGCTATCGATCAGGAGTGTATAGTGTTATTCGACGAATTTGATAAAACGTACCGTTCAGATTATGAATGCGACTATCAATCTGAGTTGCTCAGCCTGTTTGACGGAACTTCAAACGGAAAAAAACTTTTCATCGTAACTTGCAACAATTTACGTGGGCTTAACGATTTTATTGTGAATCGCCCCGGAAGATTTCATTATCATTTCAGATTTGATTACCCCACTCCTTCCGATATCCAGGATTATCTTCGCGACAAGCTCGAGCCCTGCTATCACGATGAAATTGAAAAGGTTATTGAGTTTTCCAAAAAAATCAGTCTTAATTATGATTGCCTGCGTGCAATAGCTTTCGAGCTTAACAGTGGCAACCGCTTTTCCGATGCAATTTCAGATCTTAATATCATAGCGACTGAAGACGAAGAATATAAAGTCTATTTGGCATTTGAAGACGGAAGCAAAGTTCATAACTTGCGTTTTGTAACAAATCTCTACGATTACGACGGTGCAATGACACCGATACGTTTCTACAACAACGACGGGAACTTTATACTCACCGCATTTTTTGATAAAAAGTTTGTCACTTACGATGCTGTCAGGGATAGGATTTTTGTTCCTCCGCATGCTATTAAAATTCATGATGCGAAAAACGATGAAAGATACTACGACGAAGATGATTGCGACGATATGGCAGTAAGCGAAATGCCTCGATTCAGAAACTTGAAAGTAACTCACATGATGTTCACAAAGCGCACAAGCAAGAATCTTCACTATGTAATCTAAGGAGGTAACTATGCCTAATTTTTATGAGAATTTTGGACTGAACTTTATTGTAGACGATGACGAATTTCTGAACTCCTTTATTTCCTATTGCTTTCAACAAGGCAGCCCGATTATTGGTTATTATGATATTCCCTATATGGTAAAATCGCTGGGAAACGTTGATATTTTCTTAAAAACGAAGCATAAAGCTGACCGCGACTTTTCTTTTTCCGGTTGGCATACCCATTGTAGCGGTCCTCGCTCTACTGTATGGAAAATGCGTCTGACCGATATAAATATAACCCCTAAAGATGCTCTGCCGACAGACCGCATTTATATGTTCAGAGATTATGAAAAAAATCAGGGATTTGTTCCGATTCATATGATCAATGCAGATATTTTACCGTCTTTTATGGAAAACGACGTCGTAGAAATGCAGATGTGCGCATTACCGTTGGAAATAAACTATTACAAAAACGAAGACGATTTTGCTGCAAATTACCCGAAATCAGAGGATGGAAAAATTTACACACCGGCAAATGGTTCCTTCTTCCCTGCACCGTTTTTATACCGCCATGTGGTGGACGAAAACGGTGACAGTATATCCGACGAGGAAGATTTAAGTGATGACAGTTGCGTTTTATTTAAGGCAACGGTTAAAGAACTTTATCATGGCGTTTTGAAGTTCGACGAAGAAATGAAGGGCAACACTTTCATACGCTGTGTTGCAGAAACGCAGTTTGGCGAAATAATATTTGCACACACACTTGAGCAAGTAAAAAGCGAACAAAGAGATAACCTCAAGGTCGGAGCAGTCATCTGCGGTTTATGTGTTCTTTCGGGTGATGTGGCAATCAACGAATACGAGCACGGCATTATAAAAGATGCAGAGCACAATCTCAAGCTCATACGACACACATTTGTCAATAATGAAGCAGAAAGGCTGAGAACGGTTCTTGCAGAAGACGCTGTTTTTGTATCAAAAAGTTCTGAAACCGTATTCCGCGGTGCAGACGAAATAATAGACCGCATCAAATATGTTCACTCATGCCAAAAGAAGAAAATACACGCAGACTTTGCAACAATAGTCGAGGCAACGGAAGAAAATGCAGAATATGCAGCAGGCACAAAATGTATTGCCCTTGCATACGGCGACGAAGAGACATATGATGCCATCGCATTTGTTGACACAAACGAAAAAGGCTTAATCACGCGTATTATAACCACAAAGGATCGGAGATATCATTTTGAGGCGGATGCACCGCCCCCATTGCCTTCCATCCTTGATGATATAACACCTCCCGACAATGTGATTATTCCGCTTTTAAACCGTGCAAAACTATATGACTTCATAGATTTTGATACACAGTTCAGCGATTTCATTCAAAGTATGGACAATCGGAAATGGGCATGGCACGCAAACCATATGATTGATACTCTGCACTTATATTCTCAGGAAGATTTCGGAACTGATTTTGCAAATGTATTCGGTTATCTGTTTGCAAAAGCCATTGAAGAAACGGTTAACGCCTCAAAACCGACCGCTGAACGCTCAGCCGTGAAACGCAACGAAAAAGAAGCGATCAACGGCAAGCTAACATCGTCTTTTAACGGGGAAGACCACGCAAAATTGCTTAAACTCATGAAAAAAGGCAGGCATTTTTACAAGGATTTTAAATTCTATATTCAAACAATCAATCCTCTTGATGATTGCTTTATACAAGAACTCCTTACCGCCCTGATAACCGTGCAGCACATCGGCACCGTATACGCCAACTCTCTTTTCAACAAAAAGTCAGACTGATAAAAAAGGCGTTGTGCCTACAAAAGACAGGGGACGGTTCCAAAAGACAGGGGACGGTTCTGTGTCTTGAAATAATCAGTGGACGGAGAAACCCTTGGCTTGAAGTTATAAGTTATGAATAACGAATAAGTGAAAATTCCCCCTCCGTCACGGTTTTTGACGGAGGGGGAATTTATTTTTTCTGCTTGTTTTTGACGACTTTTTTCAAAAAGTCGGTGGGGTTTTAGGGGCAAAGCCCCTGACAAAGAACACGCTGATTCTTGTCTTATGCTACTATGTCGCCCTGGTGGGTTATGAGTGTTGCATCATAAACGCCTTCAACGCGGAGGAACTTTTCGACAAAGCCTGTTTCGTTATCATGGAGGCGAAGCTCCATCGTGAGCTCGATGCCGTCCCTGCGTGCTGTCTTGCTCTTCAAGCGTGCATCGGGAAGCTGTTTTACCATCTGCTTAACGGCAGAGGATGCTGCTTCGTGATAGTGGATTATGAAGAGATAGGGCATGCTTGCCTTTGCCTTGAAAACGTTGAGCAATACCATCATGAGACCGATTATAAGGCCTGCGATTACTGCAACATCATAGAATTTTGTGCCTATTGCGATACCTTCGCCGACTGCCCAGAACATAAAGACCGTATCGATGGGATCTTTGACTGCTGTACGGAAACGGATGATTGACAAAGCACCGACCATACCGAGGCTCAATGTAAGGTTGTTGTTTATGAGCATGAGCATGAGTGAGGTGACGAGTGTGAGCATTATAAGACTCAAATTAAAGTTGCGTGAGTACATTACACCGCCAAAAGTCTTTTTATATATAAAGAATATATAAAGACCTGCCAAGAGTGCAATTACCAGGGTTACAAATACCTGAAGGGGTTGTACCGTGATTGTGAAAAGTTCGGAAAAGCTCATTTTTTTAATCCTCCTGTTGTTTAGTTATATCACAATTCCATTTTTCTGCATAAACAATACTTGCTTATAGCACTGCGAAGCGGTGCATCTATCTGCAAGAGCGTGCGTATATATGTGGGCAAATACTCGTTGTATTTTACTTCAAGCACCATGTCGCCCTCGGTGAGTACGGGATATGTCGGCAAATTGGGATTGAATAAGTCAACGCTCCTGTATGCCGTTCTGATATCTTTATCAAAAGTAATTCTTACATCCTGATGCTCAAAAACGTAGGGTTCTCGCATATAGTCAACCAATACCTTGGGCTTGAGCTGTTTTATTGCAAACTCTGCAAACATCCGCTTTGCAAACATCTCTTTTCTGTGAAGCAGGAACGAATAATCACCGTTCATAATTCTTTGATATTCTTCGCCCGTCAAGGCTATCGAGTCTTTTCTGATATACGGCCCGTCCTTGTGCTTACATTCAAGCTTTATTATATTGGATGACAGATTGTAAACCCTTATTCTGAATTTATCCCGCCTGTCGAGCCCCGAAAGCTTGTCGCGAAAAGCCGAGTCGTTCATATCATCAAAATACAGACTTCGTATGAAATATTCGCCGTTTTCGTCGGTATGCTTGTCGCTTTTCAAGGTTTCCTTCAGGCGTTTTGACAAAAGAACGTAATCGCCTTGGTTTATGTAATACTTAAGCTCATGTCGGTATCCTTTTTGCATTATGAGAACACCTCCTTCATATAACTGTCGGACAGATTAAGCTCCTGTTGCAAGTGCTTCTTGACAATGGCAGGACGTTCCTTTGCAAAGTTGCGGATCTTCTCAACATTGCGAAGCCAGCCCGAATATGAGGCCACATTGGCATCGTTCGGCATACCGCGAAATGTTGCTGTGTTGAATATTGCTCTTTCGCGCTCTATCTCGGGCGCAAGGTAAGATGCAAGCTCGTCTGCAAGTGCAATTACGCGGTTTGGCTCGTAAACCGTTTTCATAAGTTCTGCAAACCGACGCACGAACCTGTCCTTGAAGGTTGAGTTTTTCAAAAGTGCAACAAGCAAGGGGGAACAATTCTGAGTGCTTGTCAGACGCTTGTTGAGCGTGTTGTGCGTTACATCACTTGCCCATGACCAGCAGAAATCGTAGTAGATCCACTTCCACTTACCACCGTCCACCTTATAGTACTGAATATTTGCATAGTCGGAGTTTCGGACATATATCTCGCATATCATGTAGTCTATAAAGCTTTGCAAATCGACCTGGGATTCAATATAGGAATAGGCAGAAGCATTTGAAAGGTCGTGACTGTTTACATAGTCCATAAGCTTGAGCCACTCATCATTCGAGCCGTAGGTTACCTTTGTTGAAGCCTTCATTATGTCCATATTGTCGGTATCGGCAATTCCCTCATGCTGTGCAACAAAGAAGCGGTTACGCTTTTCTTTCATGAAGTATACGCCCCAATATTGACCGTTCAGGTAAAGTACATACGGCTTATATGCCTGATAGAGGAATGCAACATCGCTTCCCTCCAAAAGCCCCGTTGAAAGCTCGTCGCATATCTTTGAAGCGTACTGGTCCTGACCGCCGCAGCGAAGCACCAATGCCTTATACTCCGTATATTCACGATTATCAAAGAACGGATATTCCATGCGGTTATTGCCGTACTGCGAATCCGCAATTATATTAAAGCCCTTTTGTGCCCTGCCTCTGCCGAAGCTTCCTGCAATGCGTATTTTTACGTTCTGCGAAAAAACTTCTTTTCCACTGTCATCAAATACCGAGAAGCACGCAGGACGCTCCCAATTCTCACCTCTTTGCGAAAAGTTGGCACTTGAAAAGGGGAAAGGCTCTCCGCTTATGTAATTTGAGCCGTAAGCGTATATTCCGATTTTATCATCCCAAAGATTTTTTGGGTCCGTCACAAGTGTTACTACGGGCAGCTGATGATTTACATTATCGGATTTAAAAAGATATGTTCCCGAATTGCTGTGTCCGCTTATGTATCCGTCACGCACTGCAACTGCACGGATAACCGTATTTTTGCTTATTGTGATGGGACCTGTATACTGCTGTGAACTGCTTGTGGGCGTTGTGTTATCCGTTGTGTAAAATATCGTTTCGCCCTGCTGTGCCTTTATCTCGACTGAAATTTCACCGTCATATATGCCGGGCAATGTTACAAATTCGGGCATTGATGTGACGCCTGTTTTTCCCTCACCGTTTACCTTGCCGGGCGTGGGAGAAGAATAAACCACGGGCGCACCCTCGTTATCGCGGCCACAGCTTGTATTTCCCTTTTGGGAATTGCTTGCAAGCTTATCCTTTAAAACTGCATTTTCATCGTAGAGGAAAACCGTTTCGCCCTCACCTGAAATGCCAAAATTTGTATGAAGATTGTTTTTCTTTGTTTTGCTGTCGTTTCCCGAAGCGAATACGACTATGTATTCATCGGGGGAAATGCTTATATCGGGAAAAAGCCACTTTGCAGGGTTGTTGGGATTATCCGTAAGTGCATATCCCGATAATGAAACTGCCTCGCTTCCCTTGTTGTGGATCTCCACCCAATCGTAATATACGCCGTCTGATGCGGCGTATGTACTTGAGTTAAGACTCGATATTTCCGATATATAAAGATTGCCGACGGCCATATTCAGGCTTTTCATAAACTCCCTGTAACCGTCATCTGAGTTAGCGTACCCCGGTGTGGGTGTTGAGCAGGTATTAAAATCGCCCGTACCGTCCTTTATTCTTGCCATTGAAATATCGTCTTCCTGCCTTGTGTAGGAGAAGCTGTCAACAATCTTTCCGCGTGAACTTGTTAAAACAACCGCTTCTTCATACGCACGAAGCGAGAACGGAGCGTGAATTTCATCATCACCCGTCTTTGTTTCGTTGCCCGAGCAGAATACTACAAGATAGCCCTTGGGCTGTATTTTGACGCCGTCGGGAAGCTTGTATTTTAAAGGCTGTGATAAATTGTCCGAAATGCCGAAGCCCGACAAGTCAACAACATCGTTTGTGGAATTGTATATCTCTATCCAATCGGAATATACTCCGTATTTATCCTTTACCGTTGTGGCATTGCTTGCCATGAACTCGTTTATGTAAACGCCGATGTCCTCACCCTCAAGCAAATACTGCTCGTACTGCAGCACGCCCTCTGCCGTGTTGGGATAATTGGGCGTGGGTGACATTTCTGTCCATTCATCGGTATTTTCGGGGCTTCTTGCAAGCGTATGTCCTGCCGTGACGGCTCTTAAGGTAAGCGAGTCCAAAAGATGGCTTGAGCTGTCATAGAGAACAACATCGTCAGTTGCCGTGATTTTAAAAGGAGCATGGAAATCATCCTTTGCCTCGCCTGAGCAATATACAACAACATATCCGTGTGCAGGGATAGTAGTTC
The DNA here is from genome assembly GCA_017407205.1 of Clostridia bacterium. GTDB lineage: Bacteria > Bacillota > Clostridia > Christensenellales > CAG-138 > RGIG3096. Next base: position 11,937 of record JAFQXA010000009.1, read on the forward strand.
CCGACTTGAATACAAACTTGGGAACGCCAATCTCGTCCGACAAGCCGTAACCGCCGATATCAACATCTTCATCGCTTTCATTATAAAGCTCTATCCAATCGGGATAATCACCGTAATTATCCGAAACCGAGCCCTTATTGCTTGCCATGACCTCATTGAGCATAATGCCCGATTCTGCCACCTGCGAACTGCCTGCATTTTTTGCGTTGACAAAATAGATAATGAGCGCCACCAGCAAGATGACAGTCATTATGACAGCGAGCAATTTAAGTTTAGCACGTTTTTTTCTTTTCATATTTCAACATACCTTCTTTTCCAACGCTCATTATACCACATATTGCGGTTTATCAAAAGAGGTAAACACAAATCGTCATAATTTTAATTTTAGCTCATTGGCTTTTGCGTATGCATCACTCTTTTTTATATCAAAAACAACGCTCGCCTGCTTTGATGCGTCCTTTACGCTCATACCTGATTTTAAGAGTTCTTCTATGTATGAGTCTATATCCTGCTCGCTCGCTTGCTCCTCTTGATTTTGAGGGGCAACAACTATCACGCACTCGCCCTTGGGCGGTATTTCGCTGTATTTTTCGGAAAGAGACAAGAGAGTGCCCCGCACCGTTTCTTCAAAATGCTTTGTGATTTCGCGTACCAAGGCGACATCTCTTTCGCCCCAGACTTTTGAAAGCTCTGAAAGTGTTGCCGATACCCTCAAGGGACTTTCATATATGATAACAGCACCCTTATGCTTTGAAAGGCAGGCGATTTCTTCTTTTCTTTCTTTTCCGCTTCGTGGCAAAAAGCCTGCAAAGCACGCGTTCTTTGTCGGCATTCCCGACAGCACAAGTGCACAAAGTGAAGCGGAAGCACCGGGTAAAACCTCAAACGGAACATTGTTTTTTATGCAGGCGGATACAAGCTTTTCGCCGGGGTCCGAAATTGCCGGCATACCTGCATCGCTTACAAAAACAATGCGCTCGCCCTGAATTATGCGGTTAACTATCTCCTCGGCTCTTGCATTTTCGTTATGCTCATGGCACGAAACAAGGGGCTTTTTTATATCGTAGTGATTTAAAAGTCCCAATGTGTGCCTCGTGTCCTCTGCATATATTGCATCTGCTTCGTTTAATACTCTCAATACACGAAGCGTTATATCTTCCATATTGCCGATGGGGGTTGCACACAGATAAAGCCTGCCCATGCTCTTTACATCTCCCATATAAGTCCGTCCTTTCCGCCTTTTTTAGCTTCTATAAGAAAACAGTTTATCCTGGTCTTTTTTTCGTCCGCATATATGGGCTTCACCCTCTTTGGCATAATATTATGCGAAACGAGCGAAGCACAGCACGATGCAAAGCGTGATGATGGGTAAACCAAAAAGAGCTTGCCCCCGTTTTTCAAAAGTTTCTCTGCCGAGTACGCCAGCTCGTCCATTGAAAGCGTGTCATCGTGACGGCTTTTTTTGCTTATCGCATTTTCGCTCTTTGTTCCGCCCGTAAAGTAGGGCGGATTAGAGACTATCACGCTGTATTTTTCATAGCCGAGCATTTCGTGCGATGTACGCACATCGCACTCAATAACTTTAATTTTATCCTGCTGTCCGTTCAATATCGTGCTTCTTCTTGCCATGTCCGCCATATAGGGGTCTATTTCAACTGCGGTAAAGCTTGCTTTGTATCTGCCCTCGAGGAGTATTGACAGTATGCCCGTACCCGTTCCGATATCAAGAACCACGTCTTTTTTTGAAAGCGAAACAAAGGAAGCCAATAAAACAGAATCGCTTCCGTATGCAAACACGTCTTCCCTGCGGATAATACGCAGGCCGTTTTCAAAAAGGTCGTCAATTTTTTCGTTTTCGTATAACATATTTAATATTATAACTTTAAACTTCAATTATGGGAATAATATCATTGACAAAAACGCAATGTGCAGATAAACTTTTTCTTTGTTGGAGGACTTGAAAAATGGAAGAAAATAAGAAATTTTATATAACCACACCTATTTATTATCCGAGTGATAAGCTTCACATAGGTCACAGCTACACAACAGTAGCTGCTGATGCAATAGCACGTTATAAGCGCCTCATGGGTTATGACGTTTATTTTTTGACGGGTTCTGACGAGCACGGTCAGAAGATCGAGCGCAAGGCAAAGGAGAGAGGAATTACTCCCAAGGAGTATGTAGATGCAATAGTTGCCTCGTTCCAGGACCTTTGGAAGCTTATGGATATAAGCAATGACGGCTTTGTCCGCACGACCGATTCATATCACGAAGCATGTGTTCAGAAGATTTTTAAAAGGCTTTATGAGCAGGGAGATATATACAAGTCATCATACACAGGTCATTACTGCACGCCTTGCGAAAGCTTCTGGCTTGAACGCCAGCTTGTTGACGGCTGCTGCCCCGACTGCGGAAGAAAGGTCGAAATGGTTGAAGAAGAAAGCTATTTCTTCCGTCTCAGCAAGTATGCCGACAGACTTATTGAGCATATAAAAACTCATCCCGAGTTCATACAGCCCGTTTCACGCGCAAACGAAATGCTCAACAACTTCCTCATCCCCGGTCTTGAAGACCTCTGCGTTTCACGCACAACATTCAAGTGGGGCATTCCCGTAGACTTTGATGAAAAGCACGTTGTCTACGTTTGGATCGATGCTTTGAGCAACTATATAACAAAGCTCGGTTATCTTACGGACGATGAAAGTCAGATGGATAAGTATTGGCCTGCCGACCTTCACCTTGTCGGCAAAGAGATAGTACGCTTCCACACAATTATATGGCCCATCATGCTCATGGCACTTGATTTGCCGCTTCCCAAGCAGGTATTCGGTCACGGCTGGCTCGTTTTGGACGGCGGTAAGATGAGCAAGTCAAAGGGCAATGTTGTTGATCCCGTAAAGCTTGTTGACAGATACGGTGTTGACGCAATACGCTACTTCCTGCTCCGTGAAGTTCCCTTCGGCAATGACGGTGTATTCAGCAACGAAAGCCTTATAAACAGAATAAATACTGACCTTGCAAATGACCTTGGCAACTTGCTCTCCCGCACAGTCAGCATGATAGATAAATACTTTGGCGGTTATATCCCCGAGCATGACACACGTGTTGCTCAAGAAGACGATGCGCTTATCACAATGGCAGAAAGCCTTGCAGCCAAGGTTGATTCATGCATGGATTCACTCATGCTCCCCGAAGCATTGCAGGAAATTTTTGCACTCACGAGTGCCTGCAATAAGTATATTGACGTTACTGCTCCCTGGGTTCTTGCAAAGGACGAGGAAAAGAAAGCACGCCTCGGCACAGTCATGTATAACCTTGCAGAGTGCCTGCGTGTTGTCGGTGTAATGCTCACTCCGTTTTTGACACATACGTCACCCAAGATGTTTGAGCAGCTCGGCATCGAGGACGAGGAGCTTACAAAGATTTCAAGCGTCGGCACTTTCGGTATGCTTAAAACGGGCACAAAGGTACAAAAGGGCGAAGCACTCTTCCCCCGTATCGACGTTGCAAAAGAACTTGCTGAGCTTGAGAATTCAAAATAATGCGGCTTTTTGATACACACGCCCATCTGAGCGATGAAAAATTTAATGAGGACAGGAGCACGCTTATCCCGAAGCTTTATAGCGAGGGTATTGAGCGTATAATTGATGTTGCCTGCGATACTGACGAGCTTCCCTTAATGCTTGAGCTTGTGAATACGTATGACTTCATATACGGTGCAGCAGGCATACATCCCCATTATGCTTTGGATGCAACAAACGAAAAGCTTGACACGATACAAAAAGCTTTCAGGGAAAATGAAAAGCTTGTAGCCTACGGTGAGCTCGGTCTTGATTATCACTATGATTTTTCACCGAGGAACGTGCAGTGCGACCTGTTTGAAACGCAGCTTCAGATAGCAAAGGAGCTTGACAAGCCCGTAATTTTGCACATTCGTGAAGCGTTTGGCGATTGCATGGATATACTCCGCAAAAACAAGAACGGCATAAAAGGCGTTATGCATTGCTATTCGGGAAGCCGTGAAATTGCTTTTGAGTGCCTTGATATGGGACTTTTCGTAGCATTTGGAGGAAGCGTGACCTTCAAGAACGCAACAAACCTCCAGGAGGTTGCAAAAGCGCTTCCGCTTGACCGCCTCTTACTTGAAACGGATTGCCCGTACATGACACCCGTACCCCACAGAGGGAAGCGTAACGACCCCTCGTATATGCACTATGTTGCAGAAAAGATTGCAGAGCTTAAGGGTATAGATACCCTCGAAGTTGCCCAAGCAACCTTCAAAAACTCACTTGAGCTTTTCAATATAGAATAACTAAAAAATCAAAGACAGAGAGTTCTTCTCTGTCTTTCTTTGCGACTTTTCAATTATTCATTTATATCAACAGAGTTGACTTGATGCGTGTTATCCTTAACGGACATCACGCAAAAGCACTGCAGCTTTCATTTTGCCTGACAGAAAAGGCAGGAAAACCCCTTGATTTTATTAAAACACCACCAAAGTGGGATATAAAAATACAGATAAAAATACTACAATTTGAAAGAAAAGCTGCTCATATCCGTTACGAAACAGCAGAAAAGTGTGTGAGTAAACTACCTTAACAGGTAGTGGTGGGCGGTTGTTACTGCCATTTTGGGCAGGCTACAAATTCACCGTAGCAAAGTATAATTATTTTTAGGAGGTAATTTATGGAAAGACTAAATTATTTCGATTATCTTGCTATGGCGAAAAACGAATATAAACGGTTACTCTGCAAATATCCGGAATTGACGAAGCTTTCAAAACGCGAGCTTGATGTTTTTGCGCATTTACTGACGGACAAAACTCAGGCACAAATAGCGGAGGAGCTTTATATATCCCATTCCTCGGTTCACTTTCATTGTAAAAATATTTATAAAAAGCTGGAAATCAACAGCCGTAAACAATTACTGATAAAATATAAGGATGTATAGGAGGATATACTATGGGCTTTTTGGAAAGAGCAATCAGGCGCGGTGTAAGCGAGGCGGTAGGCAAGGCGGTAGGTAACGCAGTACGCCAGGCAGTGGAGCCGACGGCGACAGAGCTTGCAAACAAGGCGGCAAATGCTATCGATACAGCCACACACAATGCCGAACAGCAGGCAGCACGCACATCAGGGCTTGAGGGTGCAATGGCAAATTTGGAACGCAGTATGCAGGGCTATGCAACCGAGGCAGCAAAGAACATGAAGGTCTGCCCAAACTGCGAAAAGCCAACCACGGCAGATAAGAAATTCTGCCCCGAATGCGGAAGTTCGCTTCCCGAACAAACGGTGGCAGAAAGTGCTGTTTGCCCGAACTGTCAAAAGCAGAACGCAATCGGCACAAAGTTCTGTTCCGATTGCGGTGCAAAGCTCCCTTGTGCCATACAGGAGGAACAGGCACAGGCAGACCGCAACAATGCAGTAATGCGTGAGTGGGACGAGTATCTTTCAGCGTACCCCAAATGGAATTGCGGAGGAAGCGAGCTTAATATCGAGCTGTACGACGGTTGCGTGAGCTTCACCGCATACTTTAACGGAAACGCTAACGCAGCACACAGAGCCGTGGATGAGTACAGACAGGTCCTTTTGCAGAACGGATTCCGTCAGGCAGGCGAATATCCCTGCATCGAGCATCTTTATAAGATGGAAAACGGTATTTGCTATCACGTAGATACGGGAATGTGCTTTGAATGTTCATCCGACAGTCCGTCCATCGGATTTGATAAGTCAGAGCCACATGGCGGTTTTAATTACGTAAAACCCGAGCCCAGGAAAAAAACAAGCTTTTTGGATTTATTCAAATAAAAAAACGGAGGAAAACAAAATGAAAAAAATATTTGCACTTTTATTGGCTTTGATGATGGTATTTGCTTTGGTAGCTTGCACCAATGATGAAACACCTTCCAACATCGAAGGCGACGACAACAACATTGGAAACATAGCAGAAGATATTATTAACAATGCTGAGGAACTTGATTCGTTCAGCGAAGCAGCTGTTGAATATTATCTTAAGGCAAAGGGAATTTCCTATGAAGACTTAAAACCCGAGTGGGAATACACGGTATCGGATACCGGTGCTTATGCCGACGATCCCGACAACGGCAGCGGCCATGCGGTGGTGATATTCAAAACTTCCGACTCGTCGGAGCTTACGGACGAACAAATAAAAGCCTACTACGAACAGGTATTCAAGGCTACTGCATTGGCTTCCGATGACGGTTACAACATCATCGGCCACGAATTTGTGGGCGAAGGCGAAAATCCCGGCGATGAGACCACCCTGGAAAAGGCTTTGAACAGCTTCTTGAAGGGCTGGTGCTTCCGCAAGGACGGAAAGAACATGGCAGTATATGTTTCCGAGATATACGATAACAACAAAGACAGTGCGCTTAACAGAATCTTTTATTACTACGGTGTAAAATTCGATATCGGTGTCGGTCTGCAAAAGAGCTTCGATGAAACATTGAGTGATGCCGAAAATGCATTGGAAGAATATGAAGACGAAATTAAGGATGTATTGGACGAGTACATAAGCTGAAGCTTTGATACAGGTTTGAAAAAGAGGTGATACGGTTGAAACGCTTACTTTCTGCTTTGCTTTCCGTTTTTATGCTCATGTCACTTTGCTCTGCCCCGGCATTTGCAGCAGAGGAAAACGACATATCGAAATTTGAACTGCCTGCTCCGAAAGCCCCCAACTACTTCGTCTATACGGACGGGGATGCAAAGCAAGGTCATCATGACGACCTCAGAATGATTATGGTTGCCGACCCCGATGTGGCACTTCTTGCCATGGAGTATGACCGTGACAGCGATGCATTCCGTGAAAAATACGGTCTGTGGTCATTTGAGATCTGTATGCAGTACGACGTGTCGCTGGATAATGAAGAGAGCTGGCAGTACACAAGCGAGTGGGATAGTCAGTACAGTGTAGGCAGTTACGGCGAAGGCTTCCAAAGTGTGTCCCTCCGCTCCAAGCTGATGGAGAGCTTTGAGTTTTTCTGGCTTACCTACTACGAAGGCGAGGAGTCTGAAACATTCGTTCCCTACAAGCCGGCTATTCTTGCCGAAAAGTTTACGGGTGACGGCTATGAGCAGGATGTCTATTCCTTCGACGTGGAAAACCACAGCCTCTACATTCGCTGCCGCTACTATATGGAGTGGGAACCGCTGGTGCAGTATGAAGAGGGTGAGGGCCCCGGCGAAAAGCAGTCCAAATTCTCCGCTTGGTCTCAAAGCGCTGTCTTTGGCAAGAACAGCACACAGATAGTCCCCGAAGAACCCACCGTATACGAAGCCCCCGTTATATCGGACTTGAAAATCGTCCTTTCAGAGGGTGACGAGAACAGCCACCTTGAGTACACACAGATCACACCCGAATCGGTTTGGATGGCAAATGCGTACTACATTATAGAGGGCGAAGGTCAGTTCGACGGGCTTGAAAGCGAGGTCAGCATCAACGGCGGTGAATGGATAGAGTTCGACACCGTAGATTCCTGGGGCGATTGGTGCCTTTATAACGGCAATCGAGATGCGTTTAATGAAGAAGTACCCATTGATGAAAACACAAACGTGAAGCTCCGCGTTCGCTTTGCAGGCACACACGGCCCCTCCGAATGGTCAAACGTGCTTGAGGTAAACGGCGGCGGCACACAGGAAAATCCCGTAAACACAGGTGAGCCTGCGGACGAAAAGCCCACCATGGACGAAAAGGAAACCTGCTCTCTTTGCGGGTTCTGTCCAATGCCCCTCGGTCTGTGCATATTCATTTGGATCGCCATTGCAGTAGTCATCATTCTGATTATCGTGCTTGCAACCAAAAAGAAGAAAAAGAAATAAGTTGATTTTATAAAACTGCCCAAGTGTACTTAAAAACACTTGGGCGTTTTTATTTGAAATACTTATAACTTCAAGCTTTTCCTTTGCATTGCACTCACCGTTTGTGCATACAATCGAATATGATGAAATGGATTTGGGGCGCAATGCTCCTTTTGGGCATGGTGAGTGCCATTATAAGTAAAAACCCCGATATGATACTTGATTCGATGCTTGAAGGTGCAAACGAAGCCGCCACCTTGTGCATTTCGCTTTGCGGT
>JAFQXA010000010.1 GCA_017407205.1 Clostridia bacterium
ATATATTTCTTGCCTTCGATATTTAGGGGCAAACACTATGTGATATTGGCATCTATACTTTGAATGTGCACTACTCTTTACTTCGTTCTTTTCTTTTTTACCATGTTTAAAACCTCCTTTTCTTTTGTGCAATGCGGTCGCCAAACCTTTGCACATTATATCATGGAGGTTTTTTACTTATACTAAAGTTTTTATCTTCCCCCAGTAAAACTGGGGGTTATTTTCACGCCTTGAAGGCACCAATATGAAAACAGGAGGGATAATCCCCCTCCTGTTTTGTTTGGATTTTAGAATTCGTATGTTCCCCATGCCTGAACATTGATTGTTTCGGGAAGGAATCCGTATGTGAGATAGTACTCAAGGATTCTCGAGAACATATAAATCATGTTGCAGTAATTCATAGTGCCAAGTTCGGTCGTTACATATGCCGGAATCGCATTATTCTCGTAGATTGTAGTTGCAATTCTCGTTGCTATCGCTACATAGCTTGACTTTGTAAATTCACCTTCCATTAAAGTTTCTGTAACAGCACTCTTTGGTGTTTCAATTGTCATCAAAGGCATATTGGTCGCTTTTCCACGATTGATGTTTGAAACTGTTGCAGAGAACAGTCTGAGCATTGTACCGGGATACACTCGCGTACCAACATCAAGTGTTACATAAGTAGGTATGCTTGCCAAATCCTCGATAGAAGTTACGACACGACGTGCACCTTTCAAAATATCAAGGAATACCAACTGTTGACTTTCGGGCGCTTCTGTTGCTTCAGGCGGTGTGGGTAAAGCTGTTCCCCATGCAGCAACTTCAACGGAATCCGGCATTGTATTTGAAGCATAAAGCGTTGCACAAACATTTGCAAAAATCTTAAGCAACGATTCATAAGCAATAGTACCAATCTCTGTCACAACATAGCCGGGAACCGAAGCTGAGATTGAGCTTTCGATATAATCCACAACATACTGTGCTGCTTCCACGTACTGTTCCTTCGTCAAAGTTGTACCTGTAATGTTCTCATAAGACTTTTCGGCAAAAGTTGCATTGTTTCTTGCAACAGGAATATCCATATCCTCGTTCTCATTTAATATGAGTTGTGCAAGAACACCGATAAACTCTGTCATGTAAATTTTTTCGCCGTCAATAGTTACATAGGCGGGATACTTGTTGTTCTTGACAACATAGTTGTACATGTTATTTGCCGCAAGAAGTACGCGCTCTTTTTCGAACTCAGTCAAATGTTCTTCAGGTGGTATCGGCAACGGGCTTTCCCAAGCCTTGACCTCGACCGTATCAGGCAAAATACACGTAGCTCTTACATCAGATATTATCTTTGCAAATGTCTCGATCAAAGTATTGAAAGAAATCGAACCAAGATTTGACTTCATATAGCCCGGAGCAACAGAATATTGATCCATGTATGTCAATATATCCTGTGCAAGCGTAAGATACTCACTCTTTGTAAGATTACCCGGGGTAAGTTGCTCACAAATCTGCTCTGTTTCTGTTATGAAGTTATTTCTTACGCCGTCTGTTATGCCGTTCGCAAAGTCTAAAACATACTGTGCATATACGCCAAGGAGCTCAGGCATTTTTACAAAAGTGCCGTTGATATTTGAGTAGTTAGGCAATGTACCGGGATTCTTGCTTATGGAGTTATAGATGCTATATCCTGAGTAAAGAATATTTGTTGCAGGATAAATTATCGGTTCTGTTGTGGGTTCGATATCTTCAGGCTCTTCCGTCGGAATAATTTCTTCTTCAGGTTCTTCTGTGGGCTCTGTGACAGGCTCCTCCGTAGGTTCTTCCGTAGGTGCAACAGTCGGTGCTGCTGTAGGAACAGGAGCATCTGCCGATACATTACTGTCAGTATCTGCAAGGAGATATTTTACAGCATTAAACTCAACAGTTGCAGGTAATGTACCGTTTGCAGAATAATATGCAAGTGCACGAGCCGTTGCAAGCAAAACCGAATAGTACGAAATCTGTGCACTGTCAATCGATGCCATACTGCCGCATGAAGCAGCTACCCTATCATTGTTGTTTGCATAGTTGGAGAATACCTTCCATGATGCTTCTGCCACCTCGGCAAGCGTCAAGCTTGTGCCTGTATAGTTAGTGTTTGCATCTACATTGGCTTCGCCAACCGCCTTGTATGTCAATGCGGTGCTTGCTGTGTAACCGCTTACACCTGAAGCTGCATACGCACCTGAGAGTCCGTTTACTGCATAACCTGCCATATATGCCCACTGTTCATCGGTTATAGTGTGGTTACCGACTGTTACAGCCTTGGGTATTGAATATTCAGACTCGAGCGACTTGTATGTATCGTAGTGTGAAACTATCTGGTTAGCTGCCTGTGCGACCTGTGCAACTGTAAATGTTGAACTTCCGCTTGTCAAACCTGTGCTGAACGAAGGATGTCCTGTAGGAAGTGCAGAAGTTACAGGTGCTGTTGTGGGAGCTGCAGTAGGTGCTGCCGTAGGAGCTGCTGTGGGCACGGGAGTAGCTGTTGATACATTGCTGTCAGTATCTGCAAGGAGATACTTTACTGCGTTAAACTCAACGGTTGCAGGTAATGTGCCGTTTACAGAATAATATGCAAGTGTACGGGCTGTTGCAAGCAATACTGAGTAATATGAAATCTGAGCCTTGTTTATTGATTCCATACTTCCGCAAGAAGCGGCTACCCTGCCGTTATTATTGCCATAGTTAGAAAATACCTTCCAGGAAGCTTCCGCTACCTCAGCAAGAGTCAAGCTTGTACCTGTGTAGGCACTGTTAGCATCTGTATTAGCCTGTGTTACTGCTTTATATGTAACTGCAGTATTTCCCGTATATCCGCTTACGCCTGAAGCTGCATACGCACCTGAGAGTCCGTTTACTGCATAGCCTGCCATATATGCCCACTGTTCATCGGTTATAGTGTGGTTACCGACTGTTACAGCCTTGGGTATTGAATATTCAGACTCGAGCGACTTGTATGTATCGTAGTGTGAAACTATCTGGTTAGCTGCCTGTGCAATTTGTGAAACTGTAAATGTTGAACTTCCGCTTGTCAAGCTTGTGCTAAATGCAGGATGTCCCGTAGGATCAACGGATGGCGGTATAGGTGCTGCCGTTGTCGGTGCCGTTGTTGGCTTAACAGTAGGAGTTGCTGTAGCAGGTGCAACTGTCGGTGCCGTTGTCGGTTTAACTGTCGGCGTAGCCGTTGGCTTGGGTGTCGGCGTTGCTGTGGGTTTTACCGTAGGCTTAATCGTAGGTGCCGCCGTTACAGTGGGAGCCGTACCGCTTTCCTGTATAGCATATATCTTCTGGTAATTCTTCTTTTCAGTAGAATCAGTAGAAGTAACTATTGTGAAATAAATAAGGTCATTTTTGCACTGTACACCTTCAATTTCAAGATTACCTACATTTGTAATTTTGAAGAGCTTCAAGTAAGAGCCTGACTTATTCATCTTTGCGATCATAGGTGTATCACCATGTGCACCACCGCTGACGTAGATATTTGAAAGGCCTGTCATATCAATGCCCTGGAATGAGCCGTTAGGACGAACAATGCCGCTGCCCGACTGTTTGAAGTAATACAAGCAGCAAGCTCTTGCTGCGGCAGTATTCATCTGAACACTCTTACTCTTATCAAGAAGCTTGTTAAGCTTTGCTGTATCATAAATTGAATACGTAACAACGCCTGCTGTTGACTGAATTCTGAAAATTGTATATGTACTGTTACCGCCAACCGCAACTCTGTAAGTTGTACCTACGGATGACGTGCTCGTTGTTGCATAGTTCATGTATGAAAGGCGGTTCATATCCGTGTAATCATATGTCTTGCCTGCTTCATACTTCATTCTTGCAACCTGATGCGACCAGTTATAACCGGAGCTTGACTCTGACTTACAACCGATATAGAACCAGTTTTCGTTATTATATGTGTACATATCCAAAGACTGACCATGACCAAAGTTATTAAGCGTCATATGGTCGACATATGTTGCTTCTTTACCGCTCATTCTCAGTCTTGAAAGATAGGTGGTAGAACCCGAACGCTGCGTAATATAAATATATGTAGAGCCAATATAGAAGTTCTGTACTGCCCTGCCAAACTTTAAATTCTTAAGTGTAAATGCGAGTGTTGCCTTAGCACTTACTGTTGATGATGGTGTAGCCGCTTCAGACTTGTGATATGTTACAGTGAACAAAAGCACCGCAACAAGAAGCAAAGCCAAAAAACGTGATGCTTTCCTGGTGGTTGATTGCATAAAAACAGCCTCCTAAAAACTATATTTTCCTTACTATAAAAATAACATTTTTGGAAGGCTTTTGTCAATATTATATCAATTGCATATTATTATCTTAGAAATTTATTAAAATGCAATTATGAGCCCTTTTCTTTCAGCATAAAAGCTATCAAGACCGCGTGTATTCAGTATAGTTACACAAGCATTTTCCCAACACCCAATTATAGCGTCTTTAAGCTTTTGAGCCATGTTCTCATTATGGCAATGGCTTATTGCGACCTGACCGCCCTTAAATCCTCTTTCTTTCATGTCCTGCAAAAGGAAAGCCAACGCTTTGCTTTCGCCCCTTGATTTACCTTTTATTACTATTGTGCCTTCATCACTTGCAATACCTATTCCCCACATTCCCAGCGTTTTTGCCAGAAAGCCTGCAATCCTGCTCATTCTTCCGTTTTTAACAAGATTGTCAAAAGAACAAAGCGCGAAAGCTGTTTTTGTCTCTTGCAAAAACTTCTGTGCCTTTTCATTTATGCTTTCAATAACTTCTCCGTTTTTAATCCATTCAACAATTTTATGTATGCACAATGCAATCTCAGGACCTGTGGACTTTGAATCAAGCACTATTACCTTTTTATCTTTATTTTCGGACAGAGCCATTTCCATGCCCGTCAAAGCACTGTTCAAGCTTCCTGATAAATTACCCGATATCGTTATAGCAACCGAAAAGACCGCTTTTTTAAATTCTTCTGCCCACATTAAAGGTGAAGGACAAGCAGAGCCACTTGCCTTGGAGCAATTTTCCATTTCAAAAACAAGTTTCTCAGTATCAAGCTCTTCATCATCGACAAAAAGTTTATCACCTACATTTATTGTGAAAGGAACGGTTGAAAAACCCATATCTCCCTCACACTTAACATCTTTTGTTTTTAAATCGCAGGATGAATCTGCAACAATATTCCATTTCATATTTATCTCATTCCTATTATTCTTTGTACAAGTATGAAAATGCTTCCATACAAAGTCATGATAATATATTTATTTTCTCCTTGCAAGAATAAAATATCAACTTTTTTGTGACAAAAACAGGCTGTTTCGTTATTGAAACAGCCTGAATGTCAATTTAACAACATTAAACTATTACATTACCCTCATAAAGAGTAGCTGTACCGCCACGAAGCATGAGTTCATCTCCTTTATAGCTTACCGAGAGATCTCCACCTACGAGCTTTACGGTAACAACAGCTTTCTTGTCACAATAGCCGTTTTCAACAGCGGCTGCAAATGCAGCGGCTGCACCGCTTCCGCACGCCCATGTTTCTCCGCTTCCGCGCTCCCAAGCACGCATACGCAATGTTTCGGAACTCAATACTTTTACAAACTCAACATTGATTCTGTCCGGGAAAACAGGATGATTTTCGATCATCGGACCTATTTTCTCGATATCAATCTGTCTAAGGTCGTCAACGAATACAACCGCATGAGGATTGCCTATATTCATGCAATTTACCTTGTAAACCGTGCCATCAACTTCAAGGTCATAATTTACAACCTTATCGCAATCTATCATCATGGGAATTTGCTTTGCATTAAACGAGACCTTGCCCATGTTTACGGTAGCTGCCACCACCTTACCGTTCTGGCTATGCAATGTGACATTTTTTATACCGCCTGTTGTTTCAATTGAAATCTGCTTGCTTGAAACATAATCATGCTCATAGAGATACTTTGCAACGGAACGGATTGCATTGCCGCCCGTTTCGCCCAATGAACCGTCTCTATTATATAGGAACATTGAAGCATCTGCTTTATCCGAGGGATTTATTGTAACGAGTGCTTCGCCACCAACACCATAATGACGGTTAAGAAGCTTTACTGCCAAACCTTCGGGGTTATCAATATGGCACTTATCAATGCAGTCAAAGAATAAGCAGTCATTGCCTACTCCCTGCATCTTCGTAAAAGGGAGCGTTGTCCTCACGTGACGCATACGGTTAATATCAACAAGCTCTGTATTTGTCAACGAATAACGGCTCTTGATTGAATCCGCAACCGCATTTGCAGTATCAATCGATGTAAGACAAGGTATGCTGTGTTCAACAGCCTTTCTTCTCATCTGAACACTTGCTCTTGTGGGAATTCTTCCCTTTGCCGATGTTGAAACAATGAAGTTTACCTTTCTCTGTTCAATCAAAGTCAGAACATTTTCTTTTTCATTGTCCTGAATTTTATCTACTTCTATTACATCAATACCTGCTTGTCTTATGCTTCTTGCCGTACCCGGAGTTGCATAAAGAGTAAAGCCAAGTTCTTCAAAGCGCTTTGCAGTATCTGCAATCTCTGCTCGGTCAGTCTTACGGACTGTGAAGAGTATGCCGCCCTTTCTTTCAAGGTTATAGCCTGCTGCTACCAAGCCCTTGTAAAGCGCTTCATCAAGATTTCCTGCAAGACCCAATGCTTCACCTGTTGATTTCATTTCAGGTCCCAAATGTGTATCAACACTGGCAAGTTTTTCAAACGAGAATACCGGAACCTTTACCGCTACATAAGGAGGTATCTTGTAAAGTCCTGTGCCGTAGCCCATATCCATAAGGCTTTCGCCAAGCATTGCACGTGTTGCCAGGTCAACCATCGGAACACCCGTAACCTTGCTTATGTACGGAATCGTTCTTGAAGCTCTGGGGTTAACCTCGATTACATAGAGCGTGTTATTAAAAATGAGATACTGCATGTTTATAAGACCGCGAGTATCAAGTGCTGCAGCCAAGCGTGCCGAGCAATCAGTGATACGCTCTATCATATCATCATCTACATTGTAAGGCGGATATACCGCAATTGAGTCACCGGAGTGAACACCTGCACGTTCAATATGCTGCATGATACCCGGGATCAAAACTCTCTCGCCATCGCAAATAGCATCAACTTCAAGCTCTGTACCCATGAGATACTGGTCGATAAGGATCGGATTCTCAATCTCATGAGATAAAATGATATCCATGTATTCTTTTACATCGTCTTCATTGAACGCAATAATCATGTTCTGACCGCCAAGAACATATGAGGGACGGAGCAATACGGGATAACCTATCTCCTCTGCTGCTTGCAAAGCTTCTTCCTTTGTCATGACAGTCAAACCGCGGGGACGCTTGATATCAAGCTGTTCAAGCAATTCGTCAAAACGTTCTCTGTCCTCTGCTCTGTCAATGCTGTCAGCACCTGTGCCGAGAATCCTTACGCCCTGCTCATCAAGGAATTTCGTAAGCGATATAGCCGTCTGACCGCCAAATGCTACAACTACACCATAAGGCTTTTCAGTTGCAAGTATTCCCATAACATCCTCAGGAGTTATAGGTTCAAAATAAAGTCTGTCTGCTGTATCAAAGTCCGTCGAAACAGTTTCGGGATTATTATTGATTATAACAACATCAAAGCCCTTACGCTTCAATGCCCATACACAATGTACTGATGCATAGTCAAACTCGATACCCTGTCCGATTCTTATAGGACCTGAGCCCAAAACAACAACCGTAGGTCTGTTGTTCTTTTTCTTATCAATAAACTCACGCGCTTCGTTTTCTTTATCAAACGTTGAATAGAAATACGGAGTGTTTGCCGCAAACTCAGCAGCACAAGTATCAACCATCTTGTATACAGGAGTAAGCGGATTTGTAATCTCGCATCCCGACAACTTCTTGATCGTCTTATCAAGGAAGCCTGCTTCTTTTGCTCTTACATAAAGCTCATCCGTCAAGCCGCCTGCAAGTTCTTTTTCAATATTTGCAATCTTTCTCAATTTGTAGAGGAAGAATCTGTCTATCTTTGTGATATTGAATATTTCTTCAATATCCATACCGCGTTTAATCGCTTCATAAACCGCAAAGAAACGCCTGTCATCACACTGTCCGACCTGCTTGAATACTTCCTCATCCGTCATTTCTGCGAATACGGGATTCGAAAGCGTATCCTGACTGATAGCAGCACCGCGAACAGCTTTCATAATAGCCGATTCAAAGGAAGCACCTATGCTCATTACTTCACCCGTTGCCTGCATCTGCGTACCGAGTGTTCTCTTTGCATAAACAAACTTATCAAATGGCCACTTAGGAAGCTTTACAACAACATAGTCGATTGACGGTTCAAAGCAAGCCGAAGTAGTACCTGTAACCGCATTCTTAAGTTCAGGCAATGTATAACCGACAGCAATCTTTGCAGCCATCTTTGCGATGGGATAACCCGTTGCCTTTGATGCAAGTGCCGATGAACGGCTTACACGAGGGTTAACTTCAATAACAGCATACTCCATGCTGTTGGGATTCAATGCAAACTGACAGTTACATCCGCCCTCTACGCCCAAAGCTTCAACAATCTTGAGGGATGCTGTTCTGAGCATATTATATTCTTTTGTCGAAAGCGTAAGTGCCGGTGCAACAACGATACTGTCACCCGTATGTATACCAACGGGATCAACATTTTCCATTGAACATACCGTAATAGCATTACCCAGGCTGTCGCGGATAACTTCAAACTCGATTTCTTTCCAGCCTGCAACACTCTGTTCAATAAGAACCTGCGTTATGGGTGAAAGTCTCAAGCCGTTTTCACATATTTCAACAAGCTGATCATTATCATATGCCATGCCGCCGCCTGTACCGCCCAATGTAAATGCAGGACGTACTATAACGGGATAACCGATTTTTTCTGCAAACTTTACGGCATCTTCTACAGTATTAACAACTACCGACGGAATACAGGGCTGATCTATGGATTCCATAGTTTCCTTGAACATCAGTCTGTCTTCAGCCTTGTCAATAGTTTCGGGCTTTGCACCCAAAAGCTTTACGCCGTATTTATCAAGGAAGCCCTCTGCAGCAAGCTGCATAGCAAGTGTCAAGCCTGTCTGACCGCCAAGATTTGGCAAAATACTGTCGGGACGCTCTTTCTTAATAATTCTCTTTATAGTCGGCAATGTAAGCGGTTCAAGATAAATCCTGTCCGCCATTGCATTGTCCGTCATTATTGTTGCAGGGTTGGAGTTAACCAGAACAACATTCAAACCGTCCTCTTTCAAAGCACGGCACGCCTGTGTTCCTGCATAGTCAAATTCAGCTGCCTGGCCGATAACAATCGGACCTGAGCCGATAACCATTACTTTTTTAATCGAAGGATCAAGCGGCATTATTTATTCCCCCTTTGGCATCATCTTTAAGAATCGTTCATACAAGAAGCCCAAATCCTGCGGACCGCCTGCAGATTCGGGAACAAACTGCACGGAGAAAGCCTGTGCGTTTTCATATTCAAGACCTTCGCAAGTACCGTCGTTGAGGTTTGAGAAAAGGAGCTTTGCACCTCTTGGTAACATTGCCGCATCAACTGCATATCCATGATTCTGAGTTGTTATGTATGCTCTTCCCGTTTCTGTATAAATAACAGCCTGGTTAGAACCTCTGTGTCCGTACTTAAGTTTTAAAGTACTGCCACCCATTGCCAAAGCGAGAAGCTGATGTCCAAGACCAATACCCATAATAGGTATGCCTCTGAAGCTGAGCTTTGCAAGCTCATCCACTATAGCCTGATTATCATTGGGATCACCGGGGCCGTCACTTATCAAAATACCGTCGGGACGAAGCTCCAATATTCTCTCTGCCGATGTTTGTGCAGGAACCTTAATGACAGTACAGTTACGAGCTGTCATCTCATTTATGAGCGAATTTTTAACGCCCATGTCCCACAATACAAGACGCTTTTTACCGTCACCGATAACATCTTCTTCCTTGCAAGTTACATCCAAAACAGGATTTTCTGTTTTATACTCTTCAAGAAGAGTTTTCTGCTCCTTGGTAAGCTCTTTTTTATCGGTGATTATAGCGTTTACGATACCCTTTTCGCGTATAACGCGAGTAAGAGCACGTGTGTCCACTCCATAAATACAGGCGACACCGTTGTCCTTTAATAAAGACTCCAGCTCGCCCTCACATCTGAAATTTGACGGTTCGTCACACATCTCACGTACAACATAACCGGATAAATGCGTTTTTGCACTTTCAAAATCCGAAGGAATCAGTCCATAGTTACCAATCATCGGAAAAGTCTGAAGCAAAATTTGACCCTTGTAGTTAGGATCTGTCAAAGCTTCAAGATAGCCGCACATGGATGTTGAAAAGACGAGCTCGCCTACAGCATCGCCATCTGCACCCAAACGCCAGCCTTCAAAGACTTCACCGCTCGCCAATGTTAAATATGCTCTTTTCTGCATATTAAAGTGTCTCCTTTGCATAATTATTCATGCAGTTTTCCTGTTAAATGATATGATACAATGTTGTAAAATCATTGTCAACGCAAAATTGCATCATAAAAAAATATTTTTTGACAATATAAGCTCAGCTTATTTTTTCTTGCTCATAATAATACGAACAATGCCGTAAACTATAAGCCAGATATACGCCGGTGCTGAGAACACGAGGAATGTTTTAAGTGCTTGCTCAAATGTAATTGACGAGCCTATAAAGAAAAGCAATAAAACTGCCATCAAAGCAACGCCAAAGGCAAGGCCCGGTAACATGAATCCCGATTTCTTATTATCCGATTTCGAGAAAAGCACCTGCATAAAGGTCAAAAATGCAAAGAACAATCCGAATATAACAAAATACCACCAATAGTTTCCGAGTGAAGCAGTACTTTCCGCAACAGGTGTTGCAAAAGCAGTTACCTCGGGTGTCATTTGAATTATAGGCATAGCAAGCACTCCTTAAATGTTTGTCACATATATATTACGACAAATATGCTAATCAATCAACACGGAAGATGATTAAAGAAGCA
Organism: Clostridia bacterium; assembly: GCA_017407205.1. GTDB lineage: Bacteria > Bacillota > Clostridia > Christensenellales > CAG-138 > RGIG3096. Next base: position 11,049 of record JAFQXA010000010.1, read on the forward strand.
TATTTGCCGTAATGATTTTATACTCTCATACGCGAAGGTCTGCATTGACCTTTGCTTTCAAATTTTTGAGCAATGCTTCCATTGCAAACTTAATATCGTCATCAGTTAATGTTCTGTCCTCTGCTCTTAAGGTGAACGAGTAAGCCATGCTCTTCTTGCCCTCGGGAACTCCCTTTCCTCTGTATACGTCAAAGAGTTCGATATCACCTATTATGATTTTTACGGGAGCCTGTTTTATAGCCTTTATAACCTCTGCCGATGTTACCTGTTCGTTTACCAGTATTGCTATATCACGAGCTACAAGCGGATACTTGGGCAAAGGAGCGTATGTAACCTTTGCTCTCTTTTTCATCATAAGCTTTGAAAGCTCTATTTCTGCCATGTAAACAGCTGACGGTACGCCGTAATTCTTTGCTACAACGGGATGAACTGTTCCGATTTCACCGATGGGCTGATTATCAACCAATATTGAAGCTTTCTGACCGGGTGTCAAATACTCACTTCCGCCTGCACGGAAAGCGGTTCTTGCATAGAAACCGAGTTTTTTAAGTAAAGCTTCGATTATACCCTTGAGTGTAAAGAAGTCTTCACCACTGCCGCTTACGCAAATTCCGAGCATGAGCTTTTCTTCGGGAATATCATCATTATTGTCAAAATGAACATTTCCGACTTCAAAGAATCTGCCGTGATTTGTCTTTCGTCCGTAGTTCAATGACATTGTTTTGAGCATACCCGAAGCCAAAGTGGTCCTCATAAGGCTCTGATCCTCACCAAAGGGATTGAGTATTTTTACAGCCTTACGTTTTTCGCTTTCAGCATCGAGTAAAAGTCCGTCAAGCTCTGCAGGACCCGTGAAGTTATAGTTATACATTTCATAGAGTCCCAATGAAACCATTGTATCCTTGACTGTATCTTCAAAGCGTGTACGCTCATCAAGACCGCCTCTGAATGTATCGCCCTGCATAAGTGTTGCAGGAATCTTGTGATAGCCGTATATTCTTGCAACTTCTTCTGCAATGTTCCAATCAGCTTCAAGACCGTTTTCGATATCAGTACGATAATGAGGTATCGTAAGTTCAAGCTTGTCAACCATGGGCTTTGAAACAATATTCAATGTTGCAAGCATATCGGACATTTCCTCGGATGTGAAGCTTGTATTGATTATCTTGTTAACATGTGAAGCGTCAATCATAATCTTTGCTTCTTCTGTTTGAGCTGTGCAAACGTCTATAAGACCACCTACGACCTTACCTGCATTAAGCATTTCAACAAGCTCGATTGCTCTGTTTGATGCCAAAAGTGCATTTGTTGCTTCTACACCTTTTATAAAGCGTGCAGCAGCATCTGTTGTGTGTCTTATTTTGCGCGTTGTGTTTCTTACGCTGCTTCCCAAAAATACTGCGGATTCAAACAATGCCGCTTTTGTATTCTCTGTGATTTCGCTGTTCAAGCCACCCATAACACCTGCTATCGCAACACCCTTTTCAGGATCTGCGATCAAGAGTGTTGATGAATCAACAGTATATTCTTTTTCGTCGAGCGTTGTAACCTTTTCGCCATCCTCGGCTGAACGAACTATAATGTGACCGTCCTTTACGCAAGCAAGGTCAAAAGCGTGCATGGGATGACCGTATTCAACCATTACATAGTTTGTTATATCAACAATATTATTTATAGGACGCAAACCAACACTCTTGAGCTTTTTCTGCATCCATGAAGGTGAAGGCTCAATCTTCAAGTCTGTAACAACACGTGCTGTATATCTCGGACAGAGGTCGTTATTCAAAATCGTAACCGAAGCATAATCCTCCGCATTTCCCTCGCCCTTAATTTCTTTAATTTCAGGCTCTTTAAACTTCTGTCCCAAAGCTGCACAAGCTTCACGGCACATGCCGATTATGCTCTGGCAATCTGCACGGTTGGGAGTAATTTCAATATCAAATACAACCTCGTCCATACCGAGTGCTTCAGCTATAGGCGTGCCTGGTGTGGGCTCACCTTTCAAGATAAGAATACCGTATATTGAAGCGCCTTCATAATCCTCATCCGTTATTCCAAGCTCTTCACCTGAGCAAAGCATACCGTCACTATGTACGCCTCTCATGTTTGTGGGCTTAATAACAAGACCCCCAAACAAGTTTGCACCTGAAAGCGCCGCAGGAACATATGCACCCTCGAATACATTGGTAGCTGCCGTAACAATTGTTACAGGCTCTTTTGCACCAACATCAATAGTACAAATCTGCAATTTATCAGCATCGGGATGCTTTTCAAGCTTATCGATTCTGCCTACTACAACATTTGTGATGCCGGGAAGTGCAGTTTCAACAGAAGCAACTTCAAAGCCACGCCACATAAGTTTTTCAATAAACTCATCTATAGTTACATTAAAATCAACATATTCTTTAAGCCAGCTAAGCGGTAATTTCATATCTGTGCACCTCCATTAAAACTGCTTCAAAAATCTTGCATCGTTTTCATATTCAAGGCGAATATCGGAGATGCCGTATTTGAGACTTGTTATTCTGTCAACACCAATACCGAATGCAAACGCATTCCATTCTTTCGGATCGAGTCCGCAATTTTCGATGATATGCGGATTGCTTACACCGCAGCCCAAAACTTCAATCCATCCCGTGTTCTTGCATACTCTGCATCCTTTACCGCCGCAGATCGTACAGGAAATATCAACTTCGGCACTGGGCTCCGTGAACGGGAAAAAGCTCGGACGAAGTCTTGTCTTCACCTTTTCACCGAATACTGCCTGTACGAATGTTTCGAGCGTACCCTTAAGGTCTGCAAAGCTCAAGTTCTTATCTACAACCAGGCCTTCAATCTGCATAAATACAGGGCTGTGTGATGAGTCAACTTCATCAACACGGAATACTCGTCCGGGAATAATGATTCTGAACGGGGGCTCCTTTGTCAAAAGAGCACGAACTTCACAAGGAGAAGTATGTGTACGCAAAACGATACGGTCATTTATATAGAATGTATCCTGCATATCTCTTGCCGGATGATCAAGGGGCAAGTTGAGCTTTGTAAAGTTATAATCGTCATATTCAATTTCAGGACCGTTGAACATCGTAAAGCCCATACCGATGAGTGCATCTCTTATCTCACGGTATGTCTGCGTCATAGGATGCAGTCTGCCAAGTTCCCTGCCTACTTTTCCCGGCTCTGTAACATCAATAGCATCACGCTTGAACGCAAGTTCCATCATTTCAAGCTTTATTTTTTCTTTGCGAGCACTTATTGCTTCTTCAAGCTCTTTTTTAACCTTATTCGCTGCCATGCCAAGGGCTGCTCGTTCTTCTTTCTCCAGCTTACCCATTGACCTCAATATTTCTGTAAGCGCACCGCTTTTTCCGAATACAGAAGCATTAAGAGCATCAAGATCCGCTTCCGTTTTTGCGGAATCGAGTTTTTCAAGCATTTCTTGTCTTATTGCTTGCAATTTTTCGACCATAATATAATCCTCCAAAAATTTTATAAAAAGCACTCCGTCCGCCTGGGACGAAGTGCATCGTGGTACCACCCATTTTCATCCTCATAAAACAAATTATAAGGACCTCATTTTCAGCTGTATTGGGCTTACCCATCCTGTGCTACTCACTTTTAAACAAAGCTTCACAATTCAGGCAGCTTCGGAGCGAACTTTATGCATATGCCCTGTGCACCGCTCACACCAATACGGCACTCTCTTAAACCAAAGCAATACGCTTTTCTCCATCATAGCTTTCTATATTTTCTTAATTCTACCATGCATTGCAATTCAAATCAAGTATTCAAAATATTCTTCCACTTATCAGCAAGTGATTTCAAATCTTCTTCCATTATCTTAAGTTTCAATCCCGTAAGCTCATCATCACTTTCATTCAATGCTTCAAGCAACGAAGCTATGCGCTCTGCCTGCTTGAAAAGCTTCTTTTTCTGCAATGAAAAGTTCTCAAGCTTATATGCCTTTTCAACTTTTTCCATCTGTGCAATCTGAACTTCATTTGCATCAAGTTCAAATTCATCAAGAAGTGCAGGAACTTCTACAGCAAAGCCCCTATCCTTTAGAGTTTGAGAGAAAACACTCAAAACATCAGCTTCACCATGACTCAAGAATACACGTTTGGGCTTTTTGCTTGCACTTTCAAGCCATTCTGTAAGCTCAGCTTTTCCGGCATGACCTGAGAAGCCTTCAATCTGCACAATCGCTGCATTAACTCTTATTTCCTCTCCAAAGATCTTAACTTTTCTTGCACCGCTCAAAAGCAACCTGCCCAAAGTGCCCTCTGCCTGATATCCCGAGAAAATAACAGTTGAATCTGCGCGGTAAAGATTGTGTTTTAAGTGATGCCTTATTCTGCCTGCATCACACATTCCCGACGAAGATATTATTATTTGGCGTTCCTTTGTGATATTTAAGCTTTTACTTTCATCGGCCGTACGGCTGAATTTTAGGTTTTCGAAGTTAAAAAGCTTACCTGCTTTTGCAAGTGCCTTTGTTTCCTCGTCATAATAGCCCATACCGCAGCTCTCGAAAACATTGGTAGCTTCTATACCCAATGGGCTGTCTACGTAAACAGGAATTTTTTCAAGGCCGGGTACCTCGCCACTGTCTATGAGATTTCGCAAGTAGAACAAAATGGTCTGCGTTCTTCCGACTGCAAAAGACGGAATAATGATATTACCGCCACGTCTTAATGCAGCATTAAGTACTGCAGCAAATTCTGTACGTTTTTTTTCATCAGAATTTACGCCGTGATCCCTGTCACCGTATGTACCTTCCATTATTATGTAGTCAGCATCATTGCTGATAAATTCAGGATCGCATATTATGGGACTTTCTTCGCGGCCTATATCGCCGGAGAAAGCAAGCTTTACTTCTTTTCCGTCTTCATTAACCGTTATTTCTATCGAAGCTGAACCCAGAAGATGTCCCGCATCAACAAAGCGTACACTTATATCGTCAGTAACATTTACAATTTTCTTGTAAGGAACGGGTGCGAACTGTTCAAGCGACTTTTTTACGTCATCCATCGTATAAAGTGGCTCAACGGTTGGTTTTCCGCTTCTTAAATTCTTTCTGTTCTGATATTCTGCCTCCATCTCCTGAATATGTCCGGAGTCAGGAAGCATTATAGTCGCAAGTTGTGCAGTAGCTTCAGTTGTAATAATCTTGCCTTTAAAGCCTTTCTTGACAGCAAGCGGAATCAATCCGCTGTGGTCAATATGTGCATGAGTAAGCAATATTGCATCAATCTCTTTTGGCTCAAATGCAAACTTATCCTCGCCGAACTCCGTCTTTTTATCAGAGCCCTGCCTCATACCGCAATCTACAAGCACCTTTGAATTTTCAGTAGATAACAAATAACATGAACCTGTTACTGTTTGTGCAGCACCGCAAAATTTTAATTTCATTTTTACGCTCCTTAATATAAGTTTATATACTTATAAGTACATATTTCACAGTCTATTTTACGCAAAAGCGCCTCTAAAGGTTTATCCTTTAGTGACGCTTGATTTTAGTTTGTTTTATATTGCAAAAAGTCCATTGCCCGATAATTATTTTTTACGTTTAAACCACGAGAAGAGTGAGCCGCCATCATCGTCGTCATCATCAAAATCATCATACTCATCGTCCTCATCATCTGAAAGAGGCTGAGCAACGAATTTTCTTGAACGGACGGATGAGTTTTTCTGTTCCTCTACAGCTGTATCTTCTACTGCTTCTTCCTCGTAGTAAGCTTCTTCGTCCTGAGCTTCACCGCTTGCTGCCTGCTCCTGCTCAACCTTTGCACTTCTTGCACCAAGGTCCTTGCGGTTTATCTTTACAAGCTGGCTGTATTCATCAAGGAAGCGTTCCATATCAGCCAAAATCTGGTCTGCATAAACCTTAGCATTTTCATAAACTTCCGTTGCGCTGTGTTCTGCCTTCATGGCAAGAAGCTGTGCTCGCTTTTGAGCTTCACAGTATATTTCGTCCTCGCTGACCATGCGCTCATATTCCTGCTTTGCACGCTCGATTATCTGCTGTGCGGTAATTTCTGCCTCGTGAACGATGCTCTCGCCCTGTGCATTTGCTGTGTCTACAGTTTTTTTCGCATAGTCCTCTGCCGTTTCACGAGTGTCCTGTGCATACTGTTCAGCATTCTCTATACGGCTCTGTGCTTCAATTATAACGCTGTTTGCACGACGTATATCCTCAGGAATAGTTACCTGAAGATCACCAAGCAAGTCAGCCAAAACATCTACATCTACAAGACGTCTGTTACCCTGACCGCCACCAATTTTAGGTCTGGGACTATCTTCCAAAAGATCTTCTATCTTGGCTATAATACCGTAGATTTTCATTTCATTAGCTTCACTCATCGTTGCTTAACCTTTCTGCAATCATATTTTTTATTGAAACGGGCACCAGGCCCTCTAAATTACCACCGTATGACGCTATCTCTTTAACCATCGTCGAACTTATATGCCTCTTCGACGGCTCTGCCGAAAAGTAGACAATTTCCAAATCCTTTGAGAGATGCTTGTACGCCTGCTCTGTACTAAACTCACTCTCTGTTTCAAAAGAGCCTCTAATGCCACGGACAACATATGAAGCGCCAATCTCTTTTGCAAAATCTGTCAACAGCCCTGAAAAAGCTTCTGCCCGCACATTCACAAGCCCTTTTTCCCGGGCTGCTTTTTCTATCATTGTTTTTCGCTCTTGAAAATCAAAAGCGGATTTTTTAGTCGAATTAACAAGCACTGCAACATACAGCACATCAAACAGCTTCGCAGCACGGCACATTATATCGCAATGCCCCTCTGTAAACGGGTCAAAGCTACCCGGATAAACCGCTATCCTCACGCGTATTCACCCCTTATAACGGTTATGCGTACATCACCGTAGCGTTTTGTTTTCATCACAGTACCTTTGCATGGCGGAATTTCAACACGCTTATCATGCTCAACAATAACCGTAAATTCCTCTTTTAACAAACCGCCATTAAAAAGCATGTCCAATGTTTTTTCGTAAAGACCTTCCGCATACGGAGGATCTATAAACACAATGTCAAACTTCTCATCGAGTGCCTTGAGTCGATTCAAAGCCGCCTCAAAATCCATCTCAAGCACCGTTGCTTCGTTTTCCGTATATCCAACCTTCTCGAGGTTTTGCTTTATGACAGAAATGGCTGCTCGCGAAGCATCGCAAAAAACGCACTTTTTTGCTCCACGAGATAAAGCTTCAATACCAAGTGCACCTGAGCCCGCAAACAAGTCAAGCACATTGCTTGAAAAAAGCTCAAACTGCACAATTCCGAACACAGCCTCTTTTACTCTTTCAAGCGTAGGACGAGTATCCTCTCCCTTTGGAGCAATGAGCGCACGCCCTTTTTTATCTCCGGCTATGACTCGCAAAGCGCAAACCTCCAAAACAACATATTGTGCCTATGATGAGATTTTACCACAAGGGCAGATTTTAGACAAGTACATTTTCATATATCGCTTACTATTTTATCCATTTTTATATCATCTTTGGAAATCGGAACGCTTTTCATGACTTGTTCTTTAAACGCAAAACCTATTTTTACGGCATTTTTGCATTTTACAAGAAACCTGTCATAATAGCCGGCTCCCCTGCCCAAACGCCCCATGTTTTCATCAAAGGCTACACCCGGAACAATTACAAGATCTATATCTTCAGCATTTACTTCCTGTGCATCTTCGACTTTTGGCTCCCAGATGCCGTAAGCACCCTTCAAGAAAGCCATATCATCCTTTGGAGTCAAAGCCTTTAATCCAAAATTATCAGTGCAAATCGGATAAGCTATTGTCTTTTTAAGCTCGTTTGCAGCAGATGCAATCAATGTGGGATCACACTCATTCTTCATCGGTTTATACAAAAGTATTGTCTTTGCATTTTTAAACTCTTGAGTGCGTATAACATTCATGCACGCGAGAAATGATTTTTCTGCTCTCTTGGCTTCGCTTAACGAAGCAACCCTTTGTCGTGTTTCTTTTCTGCATTCTTTTTTTAATTCGTTTATTTCCATTTCAATGTTTCCTCAATAGCTTCCGTAACATCACGGGCAAGCATCATTCGTTCTTTTAAAATATCAAATGCAACATCAGCAGATGTTCCAAGTATAAAAGCACCTGCGCACGCAGCGTCAAAAGGTGAAAGCTTTTGCCCCATCATCGCAAGAATTATCCCTGTTAAAACATCACCGCTTCCGCCCTTTGCAAGACCTGCATTTCCGCTTTCGTTTTTCATTACTCTGCCATCGTGTGAAGCTATATAGCTATAAGCTCCCTTTAAAAGCACGTTGCAATTATATTCTTTTGCAAAATTTTCTGCTTCACCTTTGGGATTTTGAGACAATTCCTCAACGCTTTTTCCCGTAAGCCTTGACATCTCACCAAAGTGCGGAGTCAGCACAACACACGGTGAAAGCTTTGATTTTAAGCTGTCGGACATTGACAATACATTCAAGCCGTCTGCATCTATTACCGTGTTTTTGTTACTTTCAAGCACTCTTAAAAGCACTTTTTCAACGCCACGGCTTTTCCCGATTCCCGGGCCCACAGCAATAACCTCCGCCTCGTTTATAAGGCTTGATAAACGCTCAAAATCACATTCGTCCCACGAAGCACCAATACTGCAAAACATCGCCTCCGGCAGTGTAAAAAAAGCATTTCTTGCGGTCTCGACAGAAGCGGTTTTCAAAAGCCCTATTCCGCTTTTTAAGCAAGATGCAGTTGCCATGAGCGATGCTCCGAAAAAGCCGTCACTCCCTGCTATAATCAAACCGCGCCCGTTATCACCCTTGTGCGAGTCCCTGTTTCTTTCACCGACAAGTGATTTTACATATTCTCTTGTGATTACCATATCACTCATTAACATCGCTCACCGCATCAACTATTGCCATGCTCGTTGCTTTTACAGCTGCAACAAGAATCGGCATAAGCGGATAATTTTCAATTTCACCCGTTGAAGCTGCGAACACGGTATCACCGTCCATCATCGTATGAACAGGACGAATAGCCATTGCCATGCCGTCATGCGCCATGCTTGCAAGCTTGTTTGCTTCTTCACGGCTCAATGCTGCATTCGTAGCAACTATGCCTATTGTAGTATTGCCAAAAGCAGCCTTAGCCATAAGTTGCGGATTAAAACACGGCACAAACTCTCCGTTTATTTTAGCTGCTGCAAGCAAGCTTCCGTCATCGGGATTATATACATCGCCAAGTGCATTGACTATCATCAAAGCGGCAACCTTAACACCGCCCTCAAGCTCAATGCACGACGAGCCGATTTTACTTTTAAAAGCCGACTCCTGACCTAAGCACTTGCCCAAAGTTGCACCTGTTGCAGCACCAACGCAAGCGGACTCAACAGGAGCATCAGTTGCATTTTTGCAAGCTTCAAATCCGTTTTCTTTTGTGGGACGAACATCGCTTCTGCCTATTCCAAGGTCATATATAACAGCAGACGGTACAATCGGTACTTTTGCATAGCCTGTATCCATGCCGACACCGTTTTTCTCAAGATATTCCATTGCACCGCTTGCTGCATCAAGCCCGAATGCACTTCCGCCCGAAAGCATTATGCAGTTAATTTTCTCAACAGCGTTGCATCCTCTTAATAAGTCAGTTTCACGCGTGCCGGGAGCACTGCCTCTTACATCCACACCAACCACAGCACCATTATCAAATATAACGGCTGTGCAGCCCGTTTTTGCTTCTTTATCCGTGTAGTGACCTACTCTTATTCCTTTTATTGCAGTTATTGTATTATTCATCATCAAATTCATCCTCGCAAAAATCAATATTTCCTGAAAATTCTATCTCGCCCATTATTTCCTTTACCGTATTATAATCATACCCTCGCGAAATAAGCCTCTTTATTATTCTTGTTTCACGCTCTTTTTCCTCAAGATGCGAAAACTGCCTTGCAAACTTTTCGGCAACCTGTCGTGCGTTTTCAAGCTCAACATCACGCGTTACCACTTTTAGAGCCTCCGTAATTATATAATCATCTATAAGGTGCCCTCTAAGCTGTTCAAAAAGTTTTCTCCTGCTTACAGGCTTGGTGTTAAGCCGTGATTCAATAAAATCGGCAGCATATTTTTCATCATTTACATAATTTAACTCTTTCAGTCTTTCAATGGCAGCATATATTTCATATTCACCAAAATCGCATTTATCAAGATGCAATTCAACTTCTCTTATTGTACGCGGTTTTGAAGTAAGATAATCAAATGCCGTATCAAGCGGTGAAGCTCCCATTTTTTTCTTTGCCATAATTTTTTCTCCGTATAAAAAATCGTCTTAAACAAACAATACTATTATAACACAAAAACAAGGAGGTACAACCATGCAGCAACCATTCAACATCAACGCACAGATGCCCGACATCGATACAAAGAATCTCGGCATCATACAGGACCAGATGCAGCACGAGGCACTCGCGTATAAAAAATCAAGTTTATACGCAGAAAGTTTCCGTGATCCGAGCTTAAGCCAGATCGCACGCCAAACTGCACAGCATCATAAACAGCACTTTGATGCATTGCAGAGCTATTTAAATTCTCATAAATAAAGGAGGTAAATTATGCCATTTTCACAATCAATGAGCGAACAGGAACTCTTGTCCGACTTGCTCACCCAGGAAAAAACACTTATAAAAGAATACGCAGGAGCAATCACAGAATCATCATGTGATAATCTTCGCAGATTGCTTTTAAACAACATGACAGAATGTTCATGCGACCAATTAAGCGTATTTCGTCAGATGCAGCAGCGCAACTTCTACAAAACCAAAGATGCGCCCGACTCTGAAGTTCAGACAGCTAAGCAGGAAATGGAGCAGTTAAAACAGCAAACAGGCTTTCAAGGTTAATTTTAAGCCATAAAACTACCCCTCCGCCAAGCAAGGCGGAGGGGATTTTTGGTTGCATGAACCTATTTAGTTTTTTAAATTGCTATCTTCCAAGAATGTTTTTTTGAATTTGTGCAATATCACGAGAGTTAACCGCATCGTCCGCCTTTACATCGCAGGCGAAAAGATATACACCGTCAAGCAAGCTTATCTCCATAATATGCTTCTGCAAAGTTGCAATATCTCGGGAGTTTATTTTTGCATCTCCTGTTATATCACCAATGACTGCAACCTCAACGCTATCCACAATATTTCCATTTTCGTCAACAAGCTTTATAATTGAGCCCGTTCCGACAAATGCGTTATCAGTTATTGCCTCTCCGTTTGCATTTGTGACTAAAACGTTACTGTTCTTAAAGTTTGCAAGAAGTGTTTCCAGCCTTGTTTCTTGAAGAACGCCCTGCAACACACCTTCTTCTGTATCAATCGCATATCCGCTTTCTGCCATAAGCTCTAATTCAGATACATTCGCTGTCGGTGTAGGTGTCAAAACAGGTGTAGGTGTCGCTGTAGGTTTTACCGTTAGTGTAGGTGTAAGAGCTACCGTAGGTTTCTCCGTCGGAGTTGGTGTCGGCTTCTCCGTAGGTGTAGGTGCTACCGTAGGTTTCTCCGTCGGAGTCGGTATAGGCTTCTCCGTAGGTGTCGGAGCTACTGTAGGCTTCTCAGTTGGAGTCGGTATAGGCTTCTCCGTAGGTGTAGGTGCTACTGTAGGCTTCTCAGTCGGAGTCGGTGTCGTCTTGGGTGTAGGAGCTGCCGTCGGTTTCTCGGTCGGAGTCGGTGTCGGCTTCTCCGTAGGTGTCGGAGCTACTGTAGGTTTCTCAGTCGGAGTCGGTGTCGGCTTTGGTGTTGATGTAGGTATTACACTTGCCACGAAAGGAATATAATTTGCTTTTGCATATTCTTCTGCATACGAACCGCTTTCACCGTGAATTGTGAAATCATAGGGTGTGTTATAAAAAGCATCAGTTCCTATGCTTGTTACACTTGCAGGAATAGTTATGCTTTTTAAGTATGTACAATCATAAAACGCACGGTCGCCGATGCTCTTAACAGGATAACCGTTTATTGTAGACGGTATAACAGCCTCATCTTCCGAACCGACAATACCGTTAATTTCTGCATAGCTACCGTTAATGATGCTATATACAAAACAATCTGAAATTGAATTTATCACAAAAGCAATGCCTTGTTTTTTTGCATATTGCTCTGCATATGAACCACCCGTACCATAAATCGTGAGATCATTGTAGTTACTAAACGCCGCAGATATACTCGTGACGCTGTCGGGGATCTCAATACTTTTTAATGCGTTGCAATGACCAAACGCACGAAGACCGATACTCTTGACATTATTTCCAAGTGTTACACTTGATAAATTGTAGCACCTAAAAAACGCATGACCGTCTATACTTGTGACACTGTCAGGGATAACTATGCTCGTTAATGAGACACACCCTCTAAACGCATAATCGCCTATGCTCTTAATAGAATTACCAAGAGTTACACTTGACAAATTACCGCAATACTGAAACATATAATCGCTTATACTCGTGATTGAGTTTGATATTTCGATACTTGTTAGTAAGGCACAATTGGAAAACGCATACTCACCTATGCTCGTGATACTATCCGGAATTTCTATGTTTATTACAGTACAACCAGCAAACGCACAATTATCTATACTCGTGACGCTGTCAGGAATTTCTATGCTTGTTAGGAAGTCGCAATCAGAGAACGCATACTCACCTATACTCTTGACAGAATCCGGTATCTGGTAACTTGTTGCAGTTTTTCCTTCAGGATACCTAACAAGAGTGGTTTTATTTTTGTCAAACAAAACTCCATCAACATCACAATAGTTCACATTATCTTTAGATACATCTATACTTACTAATTTCAAAGCACCGTTAAACGCCTCGCCTCCTATACTCATTACACTTTTGCCAAGTGTTACACTTGTTAATGATGGGCAAGTAATAAACGCATAGCTACCTATGACAGTAACACTATCCGGGATAACTATGCTCGTTAATGAGGCACACTCTCTAAACGCATAATCACCTATGCTCGTGACGCTGTCCGGGATTTCTATGCTTGTTAAGGAAGAAGAATAAGCAAACGCACCACTGCCTATGCTCGTAACACTGTTCGGGATCTCTATGCTTGTTAAGGAGTCGCAATGGGCAAACGCATAATCACCTATGCTCGTAACACTGTTCGGGATCTCTATGCTTGTTAAGGAATAGCAACAATAAAACGCATCATCGCCTATGCTCGTGACAGGATAACCGTTTATCGTAGACGGTATAGTAATTTCTGTTGCTGAACCGGTATAGTCTGTTATCTCAGCATAACTTCTATTAATTATCTGATACTCCAAACCATCGGTAGTCGTTCCGCTGCCCGTGACAACACGGGGGCCTTCTGTTGGAGCAACAGTAGACTTGGGTACTACCTCATTTTCCGCGAGCTTTACGCTAATGCTCTTTGTGTCAGCTATTGCAAATACAGGCATTGCAATACTCAAGCACATCACAAGCGCCAAGAAAAGTGATATAAACTTAGTAAATTTCATATTTTATAGCCCCCTACTTCAAGATTATTTACAAGATTTACTATAACTACATCCCCCACATTTGTCAATGCAATAAGATATGCTATAAGAAAAAGCAATCCCTTCTGTCACTTACGACAAAGGGGATTGTTCAGAGTCCATTAAGACTAATTAAGCTTCAATCCGTTTGCAGCGACATATGCAGTGCAAACGGATTTTGTGCTTATTACTGGAAGTCGTATGTGCCCCAGGGCTGTGCATCGATTGTATCGGGCAGGAAGCCGTATGTGAGGTAGAAGTCCAAAACTCTTGAGAACATGTAGATTGCATTGCAGTAGTTCATTGTACCAAGATCAGTTGTTACATATGTCGGGATTGCATCTGTTGCATAGATAACATTTGCAAGTCTCTGTGCGATTGCTATACTGGAGCTTTGTAAGTGTGCCTGATTTATCATTTTGGTTTTCGTGATCATTGTTTTCTTGATCGCCTTGAATTAGCAGACCGTCGGGAGCATCGTCCTTGCTAAGCTGCGTATAAAGCACCGAAGCACTGCCAATCAGAAGAACAAACACCAACAC
>JAFQXA010000001.1 GCA_017407205.1 Clostridia bacterium
AAGAAACGAGCCGACGGACGGTATGTAAAAATCATAAACTTAGGCAGACGCCCCGACGGAACATATATCCGCAAGAGCGTCTATGCCAGAACGAAAAAGGAACTGGAGGAAAAGGTTGCAAAGATACAAATGGATCTGAAGCGCGGCAGCTTCGTGGAAGACGACCGCATGACCTTTCAGGAGATGGGAGAGATCTGGATCAACCGCTACAAAAACGGTATTGCCGAAAGCACGAGAGACCGCTATAGATCCGTGCTGAAGCTGCACCTTTATCCTTATATCGGCGGGATGAAACTCAAAGACTTAAAACCGCTTCACCTGCAGGAGATCCTCAATAATCTCGAAGCAAAAGGATATACGGGAAAGACCATGAAGCACATCCGCGAAACCGCCAATCAGGTGATGAAAGCCGCCGTGGAAAACGATCTCCTGTACCGCAATGTGTTTGAACGCACTAAGGTGACGAACGTTCCGGGCAAGGAGCGTCAGCCGCTTCTTCCCGAGACCATCAAGCTTATTACCGACAATCCCAACGGGCATCGGATGTGCATCCCTGCGCTCATCATGCTTTATTGCGGACTGCGGAAGGGCGAAATGATGGCGCTCACATGGGAGGATATCGACCTTGAAGCAGACACGATCAGGGTGGACAAGGCAGTCACTATGGCGGATGGCGAGATACAGCTCAAACTGCCCAAAACATCAGCAGGCATCCGTCTTGTTCCCATTCCTAATCTTCTGCACAAGATACTTCACCGCCAGTTCTGCAAGACGGGATATATCTGCAAAAACGCAGGCGGCGAACCCATGACCTATGCATCTTTCCGGCAGGCATGGTCGGCATACAGATATTTCCTCTACCGATGCGCAGGCGGACAACCGGTCGGAAGAAACAGGCCGAGAAATGTTACGGTGCAGAAGATCACTCCGCACATGCTCAGGCATACATACGCGACGCTGCTTTACGATGCGGGTGTAGACGTAAAATCTGCGCAGAAGTATCTCGGCCATGCGGATCTGGAAGTGACTCTCGGCACCTACACACATTTATCCAAATTCAAGAAAGATCAGTCCATTGAAGTCCTGAATGACTTTTTGGACAGAAAGAAAGCTCTATGAAGAATCAGCGCAAGGACGGAAGACTGCAGAAGTGGGTCACCATCGGCAAAAAGGAGGACGGCGCTCCTATGCGCAGGATCGTCTATGCGGACACAGCGGAAGAACTGGAGCAGAAGGTTCAGCAACTGAAAAAAGATGCTTCGCTCGGCAAGGTGGGAACGACGATTCCCGCCTTTTCCGTCGTTGCGGAAGAATGGCTGAAAAGCATCGCTGAAAGCCGCTCCAGAAGCACACTGAACGGCTACCGCACCTATCTCAACCGCTGCATTCTGCCTGCAATCGGAAACAAGCTCATCACCAAAGTAACGGATCAGGATATAAGAATGATCCTCGATAAAATGCCAAAGCAAGGTTATTCCCAGACATCAATCCTGCAGACAAAATCCATCGCACAGCGCATCGTGAAATACGCACAGAAAAATGGCTTCAAAATGTGTTCAGAATGGAGTCGAATACCTCTGAAAGAAGAACAAAAGAAGCGTGAAGAGCTGCGCACGCTCACGGATGACGAACTGTCGCTCATCCTCTCCAAGCAGGATGGACATCGTATGTGTACGTCAGTTCTCATCATGCTGTTCTGCGGGCTCACCGGCACAGAGATCCGCGCTCTGGAATGGAGAGACATCGACCTGCGCAAACGCATCATCCGTGTCGACAAGGCGCTGATCAACACCAAATTTGCACCCGAACTGCAGCTGCAGAAAAAGCGCCTGATCCCGATTCCCGATGAGCTTGCATCGCATCTGCAAAAACTACCCAAAGCATCCGGGCTCATCTGTCCGAACAACAGCGGCACGTTCATGACGAATCAGCAGTTTCAAACCGCTTGGGTCAGCTACTGCCGATTCCTTCACCGAAAATACCCCTCCCACACCAATAAGCACATGGAATACATCGCCCGTCAGGAATTCTTCACCGCGCAGAATGTCCGCCTTACCTATGCGAAGATGCTTTTTCAGACAAACCTCAACATTCTCGAAATCCAGTATCTGCTTGGACTGACGAGCTTTGAGGCAGTGTATAAACTGGCGGCGAGGTTTTTGAGGGTGAATGAGGAGAGGATTCGGGGGACGATGAAAATGAGCAGATTTGTGATAGAAAATGGGGATATGTAGTGATACATATCCCCATTTTTGTTCTTGTTTTGATATTATTCTTTAATTCATCTACAGATTATATGAGATTCTTTTGTAAAATACACTATTTAATAGCTGTTCAGCAAGTTTTATTTGACGGTAAGTTAGCATTACCATTGTCATATCTATATTGCATCATATTTGTCTTTTAAATTAGAAAGAAATTTTTTCTATTTCACCAAATAGTTCCGATTTTGAGTTTGGTTTGATTCTCCACGCATTACCATGATTCTTACCCGTATATTTACCAGTCTTAGAGGTATATCCTCGCCAGTCGTATGTTATTTTTCCTGCTTTAATCAATGATAAGAAGGTTGTAAACTGAGGAGCTCGAGAGAACTCGATTTCGTTATATTTAAATTGAACCATTTTGTTAATAACACGATGTTCTGCTTTTACCCACAATGTAGAGGGATGTTTTTGATAAAGCTGTTCCTTTAATTCATCAAAGAACCAAAATGCAGCAATTTCTACTTTTTTTGTTTTAGAATCAATATGTTTTAAATTTACGCGTGAATTTTCTTCATCTACATCAAGGAAAAAACCTTGATTATTTTGCGGAGCATCTGAGGACCCAATAGTAATATACAAACTACTGTATCCCGGGTGTTTATCTGAATCATAACCATATAATCTTGCAAAAGCAGAAACTCTTTGTCTATCATTAGGTTCATATTGCTCAATTATGGTTCCTTCAAAATGAGGACGAAGAGTAAAAAGTGTATCTAGTGTTCTCGAACCTCCTTTTGATTTTACTTCAATAACACCTTCATAATCCGCATCATCCCTATTGTTTGTTTCAATTCCTAAAAGTGCCTCTAGTGTATCACCAACATCTTTTGGTGCAATTTCTCCAACACCTTTTGAATTGTTGTAGAATCCTCCTTCAAGAATTTCTTTTAGCTTTGGTTTTACTTCTTCCAGAGTTTTACTAATTAAGTCACTTCCTAAAGCATCTAGTATTGTTTGAGCATCTGGAATGTTATGTGTAAGATTAATAAGATAAATTAATGGACTACCATCTTCTTTCTTTAATATAGAAATATAAATAAGATCGCCCTCATTCATTTCTTTTGCTGCTACACGTCTTTTAATTGTTTCGATAGAAAAACGTCGATCACCACGATTGTTTTTAACTCGATAAAACTTTATTTTAATGCTTTCAGTTTTCGATTTTTGAATATATATTGCATCGACAGAAATTCCGTGATCGCCACCATGTGATAATTTTTCGTAATCTACTATACCGGCACTAAGAAGAAGTGATCTGAAAATACCATTTGCATCTAAATTATTCTTATCAATCATTGTATACGTCAGACGTAGTAACGCATACTCATCATTACGAATTTTGTGAATTTCATTAATTACTTTTGATTCATCAGGATAAGGAACAAAAATCATATATCGTATTTACCTCCCTCACTTCTACTTAAAAGGGTATTTAATTCAACGCCTACACCGAATGCTATTTTTGACAGAGATGATATGCGTGGATTTGTTGTTTTTTTGTTAAGGATTCGATTGATAACTGCTGGATCCATACCCGTTTCCATATAAATATGAATTTCTTTTTTTCCTGAAGACTTCAAGTATTTGCGCACATTAGAGCTAAATATTAAAAGAAAATCATCGCCAGTATAACCCTCCCTGATCATGTCTGAATCAATATCAAGAGTGCGTGTAAACAATTTAGATAATGGAACGTTGAGGGAAGATGATATCCGAATTGCCGTACTGAGCTGTATGTCTTTTTTGCCCAATTCCAATGTAGCAATGTACTGGCGATCATAATTAGATAATTTAGCAATATCCAAATATGAAAGTTGTTTTTTCTCGCGAATTCGCTGGATATTATGACCTAAAATCTGTAAAATATTACTAGTATATACCTTTACTTCTTCTGTAATCATAGTATTTTACCTCTAAATTTGTCTTAAAAAAATTATATCCTATTATTACCACGTATAAATTGACTAATATACATCATTTTTAAGGGAATAATAAAAACTGGTTAGTAAATTACTAACCAGTTTTATTTTGAAAATTATTCTTATTTAATTTTCTTTAAAATTTCTAATGCAATTGCATGGGCCATTAGTGGTGGAACAGCATTTCCTACCTGAGTATACTGTGGAGTCTCCAACTTACGACGATCTCCACCGGTAGTACGCTTGCCTTGAAAAACAAAACTATCGTCAAAAGATTGAAGTCTTGCCATCTCGCGAACGGTCAACGAACGATTAGAAGCATAGTGTACAAAATCATCAGGAAGGGTGACTATCGTTGTGCTAGGAAGATCTGCTCTAAGACACGAATAATTGCGTTTATTAGTTTTCAACAAGGGATTATCGGGTTCGCACTCTTTTGCTTTATGATAATCTCCGTATTTTCTGATTAAAGCATATCTGTCTCGAACTTCGATGCTATGTTTAGATGTCTCGTGATTGTGAAGAATTACAGTTTTTCTTTTGGAAACCTCAAGCTCATCAATTGAATTAGCCGAAGTATAAATTGGCAATTTCTTTTTTAAATTAGGAAATCTATCGGGATTCAATCTCCCGTTTCGACTCCATTCTGCATAAGTTTGACATTTTTCATTTGAATCAGCTTTATTTGCTAGAACACCAAACTTTGTTCTCTGAATTGCGCCGTATTTGCTCCCTTTATAATTATTATAAAATGTATTATCATAATTGGACGCGCATTCGCCAATTTGAATAAAGTCAAGATCACCAATAGCTTCCGCAACACTTACTTTCTCATTTTGAGTAACTGTAGGCGGAATACTTGTTATCAATTCTTGATCATTTCTGCATCCAATAAATACTACTCGCATACGATTTTGCGGTACACCATAATCAGATGAGAGTAGTGTTATAGGCTTTTCGATTCTATATAATGTTATTTTATCAGCAATTACACTTAGTTCATAATACAAATCCGGCTGATAATTGGAAATAACATTTAATAAGCGCTGCATTGTTGAAAAGACGCCTTCATTTATAATCTCAAAAGCAAAGCGTACTTTTTGGGTTACAATCTGAGTTCTAACATCTTGCGCAGTATCAATTAACCTGTCGCACTGTTTTAGCGCAATCTCAATAATTGAAGATATATTTAAAGCGTCGACGGCAGCATCAAACTGTTGTTTATAATTGCTTCGATTCAAATGTGAAATGTTGATTTCTCGAACAATACAATCCCTTATATTATTTAAAGTGAACTGTCGAGATATGAGCAGAAGTGCTTGACGAATAATATTTCTTTCATCTTCAGAAACAACTTTATTATTTCTATATGCATCAACAAATTCTGCAGAAAGATCTATGCAGAATTTTTCAAGATCAGTATTAGAAATACTATTTTTGTTTTTTAATAAAGAATCCAGAACAAACTCTTTTTGTTGCGGAGAAAGTTTCGTCTTTTTCAGAGCAGATATAGCATTAATATAGTCAGATCTTCTTTCGGAAACTCGTATATTTTGCGCAATCCAAACTTTTAATATTTTAAGACACAACTCATATTCCATTAAATCCTTAGTAGAAAAATTGTTAATTTGCGTAGAGTTCTCGCATTTAACAACAAGTTTACCTAAAGCTTCGTAGTCGACAATATTTTTAATTTCTTTTAAGATGCGTTCTTTTATTTTACCGTTATCTTTTGTTAAGATTCCGGCAACATTTTCCATAACAAAATATTTGGGCCTGATTGCTTCAATTACTTTTAAGTAGTAAGCAAAAAGATCATCTTTTTTATCATTTTTCTTGCGCTCTCCAGCCAAGCTAAAAGATTGACATGGCGGTCCCCCGACGAGCACATCAATATTAATATCACCAAAAGTATCAGTTATATTTGCTTGTAATGTTTCTATGAAATTAGGAGCGGTAATATCTTTGGTTAAAAACTGAGTATTGAGCCCGAGTTGATGATTATAACGCATCACATGGGTTACTTCACAAGTTGGATTGATATCGCTAGCCAGGAGAAAATCGTAATATGCTCCATTATACTCTGCTTGCAAAAAGCCTTCACTAAATCCACCAGCTCCAGCAAACATATCAATAAATGTGGGCATTGCAGAAACCTCCTTTTCTACTGTCTTACTTTGTTATTATAACAGACGTTAACCTAAATGTCCAGGCCCAGTTTTATAAAACAAAACATTTATTATGAATATTGCTCGATATATAGGCAAAAGTCCTTAGCTGAATGTCCTTTGTAAATTAGAATCATAAATCGAAATAATCAAATTGCAAACATAACGTATAATGAACACTGTAGATTTAAGAATGACTGCTCAGAGCAAACAGGGATATGCAGTATTGTATATTACGTATTTGCTGATTTAGTGAAATTCAATTTAGTTAATCATACTTCACTAAATTACAAAAGAGGTTGGTACCACATTTTGGTACCAACCTCTTTTGTGATTCACTACATTAACTTTTATTTCTGTTAACTTCTTCAAACATTTTTTCGTATAAGTAGAAAGGTTCTTTCCAATCCTCATAGTATTTTAATATAACACTCTGCGATGGAAGCCCTAAGCGTGCGAGTTCTTTCATGGGAGGTATAGAATTTCCTTTCATTACCCAATTTGATATTGCATCATCAACTTCTCTTTTTGTATATTTGGGTTTCTTTGATTTTTCGACTTTAATATTATATTTATTACAAAAATTCAAAAAACTACCATATCTTTTCTGAATTACTGATTGAGAATATTTGAATTTTTCAAAGAAAACTTGCTGTGATTCTATTATATAATCACCGTTATTAAAAACTAAATTGATAGCGTTTTCAATTTGCTTATCAGTAATATATTCATTTCTTTGAGTAACTTCACAGCCAACCAGTTCTTGATAGTTTGCTAAAGAACCAAATAATTTATTAATCACATTTGCAGAGGGCAAGTTATTTCTTGAATTCAAATCTTTTTGAGTAATTTTATTATTATGTTCCAAAAAAGCTTTTCCTGCAGTTATTGCATTATCCACTGTCCAATTTTCAGGAACATCAATCTCGCATAAGCCTCTCTTAATATCAGTAAAATTCTTATATTCCGGATAATAACTGAGAATACAAGGAAGAGAAGGCAACCCATTTGATTTGATTAAGTCTTTTTGAAATATTTCTCCATTCCGTTCGAGATATTCATATAATGCCGTTTTTATGGTTTCTCTATTCCAATTATACGACATATCAACAATACCAAAGGCTTTCTTAAGATTATTCAAATCACATAATATTGTCTTACATAATGAATGGAAGGCAAATGATTATACTCACGACCAAAATCAACTTTATGGATATTGCCCTTTCTATCAATGAAATCAGAAATAATATTATCAAATTCTTCTTTTGTTATTTTATCTGAAACACTTTTTACAATATTTACTTCTGGGTTAGGTTCAGTTTGAGTAAGCGATTCCCCAGCAAAAAATCTTTTTGCATTTTCTTCTAAAACAAAATCTTTTAACTGTTTGTCATTTTTCTTTAAATTGCACTCAACACAAAGAATTTGGCAGTTATCAAGTGAAGACTTCCCACCCTTTGCATAAGGTTCAATATGATCAAAGTGACATTCAGATATTGAAACAAGTTTTTTTCCACAAACTTCACAACAAATATCACCACTATTTTTTTCAAGATTAGCTTTTATTACTTCAAGTTTAATAGAATCAGAAAAGTCTCTGTTGCCCATAAGTGCTCCTGTGTATTAAATTAATCTTTCGTAGTATCGGATAAATGATATGATCTATTTTTATGTTATCACAAGGATTTATTCAATACAAGAAAATCATCAAATAGCTTGACTACAGAAAGATTTAATGAATAGATTCGGATATTATCCTGTAGTCAATTTTTAGTCAACCTGAAATCCGTGCGCATAAACTTCCAAAATCTCCGCATACTCCAAAAACAGAAATAAAACAATCCATCTCCAAAACCACTCAAAAATCCAACCGAATTTTCGAAACAAAAATCCCCAAAACCGTATGGTAATGGGGATTTTTGGTGGCGTGCCTGAAAGGATACTCTGCGCTTCTTGATTTTCCGACCGCTGCCGGCGGTGCCCGAAAAATCTGCGCTGCTCGAGCTCTGCAGCCCGTTTTCATGCTGAAAACGGCTGCTCCGACGAACCGGAAGTCTCTGCTTACCTTCGTGGATGCATACAAAAAACTCCATGCGCTGCATGGAGCCTTTTGTATGGCGTGCCTGAAAGGATTCGAACCTTCGACCTACAGAGTCGGAGTCTGTCACTCTATCCAGCTGAGCTACAGGCACATATTCAGTTTTGTTGCATAACCCCCGCATAAAATCAGGGGTGGTCTCAGCAGTCGGAGTCTGACACTCTATCCAGCTGAGCTACGGGTACATATTCAGTTTTTTGCATAAACCCTGCATAATTTCAGGGTGGTGCTCAGCAGTCGGAGTCTGACGCTCTAT
This sequence comes from Clostridia bacterium, assembly GCA_017407205.1. GTDB lineage: Bacteria > Bacillota > Clostridia > Christensenellales > CAG-138 > RGIG3096. Next base: position 8,709 of record JAFQXA010000001.1, read on the forward strand.
CCGACTGAGCTACGGGTACAGGTTCTTTAATTTGCATTGTGCACAAGGAGCTGTACTGCTTCCACCAATGTTTTTACCTTGGTTATTTTTGCTCCGTCGACCTTTATTATACTGTCAGATTCGGGGATTATTATGTTATTGTAGCCGAGGCGTACACATTCCTGAACGCGTTTGTCCAATCGGCTGACTGCACGAATTTCGCCCGTCAATGATACCTCGCCTATTATGGCAACGCCCGATTGCAGAGGTTTATCCGAAAGTGCAGATGCTACGCAGACAGCTGCCGCAAGGTCTCCTGCACGTTCTTCTATTCTTATACCGCCAACCACGTTTGTATATATATCCTTATCATAAAGCTTTAAACCTACCTTTTTTTCAAGAACTGCCAATAAAAGCAAGAGGCGATTAGAGTCAATTACTGCTGCCATGCGACGGGGATTATTAAAAGGCGACGGCGACAAAAGCGTTTGCACTTCTACGAGCATCGGGCGTGTTCCCTCAACTATGCAGGTTACTGCACAACCCGGTGCTTGCTTGCCCGATATGAACATCTTTGACGGGTCCTTGACTTCCTGCATGCCGTTATCGCACATTTCAAAGACTCCAATTTCGTTTGTTGATCCAAATCTGTTTTTAACGGCACGAAGCAGGCGGAACGAATCATGCCTGTCACCCTCAAAGTAGAGTACGGTATCAACCATGTGTTCAAGAACTCTCGGGCCTGCGATTGCCCCGTCCTTCGTAACGTGACCGACTATGAAGACCGTATAGCCTTCCGTCTTTGCAAGCCTTGTAAGGGTTCCCGTTGCTTCCCTTACCTGCGTTACGCTTCCCGGTGCACTTGAAACGCTTGACGAATACATTGTCTGTATCGAGTCTATTATTATAAATTCGGGCTTGATTCTGCTTATCTCGCTTTCTATTATATCAAGCTCAGTTTGCGAAAGAAGGTACACATCCCCCAAAAGTTTGAGTCTTTCCGCCCTTATTTTAAGCTGTGAAACCGATTCTTCGCCAGTGATATACAAAACCTTGCTGTTTTGGCTCAAGTTTGACGCCATTTGCATCAAAAGCGTGGATTTTCCTATTCCGGGGTCACCGCCCAAAAGCACGACGGAGCCCTTTACAACACCACCGCCAAGCACGCGGTCAAGCTCACCTAAATTTGTGAGCTGTCTTTTTGCAAGCTCTGTTTCAACTTCGGAAAGTTTCTGTGCCTTTACAAAACTTCCGTTTGAAAATGCCCTGCCTTTTTTTGTTGTGACAGTTTCTTCAAACATCGTGTTCCAGCTTGAACACACGGGACACTGACCGAGCCATTTTGCACTCTCGTATCCACATTCACCGCATACAAAAACTGTCTTTTCGCCTTTTGCCATTATGAAGGTATCTCCGCAAATTTCATTATGTCACGCTCTCGTGACGTTACATCCATCCAAATAACTTTTCCGTCCGAAACTCCCAAAAACTGTGCCTTTTCATGTTCGGGAGTTACTGCATATACTTCATCTGTATCATATATATATACATACAGCATTTCATTCTTTGTGTAGGCAAGGAAATGTTCATCCATGCCGAATTCCACAACGCCCTCAGCTATTTTTCGAGGTGCTTCGCCCGTATTCATGTAGTAAAGATTGGTATCTTCGCTGTGGTGTGCATCAAGCCATGCCCAATGCTCATTTACCTTTTGGGGGTCATGCACATATGTGCTTGTTTTGCAGGTGCTGACTGTTGACTCATTCATTCCGATATAGTATATCGTGCTGTTTACCTCAATACCATCCTGAACATCGCCTGCATCTGCCCATACGAGCACTCCGTCACGAAGCGAGGGTTTGCTCTGCCCGTATGGTGAATTACTGAACATCTGGACAACTGTCGTTTCCCTGCTTTCAATATCGCAGACAAAGAGCTTATCCATCTTCGAGCCCGTGCGCTCCGTCCACGCAACATACTGACCGTCAAGCATGAGTTGTGGCTGACCGACAAAAACTTCTTTTATAACCACACTCCTGCCGTTCCATCCGTTTGTTATATCGCACACCATTATGTTTCCGCCACCGTCGCGGTGTGCATCGAAATAAACGAGATATTTGTCGTTGAATTTTGGGAAAAGCAAGTGGTCGTTCTTGGGCGAAATATTAAGCGTTTCGCTCACCCTCGTTACAGGGTCGAACACAATAAGCTTTTGCATTTCCACATTGCTGTTTACAAGCTTGCCTGCTGCAAAAATCAACTGTCCGCCGTAAAAATACGGATCCGAGAACCAGCGATAGGAATTGTAATCCGAAAACATTACCTCTTCTCGCTCCTGTTCTATATCAAAGCTCGCCATCGGATGCGGTGTAGGCGTAGGCTCTGCCGTAGGCATCGGAGTCGGTGTCGGCACAAAAGGTGCCCTATACTTTATGCCAACAATCGGCATAAGGCGCGGGAACACTATATAGAGCAAAAAAGCTATAAAAAGCAACACAGTCAAAACGACTAAGCCGAGCTTTATGAAAGGCCCCCACTCACTCGTTTTTAACGAAAATCTTTTCCTGTACTGCTTTGGTGGTTTATATCTTCTTCTCATATATCATTCATTATATCACATTTTTAAAACTTCTGCTGTATTTTACATGGATTTTACAAAACTTTGTGTTTAATTCTAACAAAGGGCATTTATCATTTTTAGTATGCGGACAAAGTATTGTCTTTTTCGCAAAACTTTTAAGGAGATACCGATACACGCTTTTTCGGTAAAACACATTATGGAAACCCCAACATTTGATATTTTTAATATCATAACCCTCTTTGGCGGACTTGCGTTCTTCCTCTTTGGTATGAACACAATGTCAAAAGGTCTTGAAAAAATGGCAGGAAGCAAGTTTGAGCTTATTCTCAAGCGTATGACCTCCGGCAGATTTAAAAGCTTGCTTCTCGGTGTTATAATAACAGTTGCTGTTCAATCCTCATCTGCTGTTACGGTTATGCTCGTAGGTCTTGTAAACTCAGGCATTATGCAGCTCGGGCAGACCATCGGTGTTATCATGGGCTCAAACATCGGTACGACATTGACAGCCTGGCTTTTGAGTCTTGTCGGAATTGAAAGCGATAACTTCTTCATGCAGCTTTTAAATCCCGATACATTTGCTCCCATATTCGCTTTTATCGGTATTGCCATGATAATGCTTGCAAAGAAGGACAAAAGGCGTGACCTTGGTGCTATCTTTGTAGGCTTCGCAATCTTAATGTACGGTATGGACCTTATGAGCGGTGCAGTATCACCCCTTGGCGATATTCCCGAATTCCAACAGATACTTACTGCATTCAATAACCCGTTCCTCGGTGTTTTGGTCGGTGCTGTATTCACAGGTGTTATCCAAAGCTCCGCAGCTTCAGTCGGTATTCTGCAGGCACTCTCACTTGCAGGCGGTATTACCTATTCAATGGCAATCCCCATCATCATGGGCCAGAACATCGGCACTTGCGTAACTGCACTTATTTCGAGTATCGGTGCAAACAAGAACGCAAAAAAGGTTGCAACAGTTCATATCTGCTTCAACCTCATAGGCACCGCAGTATGCCTCATACTATTCTACGGCCTTGATGCAATATTCCACTTCCCCTTTGCCGACAAAGAAATCTCTCCGTTTGAAATCGCTGTATGCCACAGCATATTCAATCTTGCTACCACATTCATGCTCCTGCCGTTTACAAGACAGCTTGAATGGCTTGCAATGCATATCGGCACAAAAAAAGAGTCCAAGCCCTCGGATACAAAGCAGACATTCCTCGATGCACGTTTGCTCCAGACTCCGTCACTTGCGGTTACTGAGTGTACAAACAAGACAGTTGAGATGGCACACCTTGCAAAAGAAGCAATCGAGTCCGCTATCAATTCAATATACAGCTTTGACGAGCGTACAGCCGAGCGTATAGTCGATATTGAAAACATAGTTGACCGCTATGAGGACAAGCTTGGCACATTCTTAGTACAGCTCAGCAACAAGGATTTGTCAGACAGTGATAATAATGAAATCGCAAGAATACTTCATACTATCGGGCCTTTGGAGCGTATAAGCGACCATGCTGTTGATATTCTCGATGTAGGCAGAGAGCTTCATACAAAGGGCATTTCATTCTCCAATGATGCAAAGGAAGAATTGAAGGTTATAAACAAGGCACTTTTTGAAGTTCTCGACATCACATTCCGTTCATTTGAAACCGACGACGTTGAGCTCGCAAAGCAGGTAGAGCCTCTTGAACAGGTTATCGACCTTCTCTCTGAACAGCTCAAGGCACGCCATGTTGCAAGACTCCAGCAGGGACTTTGCACAATAGAGCTTGGCTTTATCCACTCAGACCTTTTGAGCTACATTGAGCGTACATCCGACCAGTGTTCAAACATTGCAGTATGCACAATCCGCTTGAAATCCAACAAGGTCGATACTCATAAATACCTCCGCGAAGTCAAAACTTCAGGACAGCCGCAGTTTGAGTCCGCTTACCGCGACTACGCAAACAAATACAATTTACCCGAATAAAAGCTGCATGATAACAGAACGCAAAAAAGCTCGGAATTCCGAGCTTTTTTTATGTATTCTTTCTTATTTTGTTGTTATATTCAGGTCGCCGATACCGCAGTCAATCTTTATACGGTTTGTTCCTTCGCCGTAGTTTGTGCCGTCCGCTACCGTATTGCCGTTAAGCTTTGCATTGCCTATACCCTTATCAACGGAAATTCTGTAAGCAGAAAGCGTATCGGTAAGGTTTATATCAGCATCGCCTATGCCGCACTCTATCTTGTTTTCTCCAAGCATTGTGCTTGTGATTTCAAGCTTGCCTACACCCATTTCAAGATCAAGATTATAAAGACTTCCGTCATTTATTCTTATTCTGCCTGCACCGCCGCTGATATCTATATCACGTAAAGCTTCAAGCGTGCCTATCTCAACATCACCTGCACCGAGCTCCAGGTCTATCTCCTGCGCACTTAACCGAGCAGCATCGAACTTGCCTGCACCGGTTGAGATCTCAACATCAGAGAACGAAAAGTCAGCCGGAACAAAAAGCGTAATCTCAAATTTATCTTTTGAGATTAGATTCCACTTTGAAGTTTCTTCGATAACAAGTGTATTGCCCTTTTGGTATACCTTTATCTTGTCGCTGTTCGTTTCGACCGAAAGTTTATCCCCCGTATCGATTTTAAAATATGATACTCCTATGTCTGCATCGAGGTTTACGGTATTCTGAAAATCTGAATACACATACATATCACCGTTCTTCTGAGGCTCATTTTTGACGCCGCCGAATAAAACTCCAAGCGTGGTAAATGCACCTATGACTCCTACTACAATCAAGATTATAAGAAATATCGCAAGACCTATCGCTAAATACTTTATAAACTTCTGGTTATCCGTCATTTTACTTCAACTCCTCCGAATATACAATTTCCGCTTATATATATTGTCGGTGCATTTTCTTTCTTTGACGTTTCATTCGATACACCGCCAAAAACCGCCGTACATTCTGACTTCACATTTACATGCGAAGGTACAAGTATTTCAATACCTCCGAATGTTGCAGATACGCGTATTGCACAGTCTGCACTTATTATTGCTTTTCGAAGGTCACATGCAACCGAGCCGAATGTAGCCGTCAAAACTGCACCGTCAAACATTTCACCGTCATAATTAAGCTTGTTTTCACCAAAAGTTGCACAAACTTCGTTGGGTGTTTTTCCGTCCTTTTTCATGTTTTCCATGATATCGTTTGCCCGTTTTGGCATAAACGCACTTGTTATAATCTTGATACCTACAAGTATTATTATCGCAGGAACAAGGAGCTTCCACACAAGTGAAAAGTCCATAATATTCTGGCAGCAAAGCAAGAGCACAACGCCCACCAATATACCGATTATATTACCAAGCTTTTCACGCGCTGTGAAAAATCCGATAACGCAAGGAATAATAATTATAAACGTCCACCAACCGGCAAAAAAGATGTCTACATCAATAATTTCAAGTGTATTGAGTGCAAACAGCACGCCTATTGCAACAAGTACGATTCCCCATAAAACCGCTTTTGTTTTTTTCATCGCCTTAATTCTCCTTAAAATTATTTTGCAAGTGATTGCCTCGAAGTCATATACTTCTGCATTTCTTCCTTGCTTGAAAACTGCTTTAATATTTTTGCAGGGTTACCTGCAACTATCGCATAGTCCGGAACGTCACGGCTGACAACAGCTCCTGCACCTATAACACTGTACTCACCAAGCGTTATTCCGCAAACTATCGTAGCATTTGAGCCTATCCCGCAACCTCTTTTAACAAGCGTCCCAATATATTCAACACGCCTGTCCACCTTGGGATAAAGGTCATTTGTAAATGTTACTCCATGTCCTAAAAACACATCGTCCTCGATAACAACACCACCACATATGAATGTGTGGCTTTCAACCTTGCAGCGCTTGCCGATTTTTACGCCCTCCGTTATTTCAACAAACGGACCGACGAGCGAACCGTCACCGATCTCACATTCATAAAGGTTTATCATGTTTTCGTCAATTATTCTTACATTTTCACCAAGTTTAACATCACGGATTGCCATGCAAAAACCTCCTTAAATTTAAAAGCCATGACGAAACAACCGCCACGGCTTTGAATTTATGCTCATGATTGAAGAATGTCGCTTAATGTGTAGAAGCCTGCTTCCTTGTTTGCAAGTACCTTGGAAGCACTTACCGCGCCCTCTGCAAACACTCTGCGACTTTCCGCCTTGTGAGTTAACTCAAGCACTTCATTGTTGCCATAGAATACAACAGTATGTTCACCGGCTACAGTTCCGCCACGAAGCGCGTGCACACCAATGCTTCCCTTTTCTCTCGCGCCGCACATTCCCTCTCTGCCATATACCTTTTTGTGTTCTTCCTTTTCATCAAGAACATCAAGGAGTGCCTTTGCAGTACCCGACGGAGCATCGATTTTTTTGTTGTGATGCGTTTCGATAAGTTCTATATCAAAGTCATCGGGAATAAGGTCTCGCATTTTCGCAAGCACTATTTTCATGATTGCAATACCAAGCGAATAGTTGGAACTGTAAAGCACGGGGACGGAATTTGAAAGCTCTTTCAGCATTGCGTTGTCAGCTTCAGTATAGCCTGTAGTACCGCTTACCACTGCAGTATTCGTTCTCTTTGCATATTCACAAAGCGGTCTGAGCATATCCGGATGCGAAAAGTCTATTATGACATCGGCAACCTTACCCATATGCTCAAGATTTTTCAAGTCTTCAATATCTATGCTTCCTTCAAATGAACAGTCGGAGCTTGAATTTATAACATCTTCAAGCATTTTCCCCATCTTACCGTAGCCAAAGAGTAAAATCTTTGTCATTTAATGAGTCCTACCTTCCTCATTTCTTCAGCAAGCTTGTTTCTGTGTGCTTCGCTCATCGGGCAAAGGGGCAAGCGGTAACCGCCAACATTCATGCCCATGAGATTCAATGCTTCCTTTACAGGAATGGGATTTACTTCGATAAAGAGTGCATCAACGAGGTCAAGATACTTGATTTGTGCTTCGCGTGCTTTTTCAACATCACCGTTCAAATAATCCATTACCATGTCATGTGTTTCGTCGGGCAATACGTTTGCAAGAACGGAGATAACACCCTTGCCGCCAAGTGACAATGCAGGAACTATCATGTCATCGTTGCCGCTGTAAAGTGCAAAGTTATCATTAAGGTAACGTGCAACCTTTGCCGTGTAGCTGATATTGCCCGATGCTTCCTTAATGCCGACAATATTCTCATGCTTTGAAAGCTTGCCGACAACATTTTCAGGGATATATGCACCCGTACGACCGGGAACATTGTAAAGTATGATGGGAAGATTTACATTGTCTGCAACTGATGCAAAATGCTTATACATACCCTCTTCATTTGCCTTATTGTAGTAAGGCGAGATAAGCAAAAGCCCGTCGACGCCCTCGTCTTCAAGACGCTTGCTCTTTGCAACTGCCGTTGTTGTGCAGTTTGAACCGCCGCCTGCAATAACGGGAATACGGCCGTTTACTTTCTTGACCGTGAAACGGCAAATATCATCATCCTCTTCATGAAGCGTTGTTGAAGCTTCACCCGTTGTACCGAGTATTACAAGAGCATCCGTCTTGTGTGAAAGATGAAAGTCCAAAATCTCATCAAGTTTTCCAAAGTTAACGCTTCCGTCTTCATTGAACGGAGTAATGAGAGCTACGATTGAACCTTTTAAATCTTTAATCATGTAATCTTCTCCTGCTATTTCAATTATTCTTTAATTACTCATAACTTATGAACGAACCCTTAAAGCATACTCTTTCTCAGTTCCTCTGCGGACTTATATGAAAGATATGCAGGCGGTACGTCAAATATCGTACTTGCACCGCATTTGCCTTCTTGGTTCAAGCGGACAGCAGCCCTTGCAAGTGCTACAAGCACGCTTGCGGTAAATTCAGGATTTGAATCCAATTTCAACTTATATTCTATAACATGAGCGTTCTCTTTGGCAATACCCGTTCTGCCTGTTTTTATAACAAACCCGCCGTGAGGCATTGTATTATGCACTTTTTTAAATTCTTCCTCCTCCATAAAGGTGACAGTAGTATTGTAATCTGCAAAATAATTGGGCATTGTCACTATCTCATGCTCTATGCGTGCCTTGTCGGCGCCCTCTTTTGCAACAACATAGCACTCTCTCAAATGCTTGTCGCGAGTGGTGAGGCTACCTGCTTCTCCGTTTCTTGCTTTTTCTATTGCTTCCTCAACAGGAACGGTATACTGCCTTGCATCCAGAACGCCGTCTATTCTTCTTATCGCATCTGAATGTCCCTGGCTTACACCCCTGCCCCAGAATGTTGCTTCTTCACCGTCTGTGAGTATTGAGTCGCTGTAAAGCCTGTTCAATGAAAACATACCCGGATCCCAGCCTGCGGATATTACGGCTGACTTTTTACCCTGCTTTGCTGCCTCGTCAACACGGGCAAAGTGTTCGGGGATTTTTGCGTGAGTATCAAAGCTGTCAACAACATTGAAAATCTTTGAGATTGCAGGTGTCTGCTCAGGCAAATCCTTAGCCGAGCCCGAGCAAAGTATCATTACATCAAATTCGTCCTTATATTCTTCTATCCTGTCAAGACTATACACAGGTATAGCTTTATCATATGCATTCACGCTGTTTACATCCCGGCGTGTAAATATTCCTTTTGTTTCCATATCGGGTGCAGACTTTACCGCAAGCTCCACACCCTTGCCCAGATTGCCGTAGCCGACTATACCGACTCTTATGCTCATAATTATATCCTCCTGCATAATTACTATGGCTCAGCATTGATATTATCACCACTTTAAAAAAGATACAAGACTCCTATTTATATAGGGTAATAAGTATATTTTATGGCTCGCCTTGCATTGTTTGCATAAAAATATACGATTTTCTGCATTTTATTTATATTTATGCACTTTTTAGTATTGACTTTTTGTATGAAAAGTTTATAATTTGACTTAGCAAATTAAGAAACACGCTCGTTTGGGCATAGGAGGTATAAACAATGAATAAACAGGATATCAAAAAAGTCGTACTTGCATACTCAGGTGGTTTGGACACATCAATCATCATCCCTTGGCTTAAAGAGAATTACAACAACTGCGAAGTAGTAGCAGTTTGTGCAGATGTCGGTCAGGGCACAGAGCTTGACGGTCTTGAAGAAAAAGCTATCAAGACAGGCGCAAGCAAGCTCTATATTGAAGACCTTAAGGATGAGTTTGTAGAAGAATACATCTTCCCCACATTGCAGGCAGGTGCAAAGTACGAACAGCAGTATCTCCTCGGCACAGCATTTGCACGTCCCGTTATTGCAAAGCGTCTGGTTGAAATCGCAAAGGCTGAAAACGCTGATGCTATCTGCCACGGCTGCACAGGCAAGGGCAATGACCAGGTTCGTTTCGAGCTTGCAGTAATGGCATACGCTCCCGAAATGAAGATTATCGCTCCCTGGCGTGAGTGGGACATCAAGTCACGCGAAGAAGAAATCGACTATGCAGAAGCACACAATGTACCTCTCAAGATAAACCGCGAAACAAATTATTCAAAGGATAAGAACCTCTGGCACCTTTCACACGAAGGTCTTGATCTTGAGGACCCTGCAAACGAGCCTCTTTACAATAAGCCCGGCTTCCTTGAAATGGGCGTATCACCCGAACAGGCACCTGACACGCCGACATATATCACTCTTACTTTCGAAAAGGGTATCCCCGTGGCATTGAACGGTGAAAAGATGAAGGGTACTAACCTTATCATGGCACTTAACGACCTCGGCGGTGCAAACGGCATCGGTCTTGATGACCTCGTAGAGAACAGACTCGTTGGTATGAAGTCACGTGGTGTTTATGAAAATCCCGCAGGTACGATCCTTTACAAGGCACACCAGATTCTTGAAACACTCTGCCTTGACAGGGACACAATGCATTATAAAGAACTCGTAGCAGCTCAGTTTGGCGAACTCGTATACTTTGGCAAGTGGTACACACCCTTGCGTGAAGCTATCTCCGCATTCGTAAGCGTAACACAGGAATATGTAACAGGTGAAGTTAAGCTCAAGCTCTACAAGGGCAATGTTATAAATGCAGGCGTAACTTCTCCCTACTCACTTTACGATGAAGAGATTGCAACATTTGACGAGGATGAAGTTTATGACCAGAAGGATTCAGCCGGCTTCATAAGACTTTTCGGTCTTCCCCTCAAGGTCCGCGCAATGTCAAAGCAGAAGTAAGGAAAGCTTTGCAGGCAGCATAAAAACAATTAAATGATTATAATGCGCACAAAGCACAAAAATGTACTTTGTGCGTATTGACTTTTTAAAAAGTAAACAAAATTCGGAGGTAACCCCATAATGAGCGGCAAACTTTGGGCAGGCAGGTTTTCAAAACAGCTTGACAGCACCGTTAACGACTTTAATTCATCAATCCGTTTCGATTCGAGAATGTACAGGCAGGATATCACGGCATCAATAGCCCATGCCGATATGCTCGCAAAATGCGGTATTATTGAAGCTGATGACGCAAAGAAGATAAAAAAAGGTCTCAAATCAATTCTCGAGGATCTTGAAAGCGGTGCTTTAAGCATTGATTTCACGGCGGAGGATATACACACATTCGTCGAAGCAACACTTACTGAGCGTATAGGTGAAGCAGGAAAGAAGCTTCACACGGCAAGAAGCCGTAACGACCAGGTTGCTGTTGACTTCAAGCTCACATTGCGTGATGAAGCCGAAGAAATCAGCGAGCTTGTAACTTCACTTATAGAAGTTCTTTGCAAGAGCGCAAAAAAGTATTCGGATACTGTAATGCCCGGTTATACTCACCTCCAGCGTGCACAGCCCATAACCTTCGGTCACGCACTCATGGCATACGCTATGATGTTCTTGCGTGACAAATCAAGGCTTGATGATTGGCGCAGAAGAATGAACACATCCCCCTTGGGAAGCGGTGCTCTGGCAGGTACCACCCATCCAATTAACCGTGAAATGACGGCAAAGGCACTCGGCTTTTCAGACTACACGCACAATAGCCTTGACGGCGTGAGCGACAGGGATTTTGCAATAGAGCTTGCAGGCGTTTTGTCAATTATAATGATGCATCTTTCACGCTTCAGCGAAGAAATCATACTCTGGTGTTCATGGGAATTCAAGTTCATTGAGCTTGACGATGCGTATGCAACGGGCTCAAGCATGATGCCGCAGAAGAAGAACCCCGACATTACAGAGCTTGTTCGCGGTAAGACGGGCAGAGTTTACGGTGACCTCACAACCTTGCTTACAATGATGAAGGGGCTCCCCTTGGCTTACAACAAGGATATGCAGGAAGATAAGGAAGCGGCATTTGATGCACTTGATACTGCTCGTCTTTGCCTCAATGTATTCATACCGATGCTTGAGACAATGACGGTTAACGCAGAGAACATGCGTAATGCAGCATCAAAGGGCTTTATCAATGCAACGGACTGTGCTGACTACCTCGTAAAAAAGGGTATGCCGTTCAGAACCGCTTATAAGCTCACGGGCGAGTTGGTATTTTACTGCATCGAAAACAATACAACGCTTGAACAGCTTCCGCTTTCAACATTCCGTTCATTCTCCGAGCTTTTTGATGACGGGATTTATATGGCAATCAACCTTGACGAATGTGCAAAGAAGCGTATTTCCCATGGCGGTACGGCACCTGAAAGCGTACTTTCCCAGGTAGAATGGGTAGAAAAACAGATTAAGAAATAAGGACAACACTGAATGATAAAAGTATTCGTAAACGGAAACCAAGGCACAACCGGCCTTAAAATATTTGACAGACTCAACGCTCGTGAGGATATTGAGCTTTTGACTATTGATGAAGAATATCGAAAAGACGCTAAGGCTTGTGCCGAGGTGATGGACACGGCAGACATTGCTTTTCTCTGCTTGCCCGATGCGGCTGCAAAGGAAGCAGTTGAAAGCGTATCCTCAAAGACCTTGAAGATAATCGACACATCAACTGCACACCGCACAAACCCTGATTGGGCTTACGGTTTTGCAGAGCTTTCAAAAGAGCATAGGCACGCAATTGAAACAAGCAATCGTATTGCAGTTCCGGGCTGTCATGCAAGCGGTTTTATATCACTTGTATATCCCCTTGTAAAGGCAGGCATTATCCCTGCTGACTACCCCATCACCTGCCACTCCCTGACAGGCTTCAGTGGCGGCGGTAAAAAGATGATTGCACAGTACAGGAGTGAAGAAAAGGGCGAAGCACTCTTTGCTCCGAGGCAGTACGGCATTTCTCAGTCGCACAAGCACCTCCCCGAAATGCAAAAGGTATGCTCTCTTTCAATGCCCCCCATCTTCTGCCCCATAGTCGATGACTACTATTGCGGCATGGAAGTTACGGTTCCGCTTTTTACACACTTGCTCAAAAAGAAAGTAAGCGTAAGCGATGTAAATGAAATACTTGCTTCACACTATGAAAACAGCAAGCTCATAAAAGTTGTTCCTGCTGATGAGGATGGCTTCCTGTCCGCAAACAAGCTTGCAGACAAGGACAATATGGAAATATGCGCCACAGGAAACGACGAAAGGATACTTTTGGTATCACGCTTTGACAATCTCGGCAAGGGTGCCTCAGGCGCGGCACTCCAATGCTTCAACATAGCCTGCGGTATTGACGAAACCTCAGGACTTTCACTTTAAGGAGAACTGACTATGCAACAGATAACAGGCGGTATTTGCGCTTCCAAGGGCTTCAGCGCAAGCGGAATACATTGCGGTATAAGAAAGAATAAATCGAAAAAGGACCTTGCACTTATCGTAAGCGAGGTTAAAGCTGCTGCTGCAGGCGTTTATACAAAGAACCTTGTAAAGGGTGCTCCCATTGCAGTAACGAAAGAGCACATAAAAGACGGTTATGCACGAGCTATAATCTGCAATAGCGGCAATGCAAACACCTGCAATGCAAACGGGACCGAGATTGCAACACAAACCTGTGAATTGGTGGAAAAATACACAGGCATATCAAAAAATGATGTTGTTGTCGCTTCAACCGGTGTTATCGGTCAGCCGATGACGATTGAGCCGTTTGCAAACGGTATGGAAGAACTTGTTAACTCGCTTGGCGACAAAAGCTCTGACGCTGCTGAAGCCATTATGACAACCGACACAGTCAAGAAAGAGATAGCTTTTGAATTCGAGCTTGACGGCAAGACTTGCCACATTGGCGGTATTGCAAAGGGGTCGGGCATGATTCACCCCAACATGGCAACAATGCTTGTGTTTGTAACGACCGATGTAAGCATTGCTCCCGACATGCTGAAAAAAGCACTCTCTGCTGATGTTGAAAATACATTCAACATGGTAAGTGTTGACGGTGATACTTCAACAAATGACATGGTAATCGTGCTTGCAAACGGACAGGCAGAAAACGAAACTATAGAGCAGGAAGGCGAGCTTTACGATAAATTCTGCGAGGCACTCTTTGCAGTTAACTCATATCTTTGCCGTATGATCGCAAAGGATGGCGAGGGTGCAACAAAGCTTATAACCTGTAACGTAACAGGCGGTGATACCCTTGAAAACGCAAAGACCGTTGCAAAGAGTGTAGTATGCTCCTCACTTTTAAAGGCTGCAATGTTCGGTGCAGACGCTAACTGGGGACGTGTGCTTTGTGCAATAGGATATAGCGGTGCAGACGTTGACGTTAACAAGATTGATGTTGAGTTTGTATCAAAGGCAGGAAAAATCGAAGTTTGTAAGCAAGGTGCAGGCATTGACTTTTCGGAAGAAATCGCAAAAGAAGTTCTGACGGAATCTGAAATCAATATAAACATAGCCTTAAATTCGGGCGAGGCTTCATCAACAGCATGGGGCTGTGACCTCACGTATGACTATGTAAAAATAAACGGCGATTACAGAACTTAAGGAGAATATGCATGGATAATATCACAACAGCCAAAAGAGCCGAGATTTTAATGTGCGCATTGCCGTACATTCAGAAGTATGCAAATAAAATTGTCGTTATAAAATACGGCGGAAATGCCATGATAAACGAAGAACTCAAGCACGCTGTTATGGGCGATATAGCACTTTTGTCACTCATAAACATCAAGGTTGTTTTGGTTCACGGCGGCGGTCCTGAAATTTCGACCATGCTCACACGGGTCGGCAAAAAGAGCGAGTTTGTTAACGGACTTCGCGTGACTGACAGAGAAACTGCTGACATAGTGCAGATGGTGCTTGCAGGCAAGGTCAATAAAAGCCTTGTTTCGCTTCTTGGCACTATAGGTTGTAAAGCAATAGGTCTTTCGGGTATGGATGGTCAAATGATAACCTCCTCCCCCATGAACTCGCACCTTGGCTATGTGGGTACTGTTGACAAGATTGACCCTGCCCCCATTTTGGATGTTCTTGAAAAAGGCTATGTTCCTGTAATCTCAACTCTCGGAACAGACGATAAGGGCAACACCTATAACATTAACGCGGACACGGCAGCTGCACACATTGCAGGTGCACTCGGTGCTGAATGTCTTATAAGCATGACGGATATTTCAGGGCTTTTGCGTGATGTTAACGACCCCGACAGCCTTATTTCCAAGGTTACTCCCGAAGATGCCGAAAAGCTCAAAGAAGAGGGCATAATTTCAGGCGGTATGATTCCCAAGGTTGATTGCTGTCTTGAAGCACTTGAAAAGGGCGTAAAGAAAGTGTTTATAATTGACGGCAGAATAATGCACGCGACACTCATTGAGCTTTTGACCGATGAAGGTATCGGCACAATGTTCACCAACTGATTTTAAAAGGCAAAAGATATGAAAAACATTATAGAACTTGATAAAACCTATGTAGCAAACACATATGCCCGTGCATCAGTTGTTTTCACACACGGCAAGGGCTCTTTGCTATATGATGAAAACGGCAAGGAATATATCGACCTTGGAAGCGGTATCGCAGTAAACGCTTTCGGTGTAGCTGATGAAAGCTATATCGAGGCAGTAACAACCCAGCTTTCAAAGCTCCAGCACGTTTCAAACCTTTATTATACGGAGCCTCAAGCTACGCTTGCACAAATGCTTTGCGAAAGAACGGGCATGAAAAAGGTATTCTTTGCAAACTCAGGTGCTGAAGCAAACGAGTGTGCAATAAAAACAGCACGCAAGTATTCATCGGATAAGTATTCCACAAAAGCTCGCGGAACTATAATCACGCTCACAAACAGCTTCCATGGCAGAACGCTTGCAACCTTGAGTGCAACCGGGCAGGAAGCTATGCACACGCATTTTTATCCGTTTACTGAGGGCTTCATTCATGTTGATGCCAATGATAACAAAGCTATGGAAGAAGCACTCCTTCGCGACGATGTATGTGCCGTAATGATGGAGCTTGTTCAGGGCGAGGGCGGAATAAATGTTCTTGATAAGGAATTTGTTTTAAATACGGTTCAGAAGGCAAAGGAACGCGATATTCTCGTTATAATCGACGAGGTGCAGACGGGCAACGGCAGGACAGGCTCACTCTACGCCTTTATGCAGTATGGCATAACACCCGACATAGTTTCAACGGCAAAAGGTCTTGCAGGCGGTTTGCCCTTGGGTGCAATACTCTTTGGAGAGTCCACCAAAGACACGCTCTCAGCAGGCACTCACGGCTCAACCTTTGGCGGAAACCCCGTTTGCGCACAAGGTGCTGTAAATATACTTTCACGAATTGATGATGAGCTTTTGGCACAGGTTAAAGAAAAGAGTGCATATATTTTCAATGAGCTTATGGGTGCAAAAGGCGTAAAGAGTGTTTCAGGGCTTGGGCTTATGATTGGCATTGAATGCACAACCCCCTCCCCTGCCATAATCGAGAAGTGCCGTGAAATGGGTGTTATCGTGCTTGCCTCAAAGAACAAAGTGCGTTTATTGCCTGCACTTAACATTCCGTTCGATACACTTAAAAAAGCAATAGCGATACTCAAAGATGTTATTGCTTCATTTGCAGAATAAAAGATTTAAAAAGGAGAGTTTTTATGTTCACAAAAATCTTGTCATTCCTGATGGCTGTAGTTTTCATGTTCGCATTATCAGCCTGCACAATTGAAACCAATCAACCAAGTGAAACACCCACGCCCACCTCTTTGGCTCCTATTTCTTCAAGTGAGCCTGCAAAAGAAGCTTCCGATATAATCGAGCTTATAAAGGATACCCCCGTTGAGATTGACATGGATGGCGACGGCACTATGGAAATCCTTTCCTACACGCTCGAAGAAGGCGAGTATGACTTCACAAAGGCTGTTTTCACGGTTGAGTATCAGGACAAAACTCAAGTGATACACGAGCTTAACGAGGAGTTTTATGAGCTTTCTGCTTACGCTGTAAAGCTTGATGTTCTTTCACAAGAAATGATGCTTGTATACACCTATACATTCGCATCCGAGGACAGCAACACGGCATTTGTACGCTTTGAAAACGGCGAAGCAAAGTTCATCCCCGTTCCCGGTGTTGACGAGGAAGGCAAGCCCACAGATTACGATATGCTCTATGCAAAATTTGCTGATTTTACAGAGGACGGCAAGATAATTGTAAAGCAAGTTTGCGACACGCTCGGCACTCGCTTCGGCACTCGTGAGTATATGCTTTTAGCCGGCAAGATAGCACTTGCAGGCGAGGGCGATTACACATTTGAAAACACACGCTTCATACTCACAACAATTGCCGATATGCCCGTAACATTCATTGCAAACTCAAGCGAGCTTTCAGGCACTCTCCCGTCAGGCACAAAGCTTTACCTCACAAAGGTTGCAAACCACGGTGCAAGAGCCTACTTTACAACCGAGGACGAAACACAGCACGGCTACATCGAGCTTGAGTATAAAAAAGACGATTACAAAGCCTACATAGACGGCAAGGACGAAGACCATTACTTCGAGTTCATTCCGTATGCTGATTGATATACGGGGCTCTGCCCCTGCACCCCGGTCGCTTTTGAAAAAGCGACGGAAAACAAATATAGCAAACAAAATCTCCCAACGCATATTGCAAACGGGAGATTTTTCATTTCATTTATTTATCTGTTAAACACGGAATTTAAATGTGATAATTCCAATTCTTGTTTTTGCCGACTTTTTACAAAAAGTCGGCGGGGTTTGGGGCAGCGCCCCAAGAAGCTACAAGTTTTCCATTACCTTTTCGGCAACGCGCATACCGTCAACGGCGGCACTTACTATTCCGCCTGCATAGCCTGCGCCCTCACCTGCCGGGTAAAGCCCTTGTATGGTCGTGGAGCAAAGGTTTTCATCACGGTTGATACGCACGGGCGAGCTGCTGCGGCTTTCGACTGCCGTCAATGCTGCATCGTACATATCAAAGCCCTTTATCTTGTTTGCAAAGCCTCGTATACCGTCTCTCAAGCCGTTTGCTATGTAGTCGGGTAACAAGGCGTTAAGGTCATACGGCACGACACCGGGCTTATATGTGGGCATTACAGATGAATGGGCTTGCGGTTTTGTCTTTTTTAGAAAATCCCCCACTCGCTCAAAGGGCGCATAGCCCGATTTCCCGCCTGCTATGTATGCCTCTTTTTCAAGGGAAGCCTGATAATACATTCCTGCCAATGGATGTGAGCTTTTGTAGTCCCTGCCGTCAACCTGAACTATTATAGCAGAGTTTGAGTTTTGTGCATCCCGTGCGTGCTCACTCATGCCGTTTGTGACAACCTGTTCTTGTTGTGAAGCAGAGGCAATTACCGTTCCGCCAGGGCACATACAGAATGTATATACTCCCCTCTCACCGCTTTTGCCCGTTAAGGCATACTCGGCGGCACCAAGTCTCGGATGATTCATGAACGCACCGTATTGCGACTTATCTATAAACTCACGCGGATGCTCAATTCTTACGCCGACGGCAAAAGGCTTTTGCGACATTTCAACGCCCTTTTCAAAAAGCTTGGTGTATGTGTCCCTCGCACCCTGTCCTATTGCAATTATACAAGCTGAGCACTCTATTTTTTCTTCTGCCTTATCTGCTGTTTTAAGGCTTACGGCACAAAGCTTTCCGTCCTTTATATGAATATCTGTCAAGCACGTTGAGAAGCGAACATCAACGCCCATATCAACAAGCTCCTCACGAAGGCTTGTAATCGCGATTTTAAGGCGGTCAGTCCCCACATGGGGCTTTGCCATGAACCCTACCTCTTCAAGGCCGCTAAGGCGCGAAAACGCACTTACAACCTCTCTTGAACGGCTGTCCTTTATCCTCGTTGTAAGCTTGCCGTCTGAAAAAGCACCTGCGCCCCCCTCGCCGAACATTACATTGCTTTCATAATCAAGCTTGCCTGTTTTGAAATAGGTATCAACATCGCCTTGACGGTCATCAATGCTCTTGCCCCTGTCAATGAGTATGGGCTTTAAGCCGCACATTGCAAGCTCGTGTGCCGCAAAAAGACCGCAAGGCCCCATGCCCACAACGACCACACGTTTATCAAGGCTTGATTGAGAAAGAACAACTCTTTCTCTTTTAACTTCTTCTTTTCCTGCCTCAATATTTGGATTGCCCTTTTTCAAAGCAATTTGTTCAGCCTTTTTTGAAAGCTGTGCTTCGACTGTATAGTTTAAAAATATGTCCGACTTGTTTCGTGCATCAACCGACATACGCACAGCACGCAAAAGGCTGATGTCTTCAGGCTTAACAAAAAGCTCCTTTGCTGCTCTTTCGAGCAGGGAGCTTTCATTACCGTTTGTTTTTAAATGGAGTTTCAGATTTTTAATTATAAGCGACATCAGTTTTCCTTTATGGTTACCTTAACCTTGGCATCCGTTATATTTGCCGCAAGCTCTGTATACTCGCTCTTTGCAAATTCGACCATTACAGGGCACTCATACTCACCGGCTGCCAAATCCGTAAGATCTACATAAAGCTTGAAATCAGAAGCTGTAAATCCGTTCATGAGCGTTCTTCTGCCTGTTACCGTAACAGATGTACTCATGGGGAGCACAGTTGCACGCAGTCCTGAATCAAGCCCGACCATGCCGATTGTTTTTGCAGGGTAAGTTACGGTTTCCTGCTTTTCTGCAATCGTCACATAAACCATAACATCCGTTCCCTCAATGGCTCTTATTCCTTCGGGAAGTGTTATTGAAACCGCTTTTTCAATATTTCCTTTTCGCCTGCTACACTGATAGGCGGCAAGGAAACAGCCGTAAGCGCCTTTATATCTTCTTCACTGCCTACAACAGTAATCTGTGCAGGAACAGCCTCGGCCTTGATAATCTCATAATTCGACGGAAGCTCTTCGACACCTGTCAAAGCTTTAGGAACATCTATAGTTATTGTTGCCTTTCTCAAGACTTCAACGCTTACACCTACTGATGGAATAATGCCTGTCAGGAGTGACTTTGAAACAACCGAGCCGTCATTTTTAACGAGCACGAGTTCAACCGCTTCGTCAAATGATTCTGTTCTGCCTGTCAGATTAACATCACATATTGCCTTGCTTACCTCACTGACATACTCGGAAGGTCCCGTTATTGCAACTTCATTGCTTGCCAGAACAGGTGTGCCACTCCAATAGTTTGTACCGATATCACCCGATACCTGTGAAACAACGGGAACTGTTTTTGTAACAAGATTATCAACCTTAATCGTCACGGTTGACGGTGAAATGCTTGTATTTCTTACGGTACCTTCGTTTGTTGTAACGGTTACGGGAATTGTGTATGTACCAGGCGACAAAATCGTTTTCATATTGACAGTAGCCGTTATATTGGCTGCCGACAAATCTGCATACTTTGTAAGCTGTGTATCAACGAGAACGGAAATGGTATTTACTATTTCCTCATCAAGGTTTGCAATGACAAGGTTACGCGTCAAAAGCTCGGACTCGCCCTCGTAAATTATGTTTACACCATCTATACGCTTTGTTCTTACAGGGTCCTGAGCCATCAATACATAGCCCCAAAGCAAAACAGCAAACACCAGCGAAAGAATCTTGATAGTAAGATTTTTCGTAAAGAAATTCTTTATATGCTTTTTGAGCTTTGCGCCTTTATCACTTTTTTTCATGCTTGCTCCTCAGCTTTAAATGCTGCTGTATAGTATTCTTTTTCTTGTCAACCGTGTATATGGATTCAAGCAGATTGTGAAGTGCCTTTTCGTCAACATAGCGAACAAGTTTTCCGTCCCTTGCAAATGAGATAACGCCTGTTTCCTCTGAAACGATAATGGTTATCGAATCCGAAACCGATGATATACCAAGTGCTGCACGGTGGCGTGTGCCAAGTTCCCTTGCAACAGATCGGTTATCGTCAAAGAGTGGCAGAAAACAAGCCGCCGACACTATCATACCGCCCCTTATTATAACTGCACCGTCATGCAACGGTGTGTTAGGCTCGAATATATTCTCAAGAAGCGGTGCGCTGACAAGACCGTCAATGCGTGTGCCGGTGCCGATAACCTCACCAAGGCCCGTTTTTTGCTCGATAACAATGAGTGCACCGACTCTGCGCCTTGCAAGGTTCTGTATAGCCTGCTGCATCTCGTTTATAATCTGCAGATTTTCAGGCGAATCAAAACCAAGAAGCGACAACTCAAAAATTCTGCCGCGGCCTATGCGTTCAAGCACGCGCCTTATTTCCGGCTGGAACAGCACGACCACTACAATAAGACCTGAAACGAGTATTGAATTCAACAGCCAATTCAAGGTTGAAATTTGGAACAAATCGCTCAAAAAAGCCACAGCAAGAAGTATTGCAAGACCTTTTACAAGCTGTATTGCCCTTGTTTCCCTCGTGAATACTATAAGGTGGTAAAGCAGTACGGCAATTATGATTATATCAATGGCATCGGCTACTCGAAACTGGGTAATTCCCGTTCCTATCGTTTTGAGAAAAACATCAAACGCCATGACCGCACCTCCTGTAAGATACTTGTTATAATTTTTTATTTTATCATATATGTTTAAAACTTCAATGCCCGACCGAAAAAATTACAATTTGTACAAATTTTGTATGTGCTATGCCTTGTAAGCTCTTATTACTATATCATCAAGCATTGCCATTACAAGCAACATGCCCTTGCCTGCACGCATATCAATGAGTACCTGTTCTGTGTTCACAGTGGTCTTTTCGCCGTGGAACTGCTCTATTACAAAATCAAACGGCTCTTTTACGCAGAACGCAGCAGCTATTGTCATGCCGTTGCTTCCGTTACGCTTGAAGTCAAACGTCTTCAAGCCCTTGCCGTTTCTGCCCTGAACTTCATACTCAAATACGAAACTTCGCTTTGCATAGCCACGGTCCGTTATAGTCAATACTTCGCCTTCATCGTCCGTCTGGTCAAAGAATACAATCGCATCGCCTGCATCAAGCTTCATGCACTTAACGCCCGAACTTACTCTGCCCATCTTCGGTATCGTTTCAGTCTCAAACCTTATGCTCATGCCGTTTCGTGAGATCATGAGCACGGTCGGATTTTCTTTTTGTATAAACTGCAAGCCTATAAGCTCATCCTTGTCCTTGAGCGTGATTGCAGCAAAGCGTTTTGTTCTCAAGACGTATTCTTTACCGTCAGTACGCTTGATGTTGCCTTTCTTTGTGAAGAACAAAACTTCTTCGCAGCTTATCTTTTCTTCCTCAACGCAGGCAATAACCGTTTCGTCGTTTTCAATGGTCGTGACAGTGTTAAGGTTTAATGCCTTGCTTGTGCTCTTTGTTTCTGCAAGCTCTTCGCCCGTCAGTGTGAAGCAATTACCCTTTGAAGTGAAGAAGCACAGACGCTTATCGCTTGTCGTCTGCAATATATTAAGTGCTGTTTCGCCCTCCAAAAGCTCTGAATTGTAGGACTTTTTGAGCTGTTTTCTTATACGGTTGCCCGTTATGAGCGTTACAACTATATCGTCAACGACCTTGAACTCATTTGTATCAACAACTATTTCCGCATTGTCAGCAAGCAAAGTTGTCTTTCTCTCATCACTATACTTTTCCTTTATCTCGGTAAGCTCTTTTTTAATAACTGCAAAAAGCTTGTCCTTACTGTTTAATATGGATTGCAATTCCTTGATAAGCTTTTTAACCTCTTTATATTCCTTTTGAATAGCTTCAAGCTCCAAGTTTGTAAGTCTTTGCAAACGCAAGTCAAGTATTGCCTGTGCCTGAATTTGAGTAAGCGAAAAGCGCTCCATAAGTCCTTCGCGTGCAATCTTCGGAGTCTTTGAAGCGCGGATAAGTGCAATAACCTCATCAAGATTGAGCATTGCAACCATCAAGCCTTCCAATATATGCTCACGCTTTTTGGCAGCTTCAAGGTCAAACTGCGTACGCTTTGTAACAACATTTTCCTGATGACGGATGTAGTGGGCAAGAAGCTGTTTAAGCCCAAGCTGTTGAGGCTTGCCGTCCGCTATTGCAACCATGTTCACACCGAATGTTGACTGCAGGTCCGTATATTTGAAAAGGTACTGCAAAATCTTCTCCGCATCATGGTCCTTCTTGATTTCAACAACCGCGCGTGTACCCATTCTGTCGGACTCGTCGCGTATGTCGCTTATGCCGACAAACATCGCCTTTTTCTCTTGGCTTACCTTGAGTATGTCCTCGAGCAGCTTTGCCTTGTTTACCTGGTACGGAATCTCAGTTATAACGATCAAGCTCTTGCCGTTTTTCGTCTTTTCAATCTCCGTCTTGGCTCGCATTGTGAGCTTCGCCCTGCCCGTTTCGTACGCTTCACGGATTTCGGGCGAGTCTATGATATAACCGCCCGTCGGGAAGTCGGGACACGGCATAACGCGCATAAGCTCATCAAGTGATACTTCGGGATCATCAATCTGCATGATTACGGCATCTATTGCCTCGCCTAAGTTGTGGGGCGGTATGTTTGTTGCAAGACCTACCGCAATACCGCTTGCACCGTTCACCAAAAGGTTCGGGAATCTGCCCGGCAAAAGGTCGGGCTCTTTTAATGTATCATCAAAGTTGAGTGTAAATTTTACGGTGTCCTTGTCAAGCTCACGCAAAAGCTCCAATGCAAGCGGAGTCATGCGTGCTTCCGTATAACGCATTGCAGCAGCACTGTCACCGTCAACGCTTCCGAAGTTTCCGTGACCGTTGACGAGCGGAGCTCGCATATTGAAATCCTGCGCCATGCGAACCATTGCATCGTAAACCGAGCTGTCACCATGGGGGTGGTACTTACCGAGACAGTCACCGACAATTCTTGCGCTCTTTCTGTGGGGCTTATCGGGCGTTAATGAAAGCTCGCTCATCGTATAAAGTATACGCCTCTGAACAGGCTTCAAGCCATCTTCAACCCTGGGGAGTGCTCTTTCAAGGATTACATGCTCTGCGTACGGAATCATGGACGAATGCATGATATCGTCCATTGACCTTGGTATTATCGTTTCCGTTAAAAGTACAGGAGGTAAGTCATCTCTTTTCTTTGCCATTATGCTTGTCCTCCTTCTTTAGTCTTCTGAAGCTTGCTCTCAAAATCGTCAACCTTGTTAAAGTTCGCGTGTTCGCTTATATATTCCTTACGCGGTGCAACCTTGTCGCCCATGAGTACGGTTACAAGGTGCTCAACCTCGGCTGCATCGTCAATCCCGACACAAACAAGCGAACGGTTTTCGGGATTCATGGTGGTCTCCCAAAGCTGTGACGGATTCATTTCGCCCAAGCCCTTATATCTTTGCAAGGAGTACCCTTGTCCCATTTTCTGAGTTACCTTTGTAAGCTCTGCATCATCGTATGCGTATACTACCTTGTCGCCCTTTTGAACCTTGTAAAGCGGCGGCAATCCGATATAGACGTGACCTTGAGTGATAAGCTCACGCATATAGCGATAAAAGAAAGTAAGCAAAATAGCCCGTATATGCGCACCGTCCTGGTCAGCATCGGACAGTATTATTATCTTGTTATATTTAAGTGTTGAAAGCGTGAAATCCTCGCCGATGCCCGTACCGAGTGCCGTTATGATGGAACGGAACTCATCGTTCGCCAAAACTGCTTCAAGACGCTTCTTTTCAACATTCAATGGCTTACCTCGAAGCGGTAATATCGCCTGAAATCTCCTGTCACGGCCCTGTTTTGCACTTCCGCCTGCACTGTCGCCCTCAACAATAAAAAGCTCGTTCTGCAGGGGATCCTTGCCCGTACAGCTTGAAAGCTTGCCTACAAGCGGTGCATTTTCAAGCTTGCTCTTTTCGCGAGCCATGTTCTTTGCCTTGCGTGTGGTTTCCCTTACCTTGGCAGCCTTAACTGCCTTTTCGACCATCTTGGAGGCAGTTTCTGCATTCTTCAAGTCCTCAAGGAAAGGCACAAGCTTTTCAGTTACGGCAAATTCAACCGCAGGGCGTGCCTCGGTGTTGCCAAGCTTGGTCTTTGTCTGTCCCTCAAACTGAACAGAACGCATCTTCAAGGACACAACAGCCGTTATTCCCTCACGGAAATCCTCACCCATGAGTGACGGGTCCTTGTCCTTTAAGACCTGTATTTTTCTGCAATAGTCGTTCATGACCTTGGTGAGTGCTGCCTTAAAGCCCGTCTCATGCGTACCGCCCTCACCGGTTGCAATGTTGTTTACATATGAAACTATATTTTCCGTGTAACCGTCATTGTGCTGGAAAGCAACCTCCACCATAATGCCGTCCTTTGAAGCAGAAAAGCAAATCGGCTCGTCATACAAAGTCGTCTTTTCTTTGTTCATGAACTTTATATAGTCGGACAAGCCGCCGTTAAAGCAATATTCCTTTTCCTTCTTGTTGCCCCATTCACGCTGATCAGAAAGCTTGAAAGTAACGCCGCGATTTAAGTATGCAAGCTCACGAAGCCTTTTTGCAACGGTATCAAAATTCATGTCAAGCGTTTCAAAAACACGCTTGTCGGGCAAGAATGTAACCTTTGTTCCCTGCCTTCTCGTTCTGCCTGTTTCAGCAAGCGGTGCAACAGGGTGACCTGATACTATCCTGCCGTTTTCCTCATAGCTTTCAAAACGCTGATTGTATACCTTTCCGCCTGTGCAGACCTCAACATCAACATACTCGGAAAGTGCATTAACAACGGATGCACCAACGCCGTGCAAGCCGCCAGAATAACCGTAAGAATCATTGCCAAACTTACCGCCTGCATGAAGCTGCGTAAATACAACCTCAACACCTGATACGCCAAGCTTTTCATGTATGCCGACAGGAATACCTCTGCCGTTGTCCTCAACCGTTACGGACCTGTCACGGTGCAAAGTTACCGACACCTCGTCAGCATAACCGTTTGCAGCCTCGTCAACAGCATTGTCAACAATCTCGTAAAGCATATGATGAAGTCCCCTCGAGCCTGTGCTTCCGATATACATACCGGGACGCATTCTTACAGCCTCCAAGCCCTCCATGATCTTAATATCTTTAACAGAATATTCCTTCGACATCTCAACCTCGTAATTTATACAATATAATGTAGGATTATTATAGCAAACCTACCATATATTATACCCTACGCGTGTTAGGTTTGTAAAGAAAAACTGCCCGTTGCAAGGTGCAAAAAGAGCTCCGTAATATCACGAAGCTCTTATCATTGTTTTTAAGAAATTAAATTAACCTTTAATCAGTCTTCTTTCTTTACAAGAACACCCGTTGTTGTTACAACTGCTGCAAGTACCAATACGCTCGCTACCACAACCGCAAGTTTTGTGCTACCAGTCTTAGGTGTTTCGGGTTTGACAGTAGGTTTGACTGTAGGAGCAACCGTGGGATTCTCCGTGGGAACAACCGTCGGATTCTCCGTAGGAGCAACTGTGGGATTCTCTGTCGGAGCAACTGTTGGCTTGACTGTAGGAGCAATTGTAGGTTTCACCGTAGCTTCAGGCATAGAAGTCGGTTTACTTTCATCTATTGCTATAAATGTAATGTTGTTTTCTTTTGCATAAGATTCAGCCCGCGAACCTCTCATACCATAAATAACCAAATTACTATCATAAGACAAATTAAAAGCACTTTCATCTATATTCGTTACTGATGCAGGAATTATCACGCTTTCCAAAGCACTACAGCCTTCAAATACAAAATACTGTATCTCTGTAACACCTTCAGGAATCTCTATATGTGTTAAAGACGTACATGCATCAAACAAGTCATGTTCCAAGCTTGTCAGACCTTTGGGTAATTCGATATTTGCCAATGAGGTACAAAACGCAAATGCACCGGCACCTATACTTTTTACACTGCTCGGAATTTCTATCTTCTTTAGATCGAAGGCACAATTAAAAGCATCACCACTTATGTTTATAACACCGTTTGGAATTGTATAGCTTTCATCTGTTCTACCGCAAGGATATTGAACAATAGTCGTTCTGCTTTTATTAAACAAAACACCATCAACATCACAGTAGTTAGAATTGTTTTCGGATACTTCTATACTTTTTAACGAGTTGCCTCCAGCAAACGCGTAGTCCATATCTTCCACGCTATCCGGTATGTTTATATTTTCAATACTACACGATCCAAAGGCAGCGTAATCTATGATCATAACACCGTTCGGAATCACTATATTTCTTAAACCAGTTCCATTAAAAGCATATTCACGTATAATTCTCACACTGTCGGAAAGCTCCACATTTGTTAAAGATTCACACCAAAGAAACGCATCTCTTTCTACATTCGTCAATCCATATGGCATTTTTACACTTGTCAAAGATGCACAATTAGAAAAAGCTCCTTCTCCTATCGTCATAACCGTACAGCCATTTATTTCGCTCGGTATTACAACATCGGTCGGCGAACCTGTATAACCAGTTATAACGGCATAACTATTGTCTACAATACTATACACCAATCCGTCAAGTGTAGAACCACTACTCGTTATTTCTTTTGTCCCTACATTTAACGACAGCTGCTCTTCAATAGCTGTAATTTCATTGGCTTCAATGTCAGTTATCTCCATTGAATCGTCTGCTACTTCAGTAGAAGCAAATGCATAGACCATAACGCCAAAGCACATAATAAGTGCCAAAATAAGAGAAACTGTTTTTTTCATTGCTTAAATTCCTTTCTTTTTCCCTTTTATTTTTAACAGTGAATATAATGTTAACACAATTTTTATATTTTGTCTACTATCGCAGACATATTTTATTCTGGTTTTATTAACATTATTGTATATGAGGTGTCTACGATGATAGAATTTGAGAAGAATGCGGTAGGTCGGGTTATACGCAGGTTGAGAAAGGAAAGAAAGCTTTCGCAGGAGGTTTTCAGCGGTTTTGCTGTTATTGCGAGAAGTCATCTTGCAATGATTGAAAACGGCACAAAGCAGCCGAATTTTGAGACTATCTGGCGTATTGCACTCGCATTTAATATGCATCCCCATCAGCTTGTAAAGCTCATTGAGGATGAAATACGCAACAATTCAAATCAAGCGGAATAAAACAAGAGCTGTTCGTGGCTCTTTTTTTGTGAGGTCAACTACTCATAACTTATTCAATATTCAATATTACTTCTGACTTATTTTTTCGCCCTCAATCAGAGGGAGCCTGAAATACGCTTGCAAAGTTACAACAAAAGAACTCTGCTTTTTTCAGCAGAGTTCTTTCATCACTTATTCAATATTACTTATAGCTTATTTTATCCGAAGATGCTTGCAAAGAACTTCTTGATTGATTCAAAGACAAGCGTTATGAGGTAGAGAATGTTCTTGTTCTTTACATCCCTGCCCTTTTGCGGTGTCGGGGTTTTGCCGGGAACGGGGTCTGCTTTGATTTCCTCATCAAGCTCGAACTTCGCAAAGTTATAGGGCAATGCATTGCTGTTTGCAAGCGTTGACCACTCTTTTTCGTATGCATCAGTGTAGCAGAGCATGAATGAGCTTGCACTGTCAAAGAATGTTGTTGCATTGAGGTTTTCGGGAACACCGCCTCCAAAGCGTGCGAGGCTTAAATACCTACATGAAGCAAATGCATAGTCGCCCATCTTTTCAAGGGACTGAGGCAATGTTACGCTTGAAAGTGCGGTTTTTTCGAATGCTTTTTCGCCTATTTCCTTGACGCTCTGACCGATTGCAACTTTCTTTAGGTTTTCGCTGTTGTAAAATGCCTCGTCGCCGATTGATGTTACGGAGTCGGGAATAGCAATCTCTTCAAGAAGCGGACAGGACTTGAATGCGCCTTCTTCAATTGCCGTTACACCGCTGTTTATCAAAACCTCACGAAGTGCATCACAGCCTGAGAATGCACCGCCGCCGATTATCTCAACATTGGTAGGAATGATTACCTTTTCAAGGAGTGAATCATGCTCGAAAGCGTTTACAATCTGCCTTATATTCTGCGGTATAATGAGTTCTTTTGCTGTACCGTTGTATGCAATCAATATGCCGTTGCCTACGATTACGAAAACATCGTGCTGTAATGAAATGTAGGGTGTTGAAGCAAACGCCCAACCGCCAATGTACTGAACGGTACCGGGGATTGAAACATCTTCAAGCGAGCCACAGTAAGCAAAAGCATGGTCGCCTATTCTCTCGACACTCATAGGAATCTCAACAGACTTGATACCCGTTGATGCAAATGCATATGCACCTATTGCATTGGGGAATGAGTTTATCTCAAGCATTTCAAGGGAGGTACAGAAGTTAAAAGCATGGTCGCTTATTACCTGTACCGATGCAGGTATTTCAACGCCTGTAAGTGCTGAGCACTTATAGAACGCACCCTCGCCTATTGTGGAAAGTCCGGTGTTTAATGAAACACTCTTGATTTCCGTACACTCGGAAAATGCATAATTGCCGATTTTTTCAAAGCTTGAAGGAAGCTTTATTTCAGTAAGTGCCGAGCACTTTGCAAAAGCATACTCATCTATTTCAGTAAGTGCTGTGCTGAAGTTAATCTCTGCAAGGGATGCGCAGTTATAAAAAGCATACTTACCTACACGCTTTACGAGATTACTCATTTTAAGTGATGTTATCGCATCACAGCCATAGAATGCATAGTCGCCAATCTCGGTAACTCGTTCTGAAATCTCAACTTCGCCCTCTATGCTTGCAGGGCAGCATATGATCTTTGACATATCGGAAGTATAAAGCGTGCCGTAATAGGATGTAAGAACAGGGTTATCCGCTATTACCAAAACTTCGCTCATGGACTCACAGCCCACGAATACTGCTTCGCCCAATCTCAATACGGACTTGGGAATTGTTATGTCAGTTATGCCCTTACAGTTATAGAACGCATAATCGGCAATCTCTCTTACTGTTGTCGGGATTACAAATGAGCCTTCATAACCCTCTGTACAGAATACGAGCTTTGACATATCCTTGGTATAAAGTGCTCCGTTTTCTACTGCAAAGTAAGTGTTTGCACTTGAAACGCTTATTTCCTTAAGTGACGAACAGGATGAGAATGCACCCTTGCCAACCTCAAAAACGCTTCTTCCAAGATTTACGCTTGCAAGCGGTGCTTCAAAGAACGCACCGTCACCGATTATTGAAACACCATCACCTGTGTTGAGGCTTGAAATATTGGTTTTTGAGAATGCATATTTACCGATTTCATAAAGTGACTCGTTAAAAGCAACCTCGGTTATGCTCTCACAGCCTGAAAACGCATAATCACCTATCTTCTGCAAGCTATTGGGAAGTGTGGGCATTACCAGGCGTTCACACTCTGCAAATGCATATTTACCTATGGTCTTGGTACCTTCGCCCAATGTGACTTCAGAAAGGCTCCTGCACTCATAAAATGCATAGTCGCTTACGTGTTCAATTCCACTTAAGCTTACCTTTTCAAGTGAAGCACAGTTATAAAACGCATAATAGCCCAATGTCTTCACATTGTCATTCAATACAGCTTCTTTGAGCAAATCACATGAAGCGAAAGCATAGTTGCCTATGTAATCAAGATTGTTCGGAAGATTTATCTGTTCAAGGCGTGTGCATGACTCAAAGGCATGATTGCCGATATACAAAATTGAATCAGGCAGTTCAACATTCATCATTTTGTTGCAGCCGTAAAATGCGTAATCGTCAATGCCTACGACTTGTCTGCCCTCTATTGAAGCCTTAACCTCAACCATTGCCTTTGTGTTATCGCAGGAGTAAACGACTGCTCTGTCGTCATCGATTATCCTGTATGTTAAGGAGCCGTCCTTTACAGTTTCAAATTCACCCGTTGGAGCTTCTGTAATTACAGGAACATCGGTCGGCAAAATTTCGGGCGTTATTACAGCTTCTATTGTTGCTGCTATAGTCGGCACAACAGTCGGAGTCGCAGTAATTGTCGGCTTCGGAGTCGGGCTCTTCGTCGGTCTCGGTGTCGGGCTCTTTGTGGGCTTGGGTGTCGGGCTCTTCGTCGGTTTTACCGTCGGTTTGGGAGTCGGAGTCTTAACTGTCGGACGTACTGTCGGCTTAACCGTGGGAGTAGCCGTAGGTTTAACCGTGGGCTTTGTTGTAGGAGTAGTCGTCGGCTTTACCGTAGGCTTTACTGTCGGAGTAGGTGTGGGTTTAACAGTCGGAGTGGGAGTTGCTGCTGTACCTATTTTTACGGTCACCGAGCTTGTTGAGAAGCTGATATCGTTATCATCAGCATCCGTCAAAAACGATTTACCGCTTATTGAAAGCGTCTGCGCTCCATAAGCTTCTTCTGTTACACGAAGAGTAAATGTACAAATTCTTGTTGTGCCTACTGCCAATGGATCTGAAACATCAACCCAGTTGCAAAGAACTTCTTTTTTACCGCTTCGAAAACCAATGCCCGTTATGGATGAGCCGTATGTGGGCAATTTTGATGCACCGCTTACGTACTCAAAATACGAAGTGTCAATGGGAATTGCAATTTCAACAACTGAAACATTGCTTGCTTTCAAACCGCCCGAAAACGAAACGGTAAATGTTACTTCATCGCCCCTTTTGACGGTGGTTTTTGATGCACTTATTGCAATTGTGCCTGCTGATGCCTTGGTTTCAACATCTACCGCCAAAGCAGTTGGAAAAGCCGAGAAAACCAAAAGCAAGCACAAAACAAGTGCTGTTATTCTTCTTGAAAATCTATTTATCATAATAAT
The DNA here is from genome assembly GCA_017407205.1 of Clostridia bacterium. GTDB lineage: Bacteria > Bacillota > Clostridia > Christensenellales > CAG-138 > RGIG3096. The sequence goes on from JAFQXA010000001.1 coordinate 40,253, forward strand.
ACCTCACTAAACGTTTCAGTTTGAATTTTTAATATATACCACGCTCATTATAAAAGAATATATTTTGCAAGGCAAACGATTAGCACCAAGCTTAATAATATGTTTAAAATATAGTAAAAAAAAGGAACCATGCACATAGCACAGTTCCTAAAAAAGTACATTTTTCAGTGTGTTCCCGTGTAATCAACATCAAACTCAATAATGCAGGTATAACGATTATCAAGTTCCCTTGCTTTTTGGGATATGCTTTCCCTTATCTCGCTCATTCGCTTCTCCTGTGTGTGAGGCGGAACTACAACATCAAAAAGAAGATTGCAATTATTCTCGCCGCTTACCATTCGAAAATCATGAAAGCTGAGCTTTTCGGGGAAGTGTGAAACGATAACGGCAATTCTCTTTTTGGCAGTATCCAGGACCTCATTATCGACCTCAACGGGATCCATATGCAAAGTAAGATGGATATTCATCTCCCTGCCTATCTCGCGTTCTGCCGTGTCCATCACCTCATGGAGCATCAGAATATCACCGTCCGCCCTCACCTCTGCATGGGCTGTTGCTATAATGCGTGACGGGCCGTAATTATGCACGATTATATCGTGAAGCCCGATTATCTCATCGTAGCTTAAAAGCTTGGTTGAAAGGTCGTGAACCATTTCGGGGTCAGGAGCCTCGCCCATCAAGGGGCTTATCGTGTCTTTAACAATACCAATGCCCGAATATATTACAAAGCCTGCAACAAGAACACCTACAAAGCCGTCAATATTGACTTTGAAAAAGTGACCGACAAGCATTGAAACAAGTATTGCAGAGGTTGAAATAACATCACAAATACTGTCAGCCGCTCCTGCACTTAACGCCTTTGAGTTTATGCGTTTGCCTATTGTGGAACTGAAGTGGCTCAGATAAAGCTTTGCAAGTATTGACAGCACAAGTATAATTGCCGTCACATACGAGAATTTGACTTCCTGCGGCTCTATGATTTTCATAACGGATTCTTTAAAGAGCGAGAAGCCGATTATGAGGATTATGAAAGCAATTATAAGCCCTGCAACATACTCCATTCTTGCGTGACCAAACGGATGCTCTTTGTCTGCTTTTTTGTTCGCCATTTTAAATCCGATAACCGTTACAACACTTGAGCCCATATCGGCCAGGTTGTTTACGGCATCTGCCTGTATTGCGATACTGTTTGACAAAAGTCCTATAAAAAACTTTGCGGCAGACAAAATGAGATTCATCACAATACCGAAAGCTCCTGCAAGCACGCCATAGTTTTCACGCACCTTTGGATTTTGTGTATTGTCCTTGTCTTTTACAAAAAGCTTTACGAGTAACGCTATCATAAAACAACCCTCTTTAATGTTTCTCCGATTTTTTCGTTTATTATAAGATCTGCCCTGTAATCATACGGCGTTTCGCTTTTGTTTATAAGCACGAGCTTGTTTCCGCAGTACAAGCTCACAAGCGAGGCAGCAGGATTTACAGCCAAAGAAGTTCCTCCCACTATAAGCATATCCGCCTTTTCAATATGCTGTGCTGCCATTTCAAACTCGTACTCGGGCAAGCACTCCTCATAAAGTACAACGCATGGCTTTACAATTCCACCGCATGAACACCTCGGAACGCCGACGCTTTTCCTGATATATTCTGCATCATATGACTTTGAACAATTCATGCAGCGGTTTTTGTAAATAGAGCCGTGAAGCTCAAAAACGGATTGGCTTCCTGCCTTTTGATGCAAGCCGTCAACATTTTGAGTGATTACCGCCTTTAGCTTGCCGTGGCTTTCAAGCCGGGCAAGAGCCATGTGTGCCTCATTTGGCAAAATATCCGTCACCAAGAGTGATGACTTATAATACTCAAAAAAGAGATCGGTATTTTTCATAAAGAAGCTATGCGAAAGCAAAACTTCCGGAGGCTGTCCATACTTTTTAAGTGCAGAAAATATGCCGTTCTCGCTTCTGAAATCAGGAATTCCGCTTTCTGTTGAAACGCCTGCTCCGCCAAAAAAGACAATATACTTTGATTCATCTATAAATTTTTTGAGTTCTGAAGTTGCATCTTTCATGCCTTACATTTTATAACAGTACATATATAAAGTAAATAAAAATAAATTTTGCAGTTTTGTTTTTTCAAAATTGCATATTTACATTTTGGCAAATACAGTTTACAATACTGTAAATACTATAAAATGTGGAGATTTGTGACGATGAAACCATTAAAAGAAATGACGCACGACGAGCTCTCAATTTTTTACCAAAATGCAAAAGCAGAATACGAAGCTTGCAAGGAAAAGGGTTTAAAGCTTGATATGTCAAGAGGTAAGCCCGGCAGTGAACAGCTCGATCTTACTATTGATATACTTACAATACTTAACAGTGCAGAGCAATGCAAGGTAGACGGTGTTGATGCAAGGAATTACGGCATAGTTGATGGTCTGCCTGTTTGCAAGGCTTTATTTGCAGATATTCTTTCCGTAAAGCCGACTCAGGTATTCGTCGGCGGTAACTCAAGCTTAAATCTCATGTACGATATAATTTCAAAAGCTTACACGCACGGTATGCTCCATTCTGAGAAGCCCTGGTCAAAGCTTGACGAGGTAAAATTCCTTTGCCCCGTCCCCGGCTATGACAGACACTTCCGTATTTCCGAACATTTCGGCACCAAGCTCATACCCATCCCATTGAACGAGAACGGTCCCGATATGGACATGGTTGAAGAACTCGTTAAGGACAGTGCTGTTAGAGGTATGTGGTGCGTACCCAAGTACTCAAACCCCGACGGTTTTATTTACTCGGATGAAACAATAAAGAGAATTGCTTCATTGAAGCCGGCAGCCCCCGACTTCACAATAATGTGGGATAACGCATACTGTGTTCATGAGTTTGACGGTGATTTTATTCCCTTTGTTAACATCATTGACGAATGTGAGAAATACGGAAATCCCGATATGGTTTATCAGTTCTGCTCCACCTCAAAAATTACGGTACCGGGTTCAGGCGTAGCTTGCTTCTCTTCAAGTGAAGCCAACATCGACTATCAGAGAAGCCTCATAACATTCCAGACAATAGGCTATGATAAGATGAACCAGCTCCGCACGGTACTGTATCTTAAGAATCGTGAACACACAATCGAGATAATGAAAAAGCACGCTCAAATATTAAAGCCCAAGTTTGATGCTGTTATAGAGTATCTTGACAAAGAGATTGCACCACTTGGCTTTGCACGCTATCACAAGCCCAAGGGCGGTTACTTCATAAGCTTTAATACACTTGAAGGCACAGCTACACGCACAATTGACTTAGCAAAAGAAGCAGGTCTTGTAATGACTCCTGCCGGCTCAGCATTCCCTTACAAGCACGACCCTGATGATACAAACATCCGCATAGCACCGAGTCTTCCCTCTCCCGACGAGCTGACGCTTGCAACCGAAATTCTCTGTGCCTGTGCAAAGCTTGCAGCAGCAGAAAAGCTTTTGGGCTAAGACTTTAAAGTACAAACAAGGCAACCGAAACTTCTCGGTTGCTTTTTTGTTGCAATGAAAAAGGTTGTAACCCTTTTGGATTACAACCTTTATTTGGTTTAAAGCTTATTAGATATCAGCTGCTTTGAAGAATACGGCGTCGCAAGCTACGCTCGCAGGCAGTGTACCGTTGTCATTGTAATACTTCAATACACGCGCTGCTGCCAAAACTACCGTGTAGTATGAAAGCTGTCTCGGTGAGCCCAATGCCTCGATACTTCCGCAGGAAGCTGCAACCGTACCGTTGTCGTTAGCAAAGTTTGTGCAAGCCTTCCAAATAGCTTCTGCAACATGTGCTGTTGACAAGCTTGAGCCTGTGTACTGTGTACCTGCATCAACTGCTGCTTTACCAACATTCTTAAAGCTTACTGTTGAAGTAGCTGTGTAACCGCTTACGCCCGATGCTGCATATGCACCTGAGAGACCGTTTACGGCATAACCTGCCATGTATGACCATGCTTCGTCCCTGATTACCTTGTCACCTATTACAACAGCCTTAGCCATTGAATATTCGCCTTCAAGATCTTTGTACTTTTCATAGTGTGAAATGATCTGCTCTGCTGCAGCTGCAATTTCAGCTACTGTGAATGTTGTACCGTCAGCTACTGTTGAGAAAGCAGGATGAGCTGTGGGCTGTGCCTCGCCATCACCTGAGGGAGGTGTTACCTGCGGATCATCCGTAGTTACGGGAGGCTGTGTCGGTGTTGAGGGTGATTCCGGAGCCTGTGAGGGCTCTTCATCGGGAACAAACATAAGTGCTACACTTTCAGGAAGTGAGCCGTTTGCATAATATGCTGCAAGTACGCGATTCATCATCAAGAGACCAACTTCATATGTGAGCTGACCTGAATACTCTGTTGCAGGGAAGCCGTTTGCATTGCTTTCCGTTGTGGGATAAGCAGCTATTGCACCGAGTGTTCCTGCGCCTGCACCCTTTACATAAACAGTTGCACGGATTGCAAAGTTAATGTAAAGGTTCTTTGTTGCAGTTGTGGGTGTGCTGCCGTTCTGCTTAAGGTCGTAATTTCTGATGCTGCCCGTGTACTTATTGCAAGCATAGCCTGCCTTTGTGTAAGTAGCTGATGTATTGCCGTTGTTGATATCCTGGATTGCCTGTGCAAGTATGTAGTAATAAACGTGCTGGGGAACAGTTTCACCGTCAACTACGATACCGTCCTCAACAAAGGGCATACCCTCTTCATAGCTTGCCAATGCATCAGAAGCTGCCTTACCGATTTCTGCGATTGTGTACACACCGTCGGGAGCAGTTGTGGGTTCATCAGTTACAACGGGTTCCTGTGTGGGCTCAACCGTAGGCTCAACCGTGGGTTCAACCGTGGGCTCAACTGTAGGTTCAGCTGTTACTTCGGGTTCAGCTGTAGGTTCAACAGTTTCCTCAGGTGTTGTACCGCCTTCTTCATACTTTTCAAGCTTGAATGTGTATGTGAAGTTATCCTTTATCAATGTTGAGTCAACACCTGTTTCGCTGTAAGTACCGTTTACATAAAGTGCCCAGTATGTGCCTTCGTTCTCAAAGTCTGATGTGATGCCGTTTACTGTCTTAACAAAAAGACCGTATTCTGTTTCATCACCGCTTATAAGGTTAGCATCGAGAAGTGCATCGCCAACATACTTTCTTGTTGACTTCATGTTCTTTGTTGTTTCGTTGCCTTCTGCATCAACGACTGTGAATACGAAATCAACAAAGCCTGATACGTGCTTCTGAAGCTGTGCAATATCACTTGAGTTGATTGTTGTTGCACCGTTATTACGCTCTGTTACATCTGCTGCCAAAGCGAATGCGCCTTCAACCTCACTTAAGCCGAGAACGTGCTTCTGCAATCTTGCGATATCACGCGAGTTGATCTTAGCATCACCTGTGATGTCGCCCTTGATTACGAATTCGTATGTGCCGAGTTCATCGCCATATTCGTCGGAAACCTCAACCTTTGCACCTGTGCCTATCGCACCGTCTTCTGCAATAGCATTGCCGTCCTTATCCTTGAATGTGAGGATAAGACCTTCCTTGACGATGCTCTCACGAAGCTTCTCGAGCGTTGTTTCTTCTTCAACACCGAAGATGTAACCGTCCTTTGTTGAGTAGATACCGCTTTCCTCTGTAAACTTTATAGCGCCGCTTTCGGGCTTTGCTGTGGGAGGCACTGTTGTTTCGGGAGTTTCAACAGGAGCGGTGGGTTCTTCTGTCTTTGTAGGTTCTTCTGTCTTTGTGGGTTCCTTTGTTACTATAGGAGGAACTGTGGAAGGCTCTGTTTCATCGGGAGTGGGTGTCGGATTGGATGAAGGAGCATCCGTGGGATCTACTGCAGGAACATACTCAAGAGCTACTGATGCGGGCAATGAGCCGTTTGCATTGTATGCTGCGAGTACGCGTGTGAACATCAAGAGTGCTGCTTCATATGTCATCTGACCTTCATAATCAGATACGGGGAAGCCGTTTGCATTACCTGCTGTTGTCGGATATGCTGCTGATGCACCTGCTGCACCGCTCTGGGCACCTGCACCCGTTGTTACATAAACTGTCTGACGGATTGCGTAGTTCATGTAGAATGTCTGTGTTGCAGTTGTGGGTGTCTGGCCGTTCTGCTTCAATGTGTAGTTTGCAACGAGTGTGGGCGACTTGTAATTATAAGCGCTCTTTTCATATGTTGCATTTGTCTTGTTATTGTAGATATCCTGTATAGCCTGTGCAGCTATGATGTAGTAGTTAGCCTGTGTTACTGTTGTGCCGTCAACTGCTATACCTTCTTTATAGAAAGGTGTGCCGGATGTGTAGCCATTCAAAGCATCGTTTGCTGCCTTTGCAAGCTCTGCAATTGTGAAAATACCATCGGGGGCTACAGTGGGCTCTTTTGTTGTATCAACAGTGGGTTCAACTGTAGGCTCAGCTGTAGGAGGTACAGTGGGTTCTTCTGTCTTTACAGGTTCCTGTGTTTTGGGATCTACTGTAGGAACGGGCTCTGTTGATACATTTGAATCTGTATCAGTCATGCTGTAGAATACACCGTCGCAAGGTACACTCTGAGGGAGTGAGCCGTTATCGTTGTAATACTTCAATACGCGTGCTGCTGCCAAAACTATCGTGTAGTATGAAAGCTGTGCAACATTCGGGATTGAACCGCAGGATGCTGCTACTCTGCCATAGTTGTTAGCATAGTTTGACAATGCCTTCCATGATGCTTCTGCTACATTTGCGAGAGTCAAGCTGTCACCTGTATACTGTGTGCCTGCATTAGCATTCGCCTTGCCAACGTTCTTAAAGTTTACTGTTGAAGCAGCTGTATAACCGCTTACACCGGAAGTCGGATAAGCATTTGAGAGGCCGTTTACAGCGTAACCTGCCATGTATGCCCATGCCTCATCTGTAATTACGGAATCAGCGATCACTACTGCCTTGGGGATTGAGTATTCGCCTTCAAGTGCCTTGAATGCTTCGTAGTGTGAAACGATACCGTCTGCTGCAGCTGCAATTTCTGCTACCGTAAATGTCTTTCCGTCAGCAATTGTGCTGAATGCAGGGTGACCTGTGGGAACTGCCTCGGGGTTTTCGGGTGTGGTATCCGGTGTTGCGGGAGGCGGTGTTACAGGATCGTCTGATGTATCCGTTGACGGAGCCGGTGTTGCAGGAACATACTCAAGTGCTACACTTTCGGGAAGTGTGTTTGTATCTGCATATGCTGCAAGAACGCGTGTGAGCATCAACAGACCTGCTTCGTATGTAAGCTGACCTTCATAACCAGATACGGGGAAGCCGTTTTCGTTAGAAGTTGATGTCGGATATGCACATACTGCTGCAAGAGTCTTTGTTGCGCTACCGCCACCTGTTGTTGCATAAATAATCTCACGAATAGCAAAGTTTACATAGAGATTCTTTGTTGCAGTTGTGGGAGTAGCACCATTCTGTGTCAAGCTGTAATTTGAGACCTGTGAAGGTACCTTATAGTTAAAATCAGAATTCTTGTATGTGTTTGTTGTTGTGCCGTTAGCAATGTCGCGAACAGCATATGACAAGAGTGCAAAATAGTTCGGCTGAGATACCGTTACGCCGTCAACTACTACGCCTTCTCTGTAGAAGGGTGTGCCCTGTGTATAGCCTGCAAGTGCTGCTTTTGCTGCCTGTGCAAGCTCTGCAACTGTGAAGATGCCGTCGGGAGCAGCTGTGGGAGCACTTGTTGCAGGAGGTGCAGTGGGTTCCTGTGTAGCTTCTGCTCCGCCTACTGCATTTGACTTTGAGTCAGCAGCAATATACTTTAATTTATCAAGCTGAACTTCCGTGGGCAATGTGCCGTTTGCTGCATAAGCAGACAAAGCTCTTGCCGATGCAATCAATGATGCATAGTATGACAAATAAATTTTTGCGGTAACCTTAGTTCTGTGAGTCAAAGTTTTGGTTTCTGATGCATCAGCACCTGATGAGATCAACCATGCACCTGTAACATACTCATCCTGTGTCAAAGTCGTTGTTGTAGAAGGACTCACCATTGTACCACCGTCCTTCTCGGGAGCCTTAACATCACGGTAAATTACAGGAGTTGTGCCTGTATAACCGGTAAGTGCTGAAGCTGAAAGCGATGTAAGACCAGCAAGTGCATAACCTGCCATATATGCCCATGCTTCATCTGTGATGCAGTAAGATGTATCACCCTTTTTGATAATTACAGCCTTGGGGATTGACTTATCTGTCTCAAGATCCTTGTAAGTATCATAGTGTGAAACTATTGCTGCAGCCGCCTGTGCAATTTCGGATACTGTGAACGTTGTTGTTCCGTCCGCAAGAGTATCAAAAGCGGGATGCTTTGTAGGTTCGGGTGTTGCTGCACCTTCCATGGGCTTTGCGCTGATGCTCTTTGTATCAGCTGTTGCAAATGCAGGCATTGCAACGCTTAAGCACATAGCGATTGCCAGGAAAAGTGAGAGCCATTTTTTCATTGTTCTCATTTTTAAAAAGTCCTCCTTTTTAATTTCATGTAGATAATCACATTATAACAAAGTTTTTTTCCATGCGATAGTCCTATCTTACAACTAATATGTTAACTATTTTTGAATTTCATACCATTTTATTGTATTCAAACAAACAAGGCATGCCTTTTCAAGCCACGCCTTGTTTGTTATCAGAGTCTTATTAGAGTTCGTTTGTGGGAAGCTCGCTCTTTTTCAAAGCTTCAAGCACGAGCTTTATGCCGTTTTCTACATCCTCGGCGTCTATGGTTTCAACAGGTGAATGTATATAACGAGTGGGAACCGATATGCAGCACGCCAGGACGCCTCCCCTGCTCTTTTGAACTGCCGATGTGTCCGTACCGCCGCCACGCAGAACTTCGTTCTGCCACTTGATTCCGTTTTCGTTTGCTACGTCAATCAAAAATCTTCTTACGCTCTGAGGAACTATTACGGACGAGTCCATAACCTTGATTGCAGCACCCTCGCCAAGTGAAACACTCATCAATGAAGCGTTGGGCATATCACCGCAGGTCGTAACATCCATATTTATATTAAGGTCGGGCTCAATATTGTAAGCGGCAGCACCTGCACCGCGCAAGCCGACTTCTTCCTGTACCGTGAATACTGCATAAACATCATGCTCGCTCTTTAAAGCACGCATAATTTCTATAATCTGTGCACAGCAAACTCTGTTATCCATTGCACCGCAAGCAATTCGCTTGCCCATATCAACATAATGAGGAGCATAAACTGCCATGTCACCGATTGAAACCTTTTCCTGAGCCTCTTCCTTTGTGCTTGCACCTATATCAACGAAGATTTCGTTAAGCACTATTTCGCCTGCTTTTTTCTTTTCGGTCTCATAGTGCACAACGCCTTGGACTCCGTTTTCAAAAACAACGTCGCGTGCAAGTGTTATTGTAGGATTTACACCGCCTACATTTGATACTCTCAAAAAGCCCTTATCATCTATATCTACAACGATAAGACCAATCTGGTCCATATGTGCAGAAAGCATTACTTTCTTGCCCGATGTGCCTTTCTTGTAAGCAATCAGATTGCCGAGTGTATCGTTATATATTTCATCACAGTATCCTTCAAGATAACCCTTGATAACATCGCTTATTTTCTTTTCGTGTCCCGACGGGCCGTATGTTGTAAGAACCGTCTTGAGCATTTCTCTGTTTAACATCAGGAAAGAACCTCCTCATACTTCTTATCTTTTATAAATGCATCGGCAAGTGCAAATACACTTTCCAAATCCGCTTTGCTGCAAACGCTTACAGGGGAATGTATATATCTGCAGGGAATTGAGATGCCGCCTGTTATGCAGCCTGTTACCGCACTTTGTATAGCGCCTGCATCCGTACCGCCCTTTGCACCCTTGCGCATCTGGTATTTTATGCCATGTTTTTCTGCCGTCTCAACAAGTGCTTTTACCATCTTTGGATTATAAATGGTTCTCATATCCATAACGGATACGGCAGCACCCTCACCAACCTTGGTGATCATTTTGTGCGAGGGCATATCGGGCATATCGAGTGCCGTTGTGCCGTCAATAACAAGTGCAAGGTCCGGATTCAATGTGTACGAAACGACCTGAGCACCTCGCAATCCTCTTTCTTCCTGTACTGTAAATACGGCATAAAAGTCGCAATCATAATCCTGTTTGAGCATTTCAAGCAAAACCGCACAGCCTGTTCTGTCGTCAAGTGCCTCTGCTTTTATCATGCCGTTTTCGTTACATGAAAACTTGGTGGTAAAGCACACAAGGTCGCCACGCTTTACATACTTAGCTGCTTCCGCCTTGTCGCGTGCACCTATATCTATATAGAGATTTTCATGGGACAACGCTCTTTCAAATTCTTCATCAGTCTGAAGATGGATTGCCTTTGCGCCTATAACGCCCTGTACTTCGTCATTACCTATTACAACACGCTTTGAAACAACCGTTCTTGAATCAATATCGGGGCATTGGTAGACAATCAAGCCGTCGTCCCTTATTCCTCTTACTATTGCACCGACCTCGTCCATATGTGCGCAGGCAACTATTTTTCTGCCCTCGCCCTTTTTATGCACAAACAGGTTACCAAGGTTGTCCGTCCACATTTCGTCGGCAAATGGCTGTGCCTGCTCTTTTATATATGCACGAACCGTTTTCTCATTGCTGCTTACACCGCAGAGATTTGTTAAAGCTTCTAATCGTCCAAGCATAATTTTTCCTCCCAGGTTTCATCAAAGTCAGCAACGATTTCAGCCAATAACCTTGCACAGTTTTCAAGCGCTGTAAGGCTTATTTCCTCAACGCTTGTGTGCATATAGCGAAGCGGAACAGATATAAGTCCGCATCTTACACCTGCGCGCTGCACCTGAATATCCCAAGCATCAGTTCCCGTATGCAAAAGTGAACCGCTGATTTCATAATCAATATGAAGCTCCTCTGCCTTGTCACGGATAATCTCAAAGATTTTGGGGTGAATGTTTGCACCCGTCGAGATTGAAAGCGAGTCTATGGGATAGGAACGAAAATCGGGGATCCCCGGTGTCGGTGCATGGCAAACATCAACCGCAATACCGATATCGGGATTTACACCCCATGTTGAAGTGATTGCGCCCAAGGAACGGAACTCCTCCTGTACGGTTGCACAGAAAACTACAGTTGCGTTCAACTTACGCTTTGAAAGAATTTCCATTGCGTGAATTGATGCAGCTACAAGTGCTCTGTCATCCAAGGTCTTGCCCGCTAAGCGATTACTCAAAAGCTTCATCGGCTCAAGCGGCGCATATGTCACAAGGTCACCGACCTCGATTGTGTTTATAACCTCATCATAGTCAAGCATTGTATCGCAAACGAGGTCATTCATCTTGTATGCTTTTTTCGGATCATCACCCATGCTTGCAAGCACGTGAGGAGGCAATGCACCCACTACCGCAGGTATCTTTTTGGTCCTTGTGTGAACCACTACCTCGCTTCCGGGTAAAACGCGGGGGTCAACGCCTGCAACCGACGCCAAGCGGAGCATACCGTTTTTCTCTATTTTTGTAACCGTCATGCCGATTTCGTCCATATGCGCACATATAAGAATAACAGGCTTGCCTTCGCCAATACTGCCAAAGACATTGCCTGCTTTATCACGCCATACCTTGTCGGCATAGCGCTCGAAATACGACATTACGCATTTTGCCACTTCATTTTCAGTGCCCGTAACACCAAGCTTTGATGTCAAAGAGCCAATTACTTCTGCGTAATTCATTTTGTGTTTTTAACTAACTCCTTTATTACTTTTTCCATTTGGGAAAGCTTATTCTCCATATCGGCAACAAGGTTGAACTGGCTTATCGCACGCTGGAGATTATGTGTTGTATGCTCTACCCTGAAGTATTTATCACCATCTATGTAGTCGTGCAGGAAACGCATACCGCACTCAAACGTCAGCAAACAGGCGCTTGAAGCCAAAACATCGCGCTCATTTTGTGTAAGCACGCTTGCACAGTTATTGATATAACCGCGTGCATACGCTTCAAAGAACTTCATCGAGAAGTCGCCACGCTTTGCTTTGTCTTCATCAACACGGTTTGCACCGCTTCTTATTGCATCACCAAAATCATAAGCGCTCAAGCCCGGCATAACCGTATCAAGGTCAATAGCACAGATGGCTTCGCCCGTTTTGACGCTGAAAAGAACATTATTAAGCTTTGTATCGTTATGAGTAACGCGAAGCGGCAAGAGCCCTTTATCGAGCATATCAACAAGCAAGCCCACCTTGTCGGAACGGGAAAGCACAAACTCAACAGCTTCCTTTGCAGATGCCGCTCTGTTATTCTCATCCTTTTCAAGAACTGTCAAAAAGTCATTGTAACGCTTAGGTGTATTGTGAAAATCCGGAATTGTTTCATGCAATGTGTCAGCAGGAAAATCGGCAAGCATAAGCATAAACCTGCCAAACGCACCTGCGGCACTTTCGAGCATATGCTCATCCTCCGCCCTTGAATATGTTGTTGTATCCTCAAGGAAATGAGTAGCCCTCCAGACATCACCGTTACTATCTACATAATAAGGCTTATTGTCCCTCGTAGCTATGAACATAAGGGTACCGCAACGCGGATTTCCGCCCTCTTTTTCTATGTGATTTGCAATATGCCTTGTTACTGCAAAAGCATTATCCATAACAAGGTGCGGATTTTTAAATACATTTGAATTTATGCGTTGCAAAGCAGCTCTGCCCCACGGGGAGATGCAGAGATATGTGTCATTTATATGACCGTCACCGTATTTACGATACGCATATTTCCCGGGTAAAAGCCCGAAAGCACGCATTGCCTCAGCTACAAGTTGAACATCTTTCATACTGTTTTATTATGACCAAAGCTTTTCCGTGTATACACCCTTTGCTTTGAGATCCTTTATAGATTGAACTACCATCGGCTTATCTTCTTTGTAAGTGATGCCGAACCAACGATCAGTAGTTGAAAGCACCTTTACACTTGCCTTGCCGCCTGCCATAAGGCTCTGGACTGCGCCGGGCAAAACAGCCTCAAACTTCATGGGATTGTTCTTTATTCCCTCGGGAAGGTCACGCTTCAAAACTTCGCCAAGACCTTCAAATAAGGAAGGCTTGAAGCCCCAGCAGTTCATTGAAACATATGTACCTTCTTCGATTTGTGTGAATGTTTCGCCATCGTCCTCTGTAAATTCAATCTTGTCGGGACGCTTGAAAATCTTAAGTCTTTCAACGATGTTTGTGAGATTGCCGTTATCATCAACTGTGCAGACGCCTCTTGAAACACTGCCGTGCTCGGTTAATGTGTTCTCTACAAGATAGCCTACGAGTGTATGACAATTGGGATCATCATTTGTTGTAAGGAAGTCATAAAGTACGCGGAATGCTTCAGGACCGTAATAGTCATCAGCGTTGATAACTGCAAAAGGACGGTCACCTACAACATCCTTTGCACAGTAGATAGCATGAGTTGTACCCCAGGGCTTTGTTCTGCCTTCGGGAACAGTAAAGCCTTCGGGTAACATTTCAAGCTGCTGGAATGCATATGAAACCTTCATGTACTTGCTGATGTGCTCGCCGATTGCCTTTTTGAATTCTTCTTCGATTTCATGCTTGATGATGAAAACAACTTCTTCAAAGCCTGCACGTTTTGCATCGAAAATTGAGAAGTCGATTATGGGATTGCCCCATTCGTCCATGGGATCAATCTGCTTCAATCCACCGTAACGGCTGCCCATACCGGCTGCCATGATAACAAGAACAGGTTTTTTCATCTTTAGTTTCCTCCAAATTTATTTATCTTAAGTTATTTCGATTCACATTAGTTATTTTGTGATATATGCTTCAAAACCCGATGTGCATTTTTGTGTGCCGTCTCCAAAAATCCAGAGTGCTTCAACATCCTTGTAGGAATTTACAAGCTTTAAGCCTTCCTCAAGGGGCATTGCCATAAGAGTTGTTGAAAGATAATCAGCCGTTATTGCATCTTCGCAAACCACGCTTACCGATGCTGCGTAAAGCGTAGGCATCAAATTTCCGGTATCTATTATGTGATGGAAGCGGATACCGTTCACAACATAGTAGCGCTGATAATCACCGCTTGTCGAAACCGACATATCATTCAAACCAAGCTTTAAGCTGTATTCCTCTTCATTCCTCGGATTCTGAACTCCTACGGTAAAAGGCTGTCCGTTTGGCTTTGTGCCTATTGTACTTACGGCACCGCCCATGTTAAGGAGCATTGATGTAACGCCACGTTGTTTTGCATTGTGGAGCACGAGTGTTGCCGCATAGCCCTTTGCAAAAGCACCGACGTCAAGACGCATCTTTTCATCCTGAAGATAAACGGTTCTGTTTTCAGAATCGATTATAACGTCATCAATGTTCGTATGCCTGCCTGCTTCCCTAAGCTCATCAAGCGAAGGAATCACGGCATAGCCTGCATCCGCCATTCCGTTGTTGATATGGGTGCGCCATATATCGGTAACTGCGCCCATTGCAACATTTATCGCTCCGCCACTTGTTGCATAAGCTTTTTTAGCGGTTAAAAGCATATCGATTATGAAAAGGTTTACATTAACGGGCTTTCCCTTGCCTGCCTTATCGTTTATCGTCTTTATATTGTTTCCGCCCTTGTAGGAAGCATATGCATCTGACAAGCCGTCATAAATTGCAAGCTCCTGGGCAATGCGCTGAACTTCTTTATCAAAGTCGGACTTTTTGTCCATATAGGCAACTATTGTAATAACGGTATCAAAATAGCCCGTTATTGTTGCCTCATGGCGATTGCCCTCACTGCAGCCTGTGAAAAGCGCCACGCCTGCCATCAACACTGCCAGTATAAGCGAAAATACTTTTTTCGACATAAAACGCTGTCCTTTTATCTGAACATAATTATACCAATATATAGTAATAAAAGAATTATACCAAGTTATTAAGATATTTGCAAATATCAAATGTGCGTGTTACAATACATTTATGGTAAAAAACTATAAAACCGATCTGCTTATTGCCGTTTTCGTGCTTTTTTTGGCGGCATTGTGCTTTTTAATCGGCATTTTGTGTAATAAAAGCAATAGCGACACGGTCGAGATTTATGTGGACAACGCGCTTTGGGGCACATATCCGTTTGGTGAAGCGCAGCTTATCAAGATTGACAAAGCAGGCAAGCACATCTGCACCGTTTGCATAAACGAGGAGGGCGTTTATATGCTTGAATCCTGTTGTAAAAACCAGATTTGCGTTTCAAGCGGTCTGCTGACAAGGGAAAAAGCACGTTCGTCGGACATTGCATCATGGATAGTATGCCTGCCAAACGCGGTAACGGTACACCTTGCTTTGGGGGATATGCAATGAAAAAGAGTTTTTCACGCGCAGCTCACCTTGGAATACTCACAGCGCTTGCACTCGTGCTTTCATATGTTGAGCACCTCCTTCCCCTGCCCGTGCCCGTCCCGGGAATAAAGCTTGGGCTTTCAAACACGGTGCTGCTCTATGCGCTTTTCATGCTCTCAAAAAAAGAAGCTGTACTTTTAATGCTTTTGAAGGTATTGATACAAGGCTTTGTGTTTACTTCGTTTTCATCAATGCTTTACAGCTTATCCGGCGGAGCATTGAGTATATTTGCAATGATACTTGCAAGGCATTTCAAAGGCATAAGCATAGTAGGGGTAAGCATATCCGGTGCTTTTATGCACATTTTAGGTCAATGCACGGTCGCACTTTTCTTTATAACCTATAAAGCGGTGCTTTCATACCTGCCGTTTCTGCTCATATCAAGTTGCATTACAGGAGCAGTCACGGGCATTATTGCAAAAACCGTATTACATCATTTATCAGGGAGGAACAGTAAATGAAATCAAAATTTCCCGTCTGGGCAAGACTCACAGTAATAACCTTAGTGGCAGGCCTCATGCTCGGAGCCGTTTACGCTCTCACAAAAGATGCAATTGATGAACAGGCACGCCTTGCGCAGGAAGCTTCAAGAAGAGCGGTTTTTGAAACTGCAGAGTCGTTCAATCCCGTCGAGCTTGAGGAGAACGCCCCTGTTGACAGTCTTTATGAAGCAATCGCTGGGAACGAAGTTGCAGGCTATGTTTGTGCAATAACCGTGAAAGGCTACGGCGGAAACATTGAGGTCACCGTAGGCATGACGCCTGACGGCACAGTAAGCGGTATTGCAGTGGGTGGCGCAGACTTTTCGGAAACTGCAGGTCTTGGTGCAAAGACAAAGGAACCGGATTTCACTTCACAGTTTAAAGGGCTTGTATTGCCGATAGCTGTCACCAAGGACGGCGGACAGGTTGACTCCGTGACAAGTGCAACGATAAGCTCACGTGCCATTACAAACGGCGTTGCAGAGGCAATCGAATATATGCTTACCGAAGTAAGTGAATAAGTAATAATGAAATTGAATAAGTGTTGAAAAAGCTCCGCCAAAGCGGAGCTTTTTGATGCAATATTTATTTTTTCTATTTGGCTTGTATTGTCGGCAAGGTGAATATAAACTTTGTTCCCTCACCCTGTTTGCTCTCAACCGTTATCTCGCCGCCGTGTGCATTAACTATCCACTTAACCATGGAAAGTCCCAGGCCCGTACCGCGTACATCAAGAGAGGTTCTTGATTTGTCCGCACGGTAGAAACGCTCGAATATATGGGGCAAATCGCTTTCCGAAATTCCTATACCGTCATCACTTACATAGCCCACGACTTTATTTTCTTCGGCTTTTGAAACACCCATTTCGACTTTTCCGCCTTTTTTGCCATAAATTATGGCATTGTCCACAAGGTTTATGAGCATACGCATAATAAGCGTTTCGTCAGCATTTATAACGACATTTTCTTCAAAGTTCACACTTATCGTTATACCCTTTTTCTTTGCCATGCTCTGCTTTTCTTCGGCTATTATCGCCATGAGTTCCGATACATCAAGCTCCTCGGGATTTATCTTCTGATGTCCCTTGTCTGCACGTGCAAGCATCAGGAGCTGATTGACGAGAGATGACATTCTTTCCGTTTTTTCAAGCACATTTTTAAGCCCCGACTTTGCTTCGTCAAGCGTCTGCGCGTTCTCAATTGAATATTCGCATTGCGACATTATGACAGATATGGGAGTTCTCAGCTCGTGCGATGCGTCCGAGGTGAACTGCTTTTCGTTTTCAAACGCTTCCTCCAAGCGTTCAAACATCGAGTCGAAAGTGTTGGCAAGTGCGTGTATCTCGTCACGCCCCTCGCCCAAATCAATACGCCTTGAAAGGTCATTATCCTTTGCGATTTTTTCTGCCGTGTCGGATATTTTCTTTATCGGGTCAAAAGCACGCTTCGTGATTATAGAGCCGCCTGCTACCGCCAGGCACAGAAAAAGCGGAATTGCCCAGGCGGCAATACCTGCGACCGACCTTAAGCTCTCGCTCGCATCGACCTTCTGTGTTATACCGCGTATTTTATAAATTGCACCGCTTGGAGTTTGTATTGTGCGCTCATAAACAATCCATGCTGTCCCATCATTCTTTTCAGCTATTGTATAAAGAGTGTTTTCTGTTTTAAAAGTAAAATCATCCGCATTTAAGGTTATAGGGAAAGCACCTTGCAGGAGCGTTTCATTTTCGTCATACACCAAAAGAAAAACTCCGTCCTCAAACTCCTTAATATGATTTAAAAAATTGTACTTGGGGTTTAATGAATTTCCTTTTTTGGAGGCTTCGGGTGTTGAAATCGCTTCGGGTGTCACTAAAGCTTCGGGTGTTGAAACAGCTTCAGGTGTTGCCTGCGGAATTGCTGTTGAAGAAGCGTTCCCTTGTCCTTGTCCCTGTCCCCTTCCTTTCTGTTCCTTTTGCGGATTGCGTTCCGGCAGTTTGTTTTCTTTTTCATTACTGCCTTCACGCTCAATGTGTTTGAGCGAATTCTCAACAACCGCTATAAGATTTTCCCTTGAACTCTTTTCAGAATAATTTGTGCTCATATAGAAAATAAAGCCCAATGCCGCAACCAAGATTACGAGCACGAGCAATCCGTACCAAAGCACAACTTTTGTTCTGATATTCATCTTTCATCCTCCGATGAGCGTACGACATAGCCGACACCCCTTATCGTGTGGATAAGAGGTTCGGTAAAATTCTCATCAACCTTTTTACGCAAATAACGAATGTAGACATCTATGACGTTTGAGCTTCCCTCATAGTCATAGTTCCATATATGATGTGCAATCTTTTCTCTCGACAAAACAATACCCTTATTGCGTACAAGGTATTCAAGCACGGCAAATTCCTTTGCTGTCAGATTAAGCTTTGTATTACCGCGTGTAACTTCTCTTGTATCACAATCCATTGTGAGGTCGCCAACCGTGAAAACATTGCTTACGGCGCCCGATGCATGACGGAGCATTACTCTTATTCTTGCAAGCAATTCTTCAAATGAGAACGGCTTTGTCATATAGTCATCAGCACCGCTGTCAAGACCTTTTACCCTGTCCTCGATGCTGTCCTTTGCAGTCAAAAGAAGCACCGGGGTTTTATTGCCCTTTGCACGCATTTCTTTTAAAACGCCAATGCCGTCAATCCTCGGAATCATAACATCGAGAATAACGGCATCATATTCAGCGCAGTCCAAAAAGCTCAACGCTTCCTCTCCGTCAAAACAGCTGTCAACGAAGTAGCGTTCGAGCTTCAATCTTTTTGTTATGAGTTCATTAAGCGAACTTTCGTCTTCTACTACAAGTATCCTCATGGCTCAACTTTAACAGTTTAAAATTAAAGCTTTATTAAACAAGTCTAATCAAACGAGTCTTTGCCTTCCTACTCCGTCATCCACCACAACTTCCCTGGGCGGAACGAGCAAAAGCTCGGGATTTTGCATATACTTACGCATAAGCTTTATTGAGTTTGCATAATACTGTCCGTCACAAACTCTGTCGTCAAGCGTGAATTTCAAGCCGATACTTCTCTCTTCCCTTACCGTACCGTCTTTATCAAGTACAAGACGCTTTTCCTTTTTGCCCATTGCAATGAACATCGAGTTTGTACCGAACTCCGTCAAGTGGTGATATATGGGCGATATGCCGAGAGAACCTACATTCGTCATAAATATACTGCAATGCCAGGGGCTTACCTCATTGATGATTTTGGGGAGCTTGCCTATATTATCAAGTTTTTTAAGAATTCCGACCGCAAAGCGCATAACGGTTGTCGGCAATTTGCTCAAAATTTCAATTATCTTATCGGTGTCGCTGTCATCCTCGCCCGACCTGCCCGAAGCAACAAGCTCGTTAACACGCCTTACAACATCATAGAGCGTATCCTCAGGCTCAAATTCAGGCTTTATGATTGTTTCAGACTTCATGTCAGCACGCTTTATAACAAGCGACATATTAAGATGATTTCTTGCGTAAATCTTATTATAGACAACAAAGCGGTTCATGTACGGTCTCTGCGAAAAGGCACGAACAACAGCTGCCATTATAATATGCATGGTTGAAAGGTTGGGTATTTCTTCATTGTGTGTGCGAACAAATGCTTCTATCTTGTCAATAAGTATGTTCTCTTCAAAATAGTTCTGTGACTCGACTCTCGATTTCATGATGAACGGAATTATATTGAATACTCCGTCAACCTTTCTTACCCGCCAGCCGTCATATCTGTCCCATAATGCACGCTTAAAATACTTTTTCAAAAAAATTTCCCCCTGCTATTCGACTTCAAATTTATCCCCAAAAATCAGTCTTGCTCTTGCCTCTATATCATCTGTGCTCTTTCCGTTTATCTCGTAGGGCGAGAACGTCAAATTCGGCTTTAAGCCTTGCAAAATCTCAGTTATAATACGTTTTTTATCGGGCACTTCAAGTGCTTTTACAAACCCCCCGTTTGTATAACCAACCTTTAAAGTTCCACCGCTTATGCTGTACTTTGAAGCCTTTGAAGCCATGACGTAGAGCATCGTGTCACGACGTTTAAGCTCTGCTGCAACAGCCTGCCAGATTTCCTTGGGATTTTCGCTTGAAAGCGCAGTTTCTGCCTTTGTTTCGTTCTCAGGCTCAACCTTTGCTTGCGCTTTGACTTGCGTCTTCGCTTCCGGCTTTTTCTTTTGAGGCTCGTTCTTTACTTCTTCTGTTGCTTCTTCCCAAGGCGGCAAATCGTCATCCGCTTTCGCTTTTTCGGGCTTTTCAGCAGGCTGTGCAATAATCGTTCGCGGTTCTTCTTCAAGCCTTGAAAGCCTGTCCATTAAAGCAGTAAGCGTATCCTCATCCTCGGGTCTTGTTATTTTTACGAGTGTGCTTTCAAGCAAAACACGCGGAAGCGTAAGCCAGCGCATATTAGCCTGCGTACCCAAAAGCAGACTTACCGCCCTTTCAAGACGCTCACTTGAGGCACGCTTCGCCTGCTCCTCATAGCGTTTCATATTTTCTTCCGTACAGTCGAGGATATCACTGCAATGACCACACAGCTTTGTTATCAAAAGCGCACGCATATGAAGTGCAAGGTCGTGATTAAACACATTCAGATCCCTGCCGTCGCAAACAACACGTTCAACAAGCCTTATTGCCTCATCAGCCTTCGAGTCAATAAGTGCATCCGCCATTTTGAAAAGGAAATCGTTATCCATACCGCCGAGCACGCTGTATACATCTTGCGCGCTTACGTCATTTCCGCAGAAAGACAGGCATTGGTCTGCAAGTGACAGGGCATCACGCATACCGCCGTCCGCCGCCCTTGCTATTGCCAAAAGCCCCTCATCATCTATCCTTGCACCAACGTCTTCTATAACGTCCTTCATGCGTTTTACCATGTTTTCAACACTCAAACGTCTGAAGTCAAAACGCTGACAACGTGAAATTATGGTAACGGGAAGCTTCTGAACTTCTGTTGTTGCAAGTATGAAAACAATATGTGCAGGAGGCTCTTCCAGCGTTTTCAAAAGTGCGTTGAAGGCGCTGTTTGAAAGCATATGTACTTCGTCAATAATATAGACTTTATATTTTAGATGCAACGGAGTGAAGCGCGCCTTTTCAATGAGTGCGCGCATATCGTCAACACCCGTGTTTGATGCAGCGTCAAGCTCGATTATGTCAACATCTGCCGCCTCATTAGTGCAGTTTGTGCAGGAGAAACACGGCTCTCCGTCTTCTGTGTCTGTGCAGTTGATGGCACGCGCAAAAATCTTTGCCATACTCGTCTTGCCCGTGCCCCTTGTTCCGCAGAAAAGATAGGCATGGGAAACACGCCCCGACACTATCTGATTTTTAAGTGTCGTGGTAATATGCTCCTGTCCCAAAACCTCATTGAAGCATTTGGGTCTGTATTCTCGATATAACGCTCTGTATGCCATATACAGATATGATAACACTGCTTACCCTTTAAAGTCAATCACAGTAAAGCCCAAAATCAAGATATGCAGAAAAAAGTATGATTTTTTAATAAAATCAACATTATATTGTGGATGTTTTATTGCTAAATCAAGGTAATTATTGTATAATGACCATATATTGTTGTTATAATTTATAAAGAGGTTTATTCAATGTCAAAGAAAACAGTACTAAGCGGTATTCAACCCTCCGGTTCGCCCACTCTCGGCAATTATGTCGGAGCACTCAAAAACTGGGCACTTTTACAGGGTGAAGACCGCTATTGTTATTATTGCGTTGCAAACTTGCACGCACTCACAGTAAAGCAGGACCCTCAGGACTTGCACCGTCGTTCATTTGAAACTGCGGCACTTTTGCTCGCTTGCGGTGTTGACCCCGAGGTTTCAACAGTATTCATCCAGTCAGATGTTAAGGAGCACGCAGAGCTTTCCTGGGTGCTTTCATGTCACACCCCCCTGGGTGAGCTTAACCGCATGACGCAGTTTAAAGACAAGAGTGCAAAGCACGCAGACAATATAAATGCAGGTCTTTACACCTACCCCGTACTCATGGCTTCTGACATTCTTCTTTATCAGTCAGACCTTGTACCCGTAGGTGCGGACCAGAAGCAGCACCTTGAGCTTGCACGAAATATTGCAATTCGTTTCAACAACACGGTGGGCGAAACCTTTAAGGTGCCGGAACCCTATATTCCCCGTGTCGGTGCCCGTATAATGAGCTTGCAGGACCCCACGCAGAAGATGAGCAAGTCAGACCCGAATCCATCAGGCTGTATTGCGATAATGGACGATCCTGCCGTTATTCTTAAGAAGTTCAAGCGTGCGGTTACAGACTGCGACAATTCAATAGCTTTTGACATGGAAAACAAGCCCGGTGTTTCAAACCTTTTGACTATATTCTCGGTATTCACGGGCAAGACCATAGAAGAGTCCGTCGCCTACTTTGAGGGCATGGGCTACGGTCAGCTCAAAACTGCTGTTGCAGAAGCGGTAATTGCTGAGCTTACTCCGTTGCGTGAGCGCTTTGATGAGCTTTTGAAGAACGGGGATTATATCAAGGCGGTGCTTAAAACAGGTGCTGAAAAAGCGCGTGAGACCGCACTTTCAACATTAAAAGATGTTTATGCTCATGTGGGGCTCTACCTTTCATAAGCAATTTATAACCAATTTATTTTTATTTACTTTTGGAGGAAAACTTAATGGATTTATTTGAAAGCTACAAATCCTACACCTTTGCGCGTGACCTCATGGACAGCGGACTTTATCCGTATTTCAACGCACTTGAGACAGCGCAGGACACAGAAGTTGTTATCAACGGTCAAAGCACAATAATGCTTGGCTCAAACAACTATCTCGGACTTACGAACGACCCGCGAACAAAAGCGGCTGCAATAAAAGCAGTTGAGCAGTTCGGCACGGGCTGTTCAGGCTCACGCTTTTTAAACGGCACTCTCACGCTTCATCAGGAGCTTGAAAAAGAGCTTGCAGAGTTTTTCGGCAAGGATGCCGCTATGACATTCTCAACGGGCTATCAGAGCAACCTCGGCATCATTCAGGCACTTTCAAACCGTCACACCGTTATTTTCATGGATAACGAAAACCACGCAAGTCTTTTTGATGCTACGAGATTGGCATTTGCAAAGAACGTATCAAAGTTTGAGCACAACAATATGGAAGACCTTGAAGAACGTCTTGTACGTGCAGGCGAAGACACACCCAAGCTCATAGTAACCGACGGTGTATTTTCAATGTCGGGTGACATTGCAAAGCTTCCCGAGCTTGTTGCACTCAAGAAAAAGTACAATGCACGCTTAATGGTTGACGATGCACACGGCGTTGGTATGCTCGGCAAGAACGGAAGCGGTACAGCTTCACACTTTGGCCTTACCGACGAGGTTGACGTTATCATGACAACATTCTCAAAGTCACTTGCTTCCTTGGGCGGTTGTATGGCAGCAAACGAAGATGTTATTCACTACGCCATGCACAACTCCCGTC
Source organism: Clostridia bacterium (assembly GCA_017407205.1). Classification (GTDB taxonomy): domain Bacteria; phylum Bacillota; class Clostridia; order Christensenellales; family CAG-138; genus RGIG3096. Next base: position 63,591 of record JAFQXA010000001.1, read on the forward strand.
CTTTCATTTTCAGTGCATCCATTCCCCCGGCAAATGCCGCTGCTGCACTTGAAGCTCTCCGCATAATGAAGCGCGAACCCGAGCGTGTAACAAACCTCATGAACATTGCAAACTACATGAGAAAACAGCTTCTTGAAGCAAATATCCCCATCGTTGAGGGTGAAACTGCGGTTATCCCGATTTACACATACGAGGCAGAGCGCACACTCATAATCGCAAAACGCCTCCTTGAAAACGGCGTATATGTAAATCCTGTATTGCCGCCTGCTGTTCCCGACGGAATGTGTCTCTTGCGTACAAGCTACACGGCAACACACACTCGCGACCAGATCGACAGAGCAGTTGCAACAATCAAAAAGGTATTTTCCGAAAACTGATAAAACAAAAAATTTAATATATCCACGATTTTTGAAAGGAGAACCAAAATGGAACAAATCAGAGTTGAGCTGACAAAACAGCCCATGCAGAAACCCGATATCTCAAAGACAGCCTTCGGCACGGTATTTTCAGACCATATGTTTGTTATGGATTACAATCCGGGACAGGGTTGGCACGATGCACGTATCGTACCTTTTGCGCCCATCACGCTTTCACCTGCCTCAACTGTTTTCCATTACGGTGTTGAAATTTTCGAAGGCATGAAGGCTTACCGTCGTGCAGACGGCGGCATACAGCTTTTCCGCCCCGACCAGAACATTCGCCGTTTCAATTCTTCGGCTGACCGTATGTGTATGCCCTTGGTTGACGAGGAGTTCATGCTCGAAGCAATCAAGAAGCTTGTATCACTCGACAGAGATTGGGTACCCTCAGCTCCCGATTCATCACTTTACATCCGTCCGTTCATGTTTGCAACAGAGCCGGTTATCTCAGTTCACGCACACGGTGCCTGCAAGCTCATGATAATCACAAGCCCCGTTGCCTGCTACTACCCCACAGGTCTTAACCCGACAAAGATTCTTATCGAAACTCACGATGTTCGTGCAGTTAGAGGCGGCACAGGCTATGTAAAGTGCGGCGGCAACTACGCAGCTTCAAACCGCGCAGGTGCAAAGGCAGAAGCCATGGGTTATTCACAGGTGTTGTGGCTTGACGGTATTGAACGCAAGTACATTGAAGAAGTCGGCAGCATGAACGTCATGTTCAAGATTTCAGGCAAGATAGTAACTCCGCGTCTTACAGGCTCGGTACTTCCCGGTATCACACGCAAATCATGCCTTGAACTCATGCAGCACTACAATATCGCCTATGAAGAACGCCTCATAAGCGTTGATGAGCTTATCGAAGCTTGCAGAACAGGCGCTTTGGAAGAAGCTTGGGGAACAGGAACGGCAGCAGTTATTTCACCCATCGGCGAGCTTTGCTACAACGATGAAAAGTTCGTTATAAACGGCGGCAAAATAGGCTCATTCACACAACAGCTCTATGATAAGCTCACAGGCATACAGTGGGGCAAGTGTGCAGATCCCTTTGGCTGGACGGTACGCATAGACTAATTTTCAATAAGTATAAGGAAGGCTGTTTTATGGCAAACAAAATAGGCGTAAAAATCCCGAATATCGTAATGCCGAAAAAAGGCACCGATATGTCAAAGTGGGCAGTTGTTGCCTGCGACCAATACACATCACAGCCCGATTATTGGGAAGCTTGTGAAACTTTCGTTGGCTCTTCCCCCTCAACTTTGAACCTCATCTTGCCGGAGCTTTATCTTGAAACTCCCGATGAACATGAAAGAATTGAGCGTGTAAACCGCACGATGGAAAGCTACGTGGCAGACGGAACCGTTGAGGAAATCGGCGAGGGCTTCATGCTCGTAAAGCGCACGGTTGACAACAAGACAAGAGTAGGTCTTGTAATGGCGCTCGACCTTGAGTGCTACGATTACAGCAAGGGTTCATCCTCCCTCATTCGTGCAACAGAGGGCACAATAGTTGAACGTATTCCTCCCCGTCTCCGCATAAGGAAGGATGCGCTTTTGGAGCTTCCGCACATTCTCGTGCTTATTGATGACGAAAATCGCACAGTTATTGAGCCCATAGCCAAAAAGTACGAAAACGCCGATCCCTATTATGATTTCGAGCTCATGCAGGGTGGCGGTCACATAAAGGGCACGCACATAAGCGATAAGAGCGATATCGAAAGCGTAATTTTGGCTCTTGAAGCTCTTGCAGACGAGGATAAGTTCAAAGCCAAGTACGGCGACGAGCCCCTTCTCCTTTTTGCAATGGGTGACGGTAATCATTCATTTGCAACTGCAAAGGCAAATTGGGAAAACGTAAAAGCAACACTTTCTGACGAGGAAAAGGAAAATCATCCTGCACGCTTTGCACTTGTCGAGCTTGAAAACGTGCACGACGAGGGAATTATATTTGAGCCCATACACCGCATACTTTTCAATCTTGATGTTAAGAACACGCTTTCAACGCTTGCAGGTCTTCTTGCAGCAACAAGCGGAGATGTTAAGATTTACGAGTTTGAAAAACTTGAAGAGTGCGAAAAAGCTATGAGCGAAAAGTCAAAGGAGAGCCATCTTCTTCCTTTCTCGCACAATGGCGGTTTCGGCTTCTTTGAAGTAAAAGAGCCTTCTGCACAGCTTGCAGTCGGCACACTTCAGAATGCACTTGATATCCTGCTCAAGGGCGCGGATTACAAGGACACGACAATTGACTATGTTCACGGTGCAGACGTTGTTTATGACATAAGTTCAAAGCCTTTCAACCTCGGCTTCATACTTCCCCCGATGGAAAAGTCAGAGCTTTTCCCCACAGTTATATATGATGGGGCATTGCCGAGAAAAACATTCTCCATGGGCGAAGCACACGAAAAACGCTTCTACCTTGAATGTAAGAGTATTAAAAACAAATAAGCAATAAATAAGGAACGGGGCGATATTTCGTATCGCCCCATAAATTTATGGAAACACTTTTAACTTCATTTTCGGCTGTCGGACTCGTGCTTTTGATGGTGCTTGTCGGCTATATATTTGCATGGCGTTCATGGGCAAGAAAGGAACATAAGGACTTGATTGTAAAAATCATAGTCAATGTTGCGGTACCCTGCGTTTGCATACCCAATATTCTCGTTTCGTTTGATGTCAACTTGATTTTGCAATCCCCCACGCTTTTATTGGTTCCGATAATCGCGGTTGTTATAACAGCCCTCTCAGGCGTACTCCTTGCCAAAACACTCAAAATTGAAAAGCGAAAGTTTGGCGGTTTTGCCGTGATGTGCGGCCTTTCAAACTCGCTCTTTATAGGGCTTCCGATGTGCTCAGAGCTCTTTGGGCAGGAAGCTGTTCCCTACGTCATGTTTTACTACATGATAAACACGCTTGTTTTCTGGACTCTCGGAAGCGTGCTTTTATACAGAAGCGGAAGCGAAAACAAGAAGTTCGGAGCAAAGGATATTTTAAAATCACTTATGACTCCTCCGCTCATCACGCTTTTGGTCGCTGTCGTACTTGCATTTTTGAAAATTGAGCTTCCTCATATCGTGATGCGTTTTTGCGAGTACATGGGAGCACTTGTTTCTCCCCTTGCCCTTTTCTTTGTCGGCATGGTAATTTACGAGGTAGGTTTTAAGTTCAACTTCAAATCAATAGGGCGTGATATGCTTTTGGTATTATTGATGCGTTTTGTGGTTTCGCCCCTTGTAATGCTTCTCTTTTGCGAGATTTTTGATATTCAGGGCATACCGCGCGGTGTGTTTTTGATAGAGTCAGCAATGCCCGTTATGACACAGTCGGTAGTTATTTCAACTGCTGCAGGGGCGGATGATGCATATACCGCCATGGGCATGAGCATGACAACGATTGCCTGTTTTTTGGTAATTCCCGTGATAATGTCGCTTATTTAAAGGAGTGAATAATGGACGAGCGTTATTTGAGAACTATAAGTCTCTTAGGCGAAGAAGCCTTTTTGAAGCTGAAAACTTCTCACGTTGCCGTATTCGGAATCGGCGGTGTTGGCGGACACCTTGTGGAGGCCCTTGCACGAAGCGGAGTCGGCACACTTTCGCTTTTTGACATGGATGATGTAAGCATATCAAACATAAACCGTCAGGCAGTGGCGTATATTTCAACGCTTGGTGTGGCAAAAGTGGATGTCATGAAAGAAAAAATACTCGATATTGACCCGAGTATTAAGGTTCATGCACACAAGCTTTTTTATCTTCCCGAAACGGCAGACGATGTTGACTTATCCGCCTTTGACTATATAGGCGATGCGATTGACAATATAAGTGCAAAATTAGAGCTTATCACACGTGCAAAGAAAAACCATACACCCATAATAAGCGCTATGAGTGCAGGCAACAAGCTTGATGCAACGCGTTTTGAGGTATCAGACATAAAGAACACGAGCGTTTGCCCCATTGCACGCATAATGCGAAAGGAACTTAAATCACGCGATATTGACGAATTAAAGGTTGTATATTCAAAAGAGCCTCCCGTAATATCGTCTCGCGAGGTTGCAAGCGTTGCCTTTGTCCCTTCGGTTATGGGGCTTATAATGGCAGGAGAAATTGTGCGTGACATAACGGGCAAATAATTATATAATCATATTATGAATTGAAAGTGAGGTTTTTCAAAATGGCAAAGAAGAAAACTGTTTTTGACAGTATTGAAGCTCCCGAAATAGTTTGGAACGACAGAAAACGTATTCTCGGTATGCCCATATCCTTCACAAAATACTCGGCAGATAACGAAAGACTCTATATTAAAAAGGGATTTTTCTCAACTGAGTCAAACGAAATCCTGCTTTATCGTATACTTGACTTTTCATGCAAGTGCACACTTTGGCAAAAGATATTCGGTGTGGGTACCGTAACGCTTTACAGCGCAGACCAGAGTGATCACACATTAAAGCTCGTCAACATAAAGCAGGCAGAAAAGGTAAAGATGTTTTTAAGCCAGCTCGTTGAGAACGAACGCGAAAAGCGCGGGCTTATCGGCCGTGAAATTTACGGCACGGCAGGCGTTGGCATGGATCATGATGATTGTGACCATGGCGATATAGTTATTTAATCAATACAGAACAAAATACATTATAACGGTAAGCAATATAAGCATAGTAAAATTATAAGCGCTGAACAGCCCGACATAGCGTAAAGCTTTGCCGGGTTCGTTTTTATTATATTCACGGAACGTAATAAGGCTTGCAAGAGATGCAATGAGCGTTCCCGTACCGCCGATGTTTACGGCAACGAGGAGTGCAGGGTAGTTTTCTGTAAACTTGGAAAGCAATATCGCACTTGGAACATTGCTTATCACCTGGCAGGACAAAACACCGCATATAAGTGTATTTTTGTTGATAAGCGATCCTATAAAGTCATGTATTGCATCAACCCTTGCAAGGTTCCCTGCAAATATAAAGAACGCACAGAATGTAATCAACAACGAATAATCAACCTTTTTGAGTGCGGATTTATCCATAATGAAAATCGCAAGCGGAACCACTATAAGTCCCCAATAATAGGGAATCACACGAAATACTATAAATATCGAAAACGCAAAGAGCACAATATATAAAAAGGTTCTCAGGGGCGGAAGCTTGTAATCCGTGTCATCATGCAATTTCAAGCCATCATTCTTTACAAAAATCACGCAAAGAAGCGTTATTACAGCGATTGAAATTATAAAGGGCAAAAACATTATGCTTACAAATTCAGCGTTTGAAATATTAAAATACGAGTACAGATAAAGGTTCTGCGGATTTCCGAAAGGCGTGAGCATACCGCCCAAATTTGCGGCAATGTTCTGCATAATGAAAGTAAAAGCCATCGCCTTTTTATTTGAGGTGCTTGACAAGACAAAGTAGCCAAGCGGTAAAAAAGTAATAAGTGCCATATCGTTTGCAATTATCATCGAGCCGATGAATGTTATATACACAAGTGCGATAACGGCGAGGCGCAATGTCCTGCAGCTAAGTACAATTTTCTTTGCCACAAACGCGAAAAAGCCTATGTTTTTAAGCGCACATATTACTGCAAGAGTACAGAAAAGGCAGGTCAATGTTTTAAAATCAAAGTAATTTATATATTCCTTATCAATCGGTACTAAAAAGAGCGTAACCACAGCCAAAAACACGGCTATGCTCATCACCAAATTCGACTTTACAAATCCTACTGCCTTTTTCATTTGTTCTACCCAAAAACTATATTTTTATTTCATCGGTTGCATAAAGAAGATACTCCCTTGCCTCATCATTTATTATGGGCAAAATGTTCTCCCTCACTATCTTGTGATAATGGTTTAATCTTTGTATATCCTCGCTTGTCATAAGCTCAAAGTCAATTGCTTCTTTATCAATCGGCACCATCGTCAAAAACTCAAAACCTAATAAACCATTCGCTTTTCGTATGCAAAGAAGCTCATTTTCAATCCTTACTCCAAACTCGCCCTCAAGGTAAACGCCGGGCTCGTCCGTCGTTATCATGCCCTCTGCTACCTCAACGTCATTCCTCTTTGAAAAGCCGTTGGGACCTTCATGCACACTCAAAAAGCTTCCGACTCCATGCCCCGTTGAGTGCCCGTAGTCAAGACCGTGTTCGTTAAGAGGTTTTCTTGCAATTTCGTCAAACACATTTCCCAATGTACCTTCTTCAAATTCTTGAAAAGCAACTGCAAGCATACCTTTTAATACAAGAGTATAGCACTTTTTCTGAAAAGATGTAAGCTTTCCCATCACAACGGTTCTTGTAACATCGGTAGTACCCTCTTTGTACTGCCCACCGCTGTCTATGAGCAAAAGCCCCGCATCCTTTATTTGTGCATCCGTCTTTTCATCCGCTACATAGTGGACTATCGCGCCGTGTGCTTCATAGGCGCATATGGTATCAAAGCTTACAGAAAATGCACCCTGTGCTTTTCTGTATTCCCAAAGCTTTTGTGAAGCTGTGATTTCAGTTATATTGCCCTTGCTTATATTCTTTTTAAGGTCGGCTAAAAACTCGCACACAGCCTTGCCGTCTTTAATTCGTGCACGCTTTGCATTTTTAACTTCAACTTCGTTTTTTACGGCTTTAAAATACTCCGTCGGGTTTTTATCATCTGTAACCGCAAAACGCTTTTGAGCCTCATTACAGAGCCTGTAATTGACTTTCTTTGTATCCAAAAGCATACTCATGCACTCGCCGTCATAATTGCTAAGATAAGTATACACACTGTCATAGGGCAGAATTTGTGCGTTCAGGCTTTCAAGATATGCCCTGCCTTCTTCATCAAGCTTTTCAGAGTCCATGAAAACAACAAGCTCGTTTTGCGTAACTATGAGGTATGAAAGCACAACGGGCAATGAATGTACGTCACTTCCCCGTATATTCAAAAGATACGCAATATCATCAAGCGTTGAAATAAGATGGATATCAGCTCCCTTCTCCTTTAATGCCTCACGAAGCCTTTTTATCTTACTCTCACTCTTTTCGCCTGCATATTCAAGGGAATGCAAAAATGCTTTTCCACTTGGCATAGAAGGTCTTCCCTCCCACATAAGCGAAACCAAATCAATATCGCATACAAGCTCTGCCTGTTTTTTTACAAGCTCTTTTTTGAGATTTAAGGCAAATGAAGCTGAAACCGTTCTGCCGTCAAAGCCCACTCTTTCTTTGCTTTCAACATGATTTACAATGTATTCAATTATAGGCGTGGTTTCCTTTTCGTCCTCACGGTAAAGCACGATTCCGCTTCCGTTAAGCTGATCTTCCGCCTGTATATAATAACGTGAATCGGTGTATAAAACAGCCTCGTCCCTTGTGACAACAAGCGTACCGTTTGAGCCTGTAAAGCCCGACATATACTCACGACTTTTAAAGTAATCGCTCACATAGGGACTTAAATTATAGTCCCGAGATGTCAGCATATAAACCGCTATATTATACTCTCCCATGAGCGAGCGAAGCTTTTCAAGGCGTTCCTTTATCATTTTAAACCCCATTTAAAAGCCACCTGCCTTGTTAAGCAGATGGCCTTTTACTTTTTCTCTGATAACTTATTATTTCTTTGTTTCCGTAAGTTCTTCCGACATTGTGTTTTCAACAGCTGCATCTTCAACATTTGCAATAGCGCCTCTTGCGAAAACGAGCTTAACCTTATCAGGACCTACAACCATTGTTACAACATCTTCCTTAACAGCTGTGAGTGTGCCGTAGATACCGCCGATTGTGCGAACCTTATCACCGGGCTTCATAGCGTTAAGCATTTCCTTAATCTTCTTTTCACGTTTGCGCTGGGGAATAATCATAATCGCAAACATTACTACCATTATAAGAACCATTACGATGGTTGTGCCGTATGTGCCAAAAAATCCACCTGCTGCACCTGCTACTTCTGTAGGCATTTAAAAATCCATCCTTTCACCACAAAATTCTGTATTATATATTATCTCATTTTAATTACCGAGTCAATATTGCAAGCTTTTGTTTACACTATTTTTCCAATTGTTTTACCGCTTTTCAGCTTGCGCTCAAGCACGGTTTCGCAAAACTCCACAGTCAGGGGCAAAAGCTCCTCCCTCACTTCAGGAGGAAGCACCACTTTTCGCATCTCGCTGTCTTGAAGCTTCATCATTCTTCTCACAGCTTCGAGGGACAAGACCGAAATATGCACATCAAAACCGCCTGCACATTTTGAGCATAACGCTCCGCCATGCGTTGATGAAAACGCTGCCTTTGTGCTTTGCCTTAAATCCCCTCCGCAAATCGCACACGAGGTAAGCGACGGAGCATAGCCAAGCTCCAGAAGTGCCCGAAACGCAAAGCAGAGTGCAAGGTCCAAAGGATTGTTGTCGGTATAGCAAATATACGACAAGGCATAGTAGAGCATTGAAAAAAGCGCGTCGCTTTTGACATTGCCGTGGTCCGACGATAAATATACAAGCTCACAGCAAAAAGAAGCACAGCTTAATTTATCAAAGTCTTCTCGCAAGGGATAGAACGCTTCCTTTAAAGAAAATGAGTTTACGCTGTACTTGCCCTTATTTTCAAACAAAACAAACTCACAGAACGAGAAAATTTCACTGCACGCAATATTTGTATTTCCTTTTTTGCGGCAGCCCTTGACGGACACGCCAAGTGCACCGTATTCAGGTGTGAAAACGGTCAGCATCCTGTCATTTTCTTTATAGTCCGCATTCTTTATGACTATTCCGTCAACGGTTAAAAGTGGCATTTTATCTCCATATATTGCAAGTTTATTTTCTGCTGTTCAAGCTAAACTAAATAAAAAGGAGTGATTTCATGAAAAAGGATACAAACGAGCTTCAAAAGCTTTGGGGCAAGTTCTTTTCAAGCGGCAAAATAAACGATTACCTGGAATATTCAAAGGAAAAGGAAAAGCATCACTCGTAACCGAGCTCACGCATTACGGCTACGCTGTTTCGCCAATCGTTTTTAACCTTTACATAGAGCTGGAGGTTAACCCTTGTTCCCAAAAGCCATTCCATATCACGGCGTGCTTCGGTACCTATTTTTTTGAGCATCGAGCCTTTTTTGCCTATGATTATGCCCTTATGCGACTCACGCTCGCAGTAAATGGTTGCCCATACATCATAAAGTCCGCCCTCTTCGCGGAGCGACATTTTGTCAATGCCGACTCCCATTCCGTGAGGAATTTCCTCTCGAAGTAAAAGGAGTGCTTTTTCTCTTATAAGCTCGGAGCAGATAACGCGTTCGGGCTGATCGGTCACCATATCGTCGGGGAAATACTTGGGGCCTTCCTCAAGATATGTTCGTATTATCTCCATGAGCTTGTCAACATTCGTGCCGTCCATTGCACTTATCTTGATAATATGCTCGATATTTTCTTCCTTTAAAAGGCGTTCCCTTATCGTTTCAACATCATCGAGGGAAGCCCCGTCAATCTTGTTTATAACAGCAATTATAGGAGCTTTTGCAGTCTTGAGCTTTGAAAGGAGCGCTTCGTCCTTTTCGCGAAGTCCGTTTCTTGCATCCGTCATAAAGACTATCGCCTCGACCTCATTCAATGACTCATAAGCAATCTTGAGCATATATTCACCAAGCTTGTTTTTCGGGCTTGTAACACCCGGTGTATCAAGGAAAACAACTTGGTGGTCACTCTTTGTATAAACGCCCATAACGCGGTTTCTCGTGGTCTGTGCACGCTCTGAAACTATGCTTATCTTCTGCCCTACTATTCTGTTTAAAAGCGTGCTTTTACCGACATTGGGCGAACCAATTATTGATACAAAGCCCGAACAAAACTTATTCTCCATGATTTTCTTCTCCCATCTTGAAAGGTGCAGGGTAAATCTCGCTGAGCGGCATCATCATGTATTCACCGTTTGAACAGGCACAAATAATCGGCATTTCACCATCACAAAACTCTGCAAGCACCTGTCTGCAAACTCCGCAAGGTACGGTGGGCATTTTGCTGTCTGAGACTATCGCTATGGCATCAAAAGCCTTTTCGCCGTCATACACCGCCTTGAAAAGTGCAACCCGTTCTGCGCAAACCGTCGGCGAATACGATGCGTTTTCTATGTTTGCGCCCATGTAATAAGCACCCGATGCACCCTTTAAGCAAGCACCAACCTTAAAATCCGAATACGGTGCATACGCTCTCTCTTTAGCCTCAAGTGCCATACGGAGCATATTCTTTATTTCAAACTCATGCACCTGTCTCATCTTGTTACCCCCATGTCATCAAGTATTGCCCTTTGTAAGGCAAACATTTCTCTCTCGTCTTCTTCGTTCATATGGTCATAGCCAAGCAAATGAAGCGTTCCGTGCAAAGTGAGGAACGCAATCTCACGAAGCACGCTGTGCCCATACTCCTGAGCCTGCTCACAAGCCTTTTGTGCCGAAATAATGATATCGCCCAAAAAACCGTCGGGCAAGGCAAGAATTTCCTCACCCTCGTTTGCAGGGAAGCTCAACACGTCTGTCGGTCTGTCAATCCCTCTGTGCAAACGATTTAACTCGTGAATTTCATCGTTTGAAACAACGGTTACCGATATCTCGCCCGCAGTTTCAAGGTAATTTAAAGCGTGCTCAGCGGCTTTTATTATCATTTTTTCAATGTCCTCAATGCTTTTCGTATTCAAAAAAGCATCGCCGCATTCAATGTAAACCTGTGTCATTTTCTCTCCCAAGCTTATTCTTTTGTCAATCCTGCTCTTTTTCCTTTGCTATGCAGTGCTTTTTCTCCGCCTTTTCATATGCACGGATTATTCTTTGCACAAGCTCATGCCTTACAACATCCTTGTGCGAGAGATAAATCTGCTTTATCCCTTCAACATCTTTAAGTACATCAAGTGCATGAACAAGTCCGCTTCGCTTGTCCCTCGGCAGGTCAATCTGTGTTATGTCGCCCGTAACTACAACTCTTGAACCTTCACCGAATCTTGTCAAGAACATCTTCATCTGTTCAGTTGTGCAGTTTTGTGCCTCGTCAAGAATTATGTAAGCATCCGAGAGCGTTCTGCCCCTCATGTATGCAAGGGGAGCAACCTCGATAACACCGCGCTCTGTCAAGCTTTTGAATGTTTCAGCACCCAAAAAATCATAAAGTGCATCGTATAGAGGACGCAGATAAGGGTCAACCTTATTCTGCAAATCACCCGGCAAAAAGCCGAGCTTTTCGCCTGCTTCAACAGCAGGGCGTGTCAGGATTATCTTTTCAACCTCTTTATTTTTAAACGCAAGCACCGCCATGGCAACAGCAAGGTAGGTCTTGCCCGTTCCGGCAGGACCGACTGCAAACACGAGCGAATTGTGCTTCAATGCGTTTATATATCGTTTTTGCCCCACGGTCTTGCATTTTATCTGCCTGCCCCTGTTTGTAAACGCCACAACATCATCCAAAAGCTCGCATATGAGCTCTGCCTGTCCTTCCTTTGCAAGGTCTATGGCATAGCGTATACGGCCGCGGTCAATGTTCTCACCGCGGCGGAGCATATAAAGAAGCTTGTCTATTACCTGTGAAGCCACAAAAGCATCTTTTTCGTCGCCCTTTATATCTATACTGTCGCTCGAAACCGATATGTGCGTTCCCGTTTCAGCTTCTATAATCTCAAGATTTTCGTCAAAAACACCAAAAAGCTTTGTAACCTCGTCAACCGACTCGATTGCGACGCTTTGTGTGTTTACAGCATTTTCTCCGTTCAAATTTAATTCGTTATCCATTGAAATTCCTTTTAAAACTCCCTTATCTGTGCAATGTTTTGCTCCGTTGTAACTATTATCGTTGCTTCAACAGAGCCGTCATCCAAAATCTGCGTTACCGTCTTTTTGGAAAGTATGCGTGCGTTCTTATCGAGGCTTTCCTGCATAATGATATCGGCTTTCTGAATTGCCCGCTCAGTAAGCGTTAATGTATCAACCTGAAGCTCTTTTTCCTCAAGTTCATAGCATCTTTGGTTCACAAGTTTCATAGGCAATGCGCCACCTTCAAACAGCTTTGATGACATGCTTTCGCTTTCTGAAAGTGAAAAATCCTGCGGCTCTTTATAAAGCTCAAAGCCCAATATTGAAACCTTTGTAAAATCAACATAATTCCCCGTTCGCACAAGCGTTTTTTCAAGTGGCTCTTCAACTGCCGTAAATGTGTGAATAACATTTGCAATTACTTCACCTTTTGCGCAAACAAGCATTGTATCCTTATCATCATGATTAAGCTCGCCCGTTATCAAAAGGTCGCCTTCCTGGACGATGTCGCCTGCCCGAACACAGGGTTTTCCCATGAGTGCAACTATACGCTTTATTTTTCCCGAACTTTGTGCATATATGCTTGCATAACCCGTTCTCTCGCCTTGCTCCTCAATTATAGTTGCTTCCTGTATTCCAATGTTCAAAACGACACCCGATATATTGGCATCTGCACTTGCAATGCGTTCATCTTCCGCCATTATTTTGTCCGCAAGAGTAGAAAGCTTGAAGCTGTTTTTAAGGCTTCCGCGTTTTATGCCCATGTCATAAAGCATTTTTTCTACCTCTGCCTCGCTCACCTTATCACAGCCTTCAACATTTATAAACCAGACAGAGCGTGAAGCTATTGCCAAAAGAGCGAGCATTACGGGCAATCCAAATATGAGCGCCTTTCGAAACCTTAAAACAAGCAGATGCACAAAAAGACCGCGTTTTTTCAAAATACGGATTTTTATGCGAACTTTGTTTTTTCGGATAATACTCCGCAAGCGGTAAAAATCAAAAGTCACAATGTCAAGCGTTAACGAATAGGGACCGTTTCGCCTGATGTTTTTAATATCAAGCCCGTTTGACATGAGCAAATTTAAAAACCGTTCTAAATTCTTACCCTCCGCTTGTATCATAACATATCCGGACAAAAATTTCCACATTATGCAATCCTCACTCTATATTGATACCCTTTATATTTCCCGTTATGTAAAGCCTATCCGAATCTGTTTCACGAAGCACAAGGTTTTCACCGCTTATTTTAACAGTACCCGAATCACTCAAAAGGCTTATATTATGCTCGAAAAACTCATAAATTCCGCGATGGTTTTCAATCACTATGTACTCATTGCCGAGCATGGTCATTTTAAGCACAAACTCAAAGCCCTCTTCGGGCAAATCAAGCATCTTTGCAACACGGCACGGAAGTGTAATAATCCTTTTTTTGCCGTTTTTCTTTCTTTTTGCCATTCTATCCCCCCGATAGATTTTATGCAAAACAAGCTGTCGCTTAGAATAGCTAACGAAAAAACTCTGCACAGCAGAGCGAAGCACGCTTGAAGTTATAACTTATAACTAAGAATGAAGAAATACTTAATGGAAAAACTCTGCTCAAAAAGCAGAGTTTTATCTTAACTTATTCACTATTCAATATTACTTATAACTTCAATTCATATTCCTTTTCGCATATGCTTCAAGGCACTCTTTTCAAGGCGTGATACCTGAGCTTGGGATATTCCGATTTCTTCAGCTACCTCCATCTGCGTTCTGCCGTTAAAAAAGCGAAGCTCTATTATCCTTTTCTCGCGTGGGTTCAGCTTTTTCATCGAGTCGGATATTGCAATAGAAGTAAGCCAATTCTCGTCGCGGCTGCTCTCGTCTTTTACCTGATCCATAACAAACAGTGCATCCCCATCATCATGGTAAACAGGCTCAAACAGCGATATGGGCTCCTGTATCGCCTCAAGTGCAAAGACTATGTCTTCTTCACTCATTTCAAGGGCTTTTGCAATTTCGCTTATATGTACCTCGCGTGAATTTTCCTCCATTAGCTTTGTTCGCATATTGAGAGCCTTGTATGCTGTATCACGAACAGAACGGCTCACACGAATCGGGTTATTGTCACGCAAATGGCGTCTCACCTCGCCTATAATCATTGGTACAGCATAGGTTGAAAATTTTACATTGTGGGAAAGGTCGAAATTATCAATCGCCTTTATAAGCCCTATACAGCCCACCTGAAAGAGGTCATCCATATGCTCACCCCTCGTAGCAAATCTTTGTATAACGCTCAATACGAGGCGAAGATTGCCGCCTATGAACTTCTCGCGTGCTTCGCTGTCCCCAGCCTTTATTTTCAACAGCATTTCCCTGCTTTCATCCTGTTTTATTACAGGGAGCTTGGATGTGTCAAGTCCGCAAATATCAACCTTGTGCAATGCCATATTGTTTTCTCCTTGCTCTGTTTATCGAACAAGATTAGCATTGCCGCAAAAGAAAGATTCTATTATGCGAAAAAGCGGTTAAAACCGCTTATTTTAAGCTGTGCTTATTCTGTTGTGGATAAAAGAAAGAACGCCATAGCGCACTTGCACCATGGTGTTCTTCGTTCGTTTTTAATCCTGACCATTTAGTCCTGAGGAGCTACTGCGAGCAAAAATTCTCTCGGATAGCCCGACAATACAGTATATGTGACATTAACCACATAGGAATCGTTTGTGAATGTGCCGTAGCGCATTTCACTGTTTTCAGACTCGATATTGCCCTTGAAGCCGCTTGACTCCAAAGCACTGATATAAGACTTAAACTCTTCCTCAGTAACGTCTTCAGCCTGTATAAGACCTAAATCCTCATCGTTGACCTTGTCAACAATCTTTCCGCCCGTTTTAAATTCGGGAATGGCTTCCAAAAGCCCCTTCTTTGAAGACGGAGTCGATGTTGCTGCATCGGTAGTTTGCGGTGTGCCTGTCACAACAGGCTCTGTCGTTACACCGGGCACTATCGGCCCCTGCGTGATTCCTGCCTCCAAAGTGTTTTGGGGCTCTGCTGATGCAATGGGTTCATCAGTAAACGCAGGCGCAATGCTTGCCGTAGGAACTACGTCAACAACACCGGGATTTTCAGGGGTACATGCTACGCAAAGGAGCATAGCAAGTGCTAATGTAATCAGAATAAATCTCTTCATAACTTACAATTAGTTTGCGCTAGCTTCTGCTGTTGCTTCAGCTGTAGGCTCAACTGTTACTTCTACTTCAGCTGTTGCTTCAACTGTTGCCTCAACTGTGGGCTCAACTGTTGCTTCTGCTGTAGGTTCAGCTGTTGTTGCAGGTTCGTTTGTCTGCTGGCAAGCTACCATTGAGAGAGCAAAAACGAGAACGAGAACGAGTGCCAATGCCTTCTTCATTTCATTTACCTCCTGTAAATTTAGAAAAATACGGTTTAAGCCTGTTGCATAAACCTATTCCTGTTTCAAAAAAAACGCCCATTCCGTTTTTCCGAAACTTTATGCAGTTTACCACTTCTTGGGACTAAATGCAAGCACTTTTTTCTTTTTTTCTTTTTTTGCCCCAAAAATCCGATTTCTGCCCTTTTTTACACATTTTTTGCATACTTTTATTTATCGGTTATTCACTTTTTGCCTCTGCAATCAAGTCTATGAGCTCACGCACAGCACCTCTGCCACCGTCTTTTTTGCAAACATAATCAACAAAAGCCTTTATACCGTCAGGCGCATCGGCAGGGCATGCCGTAAATCCGCATCCTTTCATTGCACCAAAGTCATTAAAGTCATCACCTATATATGCAATTTCTTCAAGCTTTATTCCAAGCTCATTTGCTGCTTCAACAATCCTCTCTTCTTTGTTGTTAACGCCCTGATATATTATTCCTATCGAAAGCTCACCTGCACGCCTTTCCACAAGCTTTGACTGTCTCCCCGTCATAATAGCCGGCAAAACGCCTGTTTTGGGAAGTATGTTTTTAATACCGTAGCCGTCATGTGCATGGAAGGCTTTGAATGCTTCACCCGAGTCCGACATATAGATATGTCCGTCCGTGAGTGTACCGTCAACATCCATAAAGAGTGCTTTTATATTTTTTAATTTTGTATACATTGCTGCTCCTTAACCAAAGATTTTAGAAAACACACCCTCAACGAGCCAATAAGCTTTCTCATACAAGGTATAAACGCACGGTATATTGCAAAAGGTATTGAAAAGCCTTTTTGTGTGTTTGTCAAGACCTGCCTTATCGAGCGTTTTGTACACGCGTCTGAAGCTTTCGTGTGCCTTCTTCATTCGCGCTTTATCGCCTATATCCTTTGCACCGAAATAACAATCCTTTGCCATATAAACGTGTTTTCTGCCTGCAAGCGTTATAAGCTCATGATTGCCCAAGCCCCTCATATAATTGACGCTGTCTTCAAATATAAAAAGTGCATCGTCAATCCGTTTTGGCGACATTTTGGAACGCATAAAGCTCTGAGGATTTTGACGGTAGCAATAAAGCTTTTTATTTACAAAGACTACCTTTACATTTTCTTTTGTAAAAAGCCTTGTTGACATATGGACATCTTCATGCCAATAGCCCTCAATGAACCTCGTGTTTTCAAAAAACTCGCTTTTGAAAAGCTTGCCCCAAGCAGAAGTGCTTTCGCGATTTCTGTTTAAAAGTGCATCAACACCGAATAAAACAGAAGCTTCAGCTTCTTCTGTTTCGGGTGCTTCGTCCTCATCATCCGTCACGCTGACGGGCGACATCACAGCAATATCCGCATTGTTTTCAATAATTGCATTATATACTGATGAAAGCGCTTCCCTGTGCAAAAAGTCGTCACTGTCCAGAAAAAGCACATATTCCCCGCGCATAACCTCTATACCGCTGTTTCGTGCGGCACTCAAACCACCGTTTTGTTCACGGTGTATAACGCGAATTCGTGTATCTTTTTTTGAAAGCGTATCACAAAGCAAACCGCTTGAATCCGGCGATTTGTCGTCAACAAGTATGAGTTCAAAGTCAGAAAATGTTTGCTCAAGCACCGAACTTACACATTTTTTAAGGTACTTTTCAACATTGTAGACAGGAACTATGATGGATATTTTCTCTTTATCCGTCATTATATAAGCCTCTTATTTTCCGTACTTTTCGCAGAATTTTACATAAAGCTCTTCAACATAGGGCTTTCTGCACTTTGTTTTCATTTCCGTGGGAATGAGCTGTATAAAGTCACGGAACTGGGAAACCGTGATTTCATGCTTTTCGAGCAAGTAGCAGGCAAAGTTCGGATGGCAATGATAAAGTGCCGTAAGATAAAGATACGGTGAATAGCCCCAGATATGATCCTTCGCTATTGGCATTATGAACTCGCTTATTGCATCCATGATAACTTCAATATTGTACTTGTAGTGTGAAACCATATTGAAATAATTAGCAAAAAGTTCTGTGTTAAGATTGCCTGCACCTCTGCCCATGCCGTAAAGCGATGAGTCAATTACAAGTGTGCGGTTTGTTTCATAATCGCAAACATCCTGTGCCGTGATAAATGCAAGCTGCATATTGTTGTGGGAATGGAAACCGATCCATACATCATCATCGAGGAATGTATCAAGTATTGAGAAGTAATATCTGAAGTCCTCCTTGAGCATATATCCAAAGCTGTCAACTATGGCAACGCCCTGAGGCTTCAATTTTGCAATCCTTGCAATCAAGTCTGCATACTCCTGCTTTGTATAGTCAATAGTGACCATGGGCTGAACAAAGAGCTTGTAGCCCGCTTCGACTATACGCTTTGAAAGAAGCATTGCTTCCTCTACCTGGTGCTTATAAAATACAACTCTTATACCGTCAATGGAGTTGCCCGTGTAGTCGGTAATATCTTCGGGTTTATACTGCAAAACGTCAGCCATCGCAAGGTAGAGAGCGTTCTTTCTGTCCTTGGGAATAAACTCGCCTATCTGCTCAATATGCTTGAAAATGGACTTGCCTTCAACATAGTCTGCATTATTAAGATAACCGCACTCAATGATATCGATGTTCGCATCTGTAAGCATCTGTGCAGTTTTCTTTATAACATCATCACCGAAAACCCAGTTAACAATGTAACCGCCGTCACGCAATGTGCAGTCGAGCAATTTAATATTATTCTTCATGTCAAGCACCTCCGTTAAAAATCAAGCATTTTTTCTGCGTAAGTAAAATCTTCTTCCGTATTTATGTCAACAGCTTCTTTAGCGTCAACTTCGATTATATACGGTTTGTCGCCTACACGCCTTGAAAGACGTTCAAATGTTTCTTTCGTAAAAGCATATACGCCCGATGTTTCGCGATAAATGGGCTCAATATCCTGACTTCTCGGCATATTTTCAGCGTCGAAGTTCAAAGGCTTACCGTCCTTCCACAAAAAATCCTGTATTTTGACTGCGGTAAACGACGAGTCATATTCTCCGCTCATTACCTTTTCAATGCAGGTAGTCATAGTTTCAGCTTTTACAAACGGTGCCGTTGCGTGTGCATAAACATATATGTCTGCATCAACCGTGTTCATGAATTCGCGGAATATCTGTGAAAAGTTCGATGTCGGCTCATCCAGATACTTGGGACGCACAAGGTGCTGTGCCTTTCCACTCAAGTAGGGCTTTATTTCCTCACTGCTGCAAAAAACATAAACCTCGTCCAAAAGCTCAACACGGGAAAGCTCGTCCAGAACATATGCTATCAAAGGCTTGTCTCCAAGCATACGCGTATTCTTGCCGGGACAGCGTTCATTATTAAGTTTAATCGGTACACAAGCTGCTATTTTCATTTTTTCACCTCAAACAAGCTGTCAAAATCAACTCTTTCATATTCTTCAAGCTTACCGCCGCGGGTTGCATTGTATATTGTAACCCTGCCTATTGACTCGTCGGCAAAACGCCTTGCATCACGATAGGCAAGCGTGCTCTGTCTCATATCGTGAACAGCAACGTCTTTTATATCCTCATCATAGTCCTTGCAGAAATAATCGCCTGCATTCTTGTCTTCAACCACATTGCCCGATACATCGATTATCTTGCTGTAATTGTGGTCAACGCCCAAAAGATAGATCTTTTTGAAGCCCATATATGCTGCAATCTGCATACACGAAAAAGTTACGGTACCGCGGCAGTCTATCTGCTTTGCTATATCCGTTGAGAAGCTGTGCGGAAAATCCTCACTCCTATTATAGTTAAGCCAGAAATATTTGGCACCAGTTACCCTTACATCCTCATACCACTTAAGATTTACCGGGATGAACTTTTCCTTTGCAGGAATTGCATTTATCTCCTCCTGCTTTTCCTTGATGATAAGCACATCCTCACAGCAATAATATGTGGGGCGCCATTTTGTTTCTGGAAAAATCTTATAAATACGATTCATACCGAAAGTGACTTCGCCGTTTTTGTGGAGCATATCGAGGTCTTCTGCCCTTAAGCTCGGCCCGTTGCCTATAATGAAGCAACGCTCACCATTATGTATGTTCTTAAACTTTTTAAGCTTCATTCCGTAGGGTGAGGCAGGAAAGTTCTTTTTCATTAAGTTCTGTGTACGGCTTTGTATTGACTTAATTATATTCATTTTACAAGCTTCCTTTTCAAAGAATACAGTCCATCAGTTAATAATACCATGAAATATGATTTTGAGGAATACGCAAGGCTATATATTGTTCCTATTTTTCCTTTTGTTTTTTCAAAAGCGACTTTAAAATCATCACTTTTCATTATTGCATTGTTATATTTAATCTTTTCGAAAAAGTTCAAGTCGTTCTTTTTATTGAACGTGTTTTTCATCGCCTGCTCCATTTTGTAAAACCACGCATTGTATATTCTGTCGATATCCTCATTGGTATGCTCATGCGATTTTACAAAGTCTAAAAGTGCCTCATGTATGCGTTTCATGATGCCAATCATGTCGGGATAATATCTGTTATCAAGCGATTCATTTCCCATTCTGACATAATTGTATGTGCATTTGTTTGAAACGACAATCTTATTCTCATGCGTTACATTGAGGTAGTCAAGATTAAAAAGCAAGTCCTCACCCAGGGACAGGCTCTCATCCATCTTCAAGCCGTTTTCCCTTATACATTCAAGGCTGTAAAGCTTATTGCACGGGGATGCATCGAGCCATTTTTCGTGTAATTCGGGAATGGCTGAAAAACTCATAACCGACACTTCCTCATCCTTTGAAAACACGCTTTCGCCCGTTACGCTTCTTTCATAGTCGCTTACCGTTCGTATTGAATTCAATATAAAAGCTGTTTCGCCATGCTTTTCCTTAAGATCCATTATAATCTTAAAGTGGTCTTTTTCAATATAGTCATCGCTGTCTATAAACGCAATGTATTTTCCACGTGCATTCTCAATTCCCATATTGCGAGTAGAAGATGCTCCGCCGTTTTGCGTTGCGATGACTCGTATTCTCGCATCCGTTTTTTCATACTCACGGCATATTTGAAGGCTTCCATCCTTTGAACCGTCGTCAATCAATAAAAGCTCAAAATCCGTATACTCTTGACAGAGTATGCTCTCTATGCAGTATTTTATAAACTTCTCACCGTTGTAAACGGGAACTGCTATGCTCAATAAAGGTGTACTCATAAACCCACCCCCAGCTTGTTTCTGATAACAGATGTAAAATCAGGTAACAGCTTAAACATCCGCATAAATATCGGAGTTTTGCCCTGCATGCACGCATATACTTCCCTGCCGATTTTCTCATTTCTTACAGCCCTTGCAAGCTCTTTTCTGTATGTTTTATCCTTGTCTGCCTCGCTGTATCTTGTTAAACATTGATGTGCATATAAACACGCACCGAGATACGATGCCTGTGCAAGCGGATAAAGCTTGGGGAATTTTTCTTTCATGTACTCTTTTCGTTCTTTCAGCGCTTCTATGGCATCAAGCCTTTTTACTGAATACGAGCTTGACATTATGCTGTTTTCATGCTGAACATAAAAGTACAGCTCACTATAAAGTGAAACAACACATTTACTGTTTCCGACTGCACGGTATGTAAAAAACTCGTCCTCATTGATTTTGCCTTCTTTAAAACGCAAAGTGCCGATAACTTCTTTTTTGTAAAGCTTGTTCCACACAACCTGATGCATATGTCTTTCAAGCATAAGTTCTTCCATAGCTTCTTCACTTGAAAAAGCTAAAACTTCTTCACTTTCTTTGCGTTTTACATCCGTTTCATTTTCATTGACCTTTATATAAGCACATTCTCCGATATCTGCATTATGCTTTTGCATTGCATCAAAAAGATGGGCAAACATATTCTCGTCAACATAATCGTCGCTGTCTACAAAGGCGATATAGTCACCCGTTGCTTTATCAAGACCGCTGTTTCGTGCAGCACTCAAGCCGCCGTTTTTTCTGTGTACGACTTTAATTCTTGCGTCCTTTTCAGCCCACTCATCACACATCACGGAACATGAATCGGGCGAACCGTCATCCACCAGAATTATCTCAATATCACGGTATGTCTGACTGACAAGTGACAAAACGCACTTGTCGAGATACTTTTCAACTTTATAAACAGGTACAATAATGCTTATCATAAACTGCTTAACTCCTATTGTTTGACATCTTCATTCGGCTTTCTTATCTTGTCATATACAAAATAAACAAATCCGAACACAAACGGGAAAAACCTTTCTATGATACAGATGATTTTATCCTTTGTTGAAGTGACAACCCCACTTTTCATAATATCGTACATTTCGCGTGCTGTTTGTTTGCAAACATTTTTACCGTTTTCCTTGTCGCAGCGATAGTACGCTACAAATTTTGCTTTCAGTATATCAAACAAATGCCTTTTAGCACTGTCCGAAACGCGGGTATACTCCTCAGTTTCTGCCATTATGCGTGCAACACGCTCGCAGTCATTTACGAACCTTACCCTGTCAACGGTATGCGTTGCACTTTGAGTATTCATGTTATAAACATACTTTGGAACGTCAATATAAACCGACTTATCCGCATTTTTAAATGCATAGTAATTTACAAGCACATCCTCATTTATTTTTATGCTCTCGTCAAATCTTACTTCTTTAAGCAAAAAGCTCTTATAAAGCTTGTTACACAAGCTGCCTGTAAAGATTCTTCCCTCAATTTCACACGAAAGTGCCTCGTCATGGGACTGCACATAAACTTTGCCCGAGTTGCTTACAAAAACATCCGTGCCGTTCTCGACTCTCCTGTATCCGCAATGAGCTATATCTGCACCATATTCCTTGGCTGCATTTATTAAAAACTCATACATATCACTCTCAACTTCATCATCAGCATCGAGAAATGTTATAAACTCGCCTGTGGCTTTCTCGAGCCCTGCATTTCGCGCAGAAGAAACACCGCCGTTTTCCTTGGTTATTATCTTTAATCGACCGTCTTTTTTCGCCATACTTTCAAGCACATCTTTTGTGCCATCCTTCGAGCCGTCATTTACAACAATAACCTCAATATCCCGATATGTCTGATTCAGGATTGAGTCAAGTGTTCTTTTTATTGTCTTTTCACCGTTGTAGACGGGAACTATTACACTTATCATACCTGCTCCTTGCATAAAAGCTCATCAAACATTTCCTCATATGCACGCACGGTATTGAGCCTTGAAAACTTTTCCGCTCTTAAAAGCGCCTTTTCTCTGTAATGTGCTATAAGCTCACGGCTTTCAATCATACGCTTCATGCCATCATAAAGCCCATCCTCCGAGCTTTCGACTATTATTCCGTATTCGTTGTTTTCACCCAAAAGCTCTTCCATGCCCGAACAGAGAGTTGTTACAACGGGCGTACCCACTATTAAGGACTCCGTAACCGCTGTACTGAAGCCTTCTTTATACGATGAGCAAACATAAACGTCTGCCTTTTGAACATATTTATAGGGATTATCACGAAAACCCAGGAAAAAGAACGAGTTCTCAAGCAAATTTTCCTTAAGATATTTTTCAATACTTGCCTGCTGTTCACCAACACCGAGAATGTATATTTTATGCTTAAATCCTGCATCCAAAAGCCTTTTATGCACCCTCGCCAAGCGGTCATAGCCTTTTGCAGGGATTATCTTTGCAACGGATACAAAGTTTACAACGTCTTTTTCAAACACTATATCGCTGACTTCTTCTTTTGCTTTTTCTGCGATTTTTTCGACCTCGTTCACATTGTATTTTACGCAAAGCTTGGGCTTGATTTCATCCATATACTTTGTAAAAGTCGGCTCAACAGTCTTTGAAACAAAGGCTATTGTGTCAAATTTATTGTAACACGCCCTCGCCTCGTCAATATTCTTAAAGCCCTGGGAAAAAACCTTTTCATCCGTTTGTTCAATGTGTATGAACGCAACCTTTTTGGTTTCAGAGTACGGACAGCCGCTTATTATCCGTGCAGCAACGCCTTCAAGGTAGGCAACTGCTATATCATATTTTTCTTTAATAAATGTTTTGTAAAGTGTCCTCGGTGAAAAGCAGGCAAAAACATGGGAATTGCCTTTAAACTGGTGTTTGAACACACTTTTATAGTGCACATGCGGAAGAATTGATTTCTTGTGGACACCAACATCAAAGAGTGTTTGTACCGTTATGTCATAACGCTCCTTATCAAGATTATTGACTAAATTTACAAGCACCTTTTCAGCGCCGCCATGCATAAGGTTCGGTATTAAAAACAAAAGCCTTGTTTTTTCCATTTAACTCTCCCCCCCTGTTTTATCAGTTAAGCCACGAAGCAGTATTGAGTATCTGGCTGTTGTAAACATAGTTCCATGTGAGTACCATCTGGTAGTAAAACCATATAATGTATGCACCCACACACGCAACCGTCATCATCTGCCGTGTCTGACCGTGGAATACTTTTTTGATGATCCACGGAAGCAATATAAGGTTATAAACCTCAAAATAGATATTGAGCCTTCCCATAAAAATACCGCTTGAAAGAGAAGCAAGTAATACGCAGAAGAAATTAAAAACCGACATATTTATAGCAAGATTTATTCGTTTGTCGTTTATAATCGCAATCTCCTTGCGTTTATAAAAAGCAAAGCCAACGGGCACAAGTGCAACGAGTGCACGGATTATGCTGCCGCCGCCGTCCTCACTCATGTAATCGATATAACCGTCGTACTGCGTTTCAGAAAGCATATCTCCAAATGTCGGCATAAGTGAATCAAACGCAAAAATTCCTACAACGCACGCGATAATTGATATCCACATTCTCGTACTCCACGGCTTGCCTTGAACAATGAAATAAATCGGGAGCATCAATATCGCCGAGCCGTGTATAAATGACATCAATACAACAATTATTGCGTACTTTATAAATTTCTTATCCACGATAAAGTCCATCGCAAGGAAAATAACCGCAACAGCAATGAACTGTCTCATACCGTTGAAAAGCCATGTAAAGTCAGTCGTTGCAATGAACAAAAACGCCGAAAAGCCAAACGCCGGCGAATGCTTGTATATCGGAATTACAATGCCGAGCATCGTAATTATCGCAATAGCCATGAGCCATGCCTGAGGATCCTTTGATATGAACTGCTTGAATATAACGCTTAATATTGTAAAGCCCTTATCCTTTTCGATTGCATCAATGTCAAGGAGTGCAATCTCATCGGGCCAAGCTTTGAACATTCCGATATATGTCGTCGTATCTGCAATTACACCGCGAAGCCCTGCAAAAAAGGTAACAAAAACAAAGAAGAAAGCGGCACGCGCAAATGTCGTCCTCTCCTCCGTTCTGTTTCCTATTCTGATTTTTCGAGGGCTGTATACATCCATTCCCCAGATGATGAATGCAACAGCCATCATCCCCCAATATACAGGCAATCTTCTTCACCTATGCTTTTAAAGCTCTTCTGTGCAGTATTTTATAAATCCACATGGGTATAAGTCCGATTATAAGCGGTTTTACTGTCAAAATTTTGTACTTTATCCCAAGATTAAATGTCTTGCAAATACTTCTCTTAAGCTTGTATTCATTTACGCGGTAAACATACTTACGCTTTCTCAAAAAAGCGTTCCTGTCCTCCCTCATGCCGTAAAGCAGGTCGGGAATATTTATGCCGTACATGCCATGAGCATAAATTCTGTACCAAAGGTCGTAATCCTCAATCCTCAAGGTATCATCATCGGTTCTGTAACCGTTAACCTTTAAAAGCGACTCTGTTCTCATCATGCAGGGTGCATGGCAAAAAGGCGAGCGCTTTATAAGGTCGTACTCATTGGGCTTTTCGGGATTTACAATTTGACCGTGAACACCCTCTTCATCATAAAAATACATTGCACTGCTTACAAGTGCAGCATTTTTATCTGAAGAAAGTGCGGAAAGTTCTTTTTCAAATCTGTCAGGTGAACAAACATCGTCACCGTCCATACGTGCAATGAACTCACCTTCTGCATACTCAAGGCAATGATTCAACGTCTTTGCAAGCCCCATATTGTGCTCATTGAAAATAAGTCTTGCACGCTTCTCTTTTTTGCATATACGCTCGGCTACAGTGCGTGTTTCATCACTTGAGCCGTCATCACACATTATAAGCTCCCAATCTCCATATGTCTGTGCAATTATCGAATCAACCGCTTCTTCAAGCGTTGATGCACAGTTGTAAATGCCCATCAATACCGAAACAAGCCCTTTTTTCATTTCAAAAGCCCTCGTCTTTCAAGAAGCGAATTGCGGTGCTTCACTATTTCATTTATGAGATTTTCAGCATCAAACTTTTCTTCAACAAACTTTCTTCCTGCCTTGCCCATTCGCTCTCTCAAGGCTTTGTCAAGATAAAGCTCCTCTATTTTTTCTGCCAATGGCTCCACCGTTTTCACAGGAACAACAAACGCCGTTTCATCACGGATAACACCGTCCGTCGGGCCCGGTATATCGCTTATTACAAGCGGAACCTCCATAGCCTGAGCCTCGATTACAACAGTACCGAAGCCCTCACGGTAGCTTGGGAAAACATAAATGTCGATTGCCGCCATATAACGCTCGGGGTCATAAACCCTGCCGCCTGTGCGTACGACCTGGGGGCAGTTGTAGAAAAGGTCAAGCATTTCTTTATCTTCGCGGTCACTCTTTTCCTCATAGCCTACAAAGAAAAGCTTTAAGTTCGGATACTTTTCATACAAAAGCTTGAAAGCACCCATCATCTCGTCAAAGCCTTTATCCTTCATAAGCCTGCCGACAAAGCCCATTACCACATCGTCATCATTAAAGCCGTACTGCTCACGGATTGCTTTTCGATACTCTGCCTTTTTCTTGTTATCAAAGCGGTTAAGGTTAACACCGCAAGCACTGCCGTTATATACAACACCGCTTTTTTCTTCGCTGTAAAATCCCTGCTCACGGCATATTTTCAAATTACCGAAGCTGTCGGGTGAAACAAATGTCGAAAGCGAGCAGGTAAGCTTTTCAATAGTCTTGAATATCTTTCTCTTTACGCCTTCAAATGAAACAAAAAGCAAGCCCCATTGACAGTAAAGGCGAACGGGCACCCTTGCTAAAAATGAAGCTATGGACGCATAAAGTGATGCGTTTGGAGTTGTATATTGAACTATATCAAACTTTTCTTTCTTGAATATTTTGAGCATCTTAAACATGGCGCCAATGCCCTGAAGGTTAACACCACGTTCCATTTGTATGGGAAAAGCTCTTACATAGGGCGGTAATGCCTTTATGTATTCTTCGTCCATATTGCAAATCAAAGATACCTCGTAGCCATCCTCATGGTATGCACGAAATGTATCTCTGATAAAATAATCAACCGTCATCGTAACGGTGGTGATTATGCATATTTTCTTCTTTTTAGGCTTGCTGTCAGCCAAGGTCGTAGGCATACTCCCCTGCTCCTTCCATATGTTCATCAACTATCCTCTGGATATCCTTGGGCAGCTTCGCGGTCTTTGATACAACCTTTATCACCGTAAAGAGTATGCAGTAAATATCCGAGAAGAAATTATTATTGTATCTGTAATAAAGCTGAAGCTTGAGCTTTAAGGGACGGACACAGGTCAAGTAATATTCATCCGAGTTTGCGCCTGCCTTTGTGAAGCCAATATACTGCTGAGAATTGACAATCGAAGCCCAATCCGTGATGCCGGGCTTTGAATCGAGTATAGGCATCTCTCTTTCTGTATACATATCAACATAATAACGAAGCTCCGGACGCGGACCTACAAAGCTCATATCTCCAAGGAAAACATTTATAAGCTGTGCCATCTCGTCAAGCTTTGACTTTCTCAAAAAATGTCCGACTCTTGTTATTCTGTCGTCATGGTCGCTTACATTAAATGCACCCTTGCCCTCACAATCCTTCTTCATTGAGCGGAACTTGAATATTCTGAAAGTCTTTCCGCCCTTGCCGACACGCTCACCGCGGAAGAACACACCACCCGGGCTGTCAAGCACTATAATTACGGACAATACAAGGAATATGGGCGACAAAACGATCAAGCCCAACGTACTTAAAATTAAATCAAATGCTCTTTTTATAAAAGCTTTCATACTATGACTCCATGACCTCTTGCTTTTTGATAATTACATGCTTGCACCGTCAACTGCAACGCACGCAGCAGGCATGAACGAGCTCTTTTCACTTGCCATGAAAAGTACAACATCTGCAATCTCCTCGCAGGTTCCGAATCTGCCGATTGCCTGATGGTGTGAAAGATAATCCTCACAACGCTTAGGATCTGTTACCGTGAAATTATCCCAATAGCTTCCCTCAAACGCAACGGCACCGGGCATTACAGACGTTAAAAGAACGCCCTTTGAAGCAAGCTGTCTGCCAACTGTTGTGACATATGCATTCAGGAAAGCCTTGCTTGAAGCATAAAGCGGATTTCCTCTCAAGGTCTGTGCTGAAGCTGATGAAATATGAATAACTCTGCCCCAGCCCTTTTCAATCATCCTCGGTAAGAATACGCTGTTCATATCAATTGAAGCTAAAGCATTGAATCTTAAAGCATAGCTCCAATCCGTACTGTCTGCAAGGTGATTACGGCTTACAAGCGAACCGCCGACGTTTTGTATTACTATCTCAAACTCGCCGTATTTTGAGATAAGTTCCTCTGCAAACGCTTTGGGATCGCATTCCATTATGTCAGCAACCTCATATGAAAACGAAGCGGCACCTTTTCTTTCGCCTTCTTCTTTAAGCGAAGTCAAAAGCTCAGCAGAGCGTGCAACCGCAACAACATGGCAGTTTTCAGAGGCAAATGCCAGAGCTGTCGCCCTGCCTATGCCCTTGCTTGCACCGACTACGAGAACTCTTTTGTTTTTAAGACCAAGCTCCATTTTTATTCCTCCAAAAATACGCCTTTACTCTTTCAGCATGAAACAGCAGTATTCGCTTTTTCAGCTTCACCGTTTATGAGCTCACTGTTATCGGTTATATGATATGTGGGAACAATAACCTCAACAAGCTCTTTTATAGTCCTTGAATTCTCCCCACAAGCCTGTCTCAATTCTTCAAGCTGTTTTGTAAAAACTTCTTCGTCAAACTCTATCTGATGTCCTACATAGATAAGCTGGTTATCCGTTTTGCCCAAGCCTTCCTCCGACATGAGGAGTTCTTCATAAAGCTTTTCGCCGGGACGCAAGCCCGTGTACTGTATCTTGATATCAACATCGGGTTCAAAGCCTGATAGGCGAATCATGTTTCGAGCAAGGTCATCAATCCTGACAGGCTCACCCATATCAAGCACGAATATCTCTCCGCCCTTTGCAAAAGCGCCTGCCTGTAAAACAAGTGAAACAGCTTCGGGAATGGTCATGAAGTAGCGGATAATATCCTTATGCGTAACAGTTACAGGGCCACCGTTTTCAATCTGCTTTCTGAAAAGCGGAATTACGCTTCCGTTGCTGCCCAAAACATTACCGAATCTTACCGAAACAAACTCCGTTTTCGACCTTGCATTGAACATCTGTACTATCATTTCGCAGATGCGCTTTGATGCGCCCATTATATTGGTGGGATTTACAGCCTTATCCGTTGAAATCATAACGAACTTCTTACAGCCATATGCATCCGCTGCACGTGCTACATTGTATGTACCGAAAACATTGTTCTTTATAGCCTCGTTGGGACTCTGCTCCATAAGCGGAACATGCTTGTGAGCAGCCGCATGGTAAACAATGTCGATGCCGTACTTTTCAAAAAGCAGGTTGACACGCTTTTCGTCACGTACACTTCCGATAAGCACCTCAAGCTTCAAATCGGGATGATTTTTGAGTATTTCGTTCTGTATACTGTAAGTTGTATTCTCGTAAATATCGAATATTACAAGGCGTTTGGGATTATGTGCCGCAATCTGTCTGCATAATTCACTTCCTATTGAGCCACCGCCGCCCGTAACAAGAACGGCCTTGTTCTCAACATAGCCCAAAATTTCATCCATATTGACCTTAACAGCATCACGGCCGAGCAAGTCCTCAACCTGAACGCGACGCAATTTTTGCAACGCAACCTCACCGTTTACAAGCTGGTATATACCGGGTACCGTCTGAAGTGTGCAGCCCGTCTTTTGGCAGATAGAAATTATCTCACGCTTGTCCGCAGCCGTGGCTGTCGGTATCGCAAATATTATTTCCTCTACCTTATATTCTTTTGCGACATCAATGATGTCGTCACGGTTACCGACAACTTTTACATTCTGTATATAACCACCCTTTTTGGAAGGTGAATCGTCAATAACACACACAACATGGCAATCTGAAAGCTCGCTGTCATTAAGCTCTCGGATAACCAGGGAGCCTGCCTTACCTGCACCGATTACCATGGTACGCTTTTTCGCCTTTATAGCATGATTTACCATCAAAGCCGCACCGTGCCTTACTCTCCTCAGTACACGATAGCCAAAGCGCGTTGTACCCAATGCTAAGCAAAGCAGGAAGAAATGTATTATGTAGTATCGCTTCGGCATGGGAGCAAGCCCTGAAAGTGCAGCTTCAGGTGCAATGCGTGCAAGCACATTGTGGCCTATAACCTCAATAACAACAGCTACCACGCAGGCAAAAGCAATATGCCAGAGCTCGGAAACGCTTGCAAACTCCCACAAGCTGTTATAAAGCTTGAAAGATGCTATAGCGACTAAAGTAAGCACAGTAAAGACAGGTATGAGCTTTACAATACGCATGAGATAAAAATACGGTTGGTCGTAATGTAAATTAAACTCATAACTTACCCACAATGCGATAGCGGCAGTTGCGTTTACTGTCAGAATATCAAGAAGCACAAGGAAAATAGTTCGCCAGGTTTTTCGCGCATCAAATCTGCTGTTCTCCATAGGTTTCTCTCCTTCTCCCTATGTCAGTCATACCCCGAATTGCATTTGTTTTTGATTTCCCCTTTAAAAACAAAGTACACAAAAATGCATAGTAAGACCAACATAATATATACTGTTTCTATAATATACATAAAAAAGCTTTCTGTCAATGACGCAAAGCCTGTAAAAAACAAGAATTTCAGCTATTTTTCAGAATTCCCAAAGAAAACAGCACGCGGTTTATGGCGTGCTGTGGTTGCAAGATTTATCAACTTATGTTCTTTTCTCAAGCCATCAGAGCTTAAGAAATCTTGCAAGTCGAGGCGCAAAGCTTGCAAAAGAGGGATTTTACCAAAGCGTAAATGACCGAATTTTGCAAGCTGCAGCAACAAAGAAAACAGCACGCGGTTTATGGCGTGCTGTGGTTGCAGGATTTATCAAGCTCTGAACTCAATCTGCATAATTTTTAAAATAATTCTGTACCAATACTATCGGTGTTCCCTTATCACCGCTGCCCGATGTAAGATCGCAAAGTGAGCCGATGAGGTCTGTCAGGCGTCTTGGTGTTGTTCCTTCCGAAACCATTTTACCTTTAAGGTCTGCATCCTTTTCCTTGATGCGTTCTCTTATAGCTTCTGCCAAAGCTTCGCCTGAGAGTGAAGCAAAATCATTGTCTGCCAGGAACTTGAGCTTAAGCTCATTGGGCAAGCCGTTCAATCCGTCAGTATAGCCCGGAGCTACAATGGGGTCTGCAAGCTCCCAGATCTTGCCTACGGGATCCTTAAATGCACCGTCACCGTAAACCATTGCTTCAACCTTTTTGCCCGTCTTTTCGATAAGAAGCGCCTGTATCTTTTCTGCGACTTCCTGTGCATTGTCAGGGAAAAGCTTGATTGTATTTTCAGTAGCCTTGTTTGAGCCTAAAAGACCGTACTGTGCATTATAGCCGCTGCCGTTTACGGGAGCGTTCAAAATCTCGCAAAGCGTCAGAACCTTTTCACCGCCTGCAGCTTTGACTCTTCTTTGTGTTCTTTCGCGTGTGTGTATATCACAGCAGAGAACATTCTTTGTGTAGTTCAATATAGCTTCCGCACGGTTTGAGAAAACAACCTCTGCCTCTGCGCCTTCTTCTTCGATAAGGTTTTTGTAATACTCAACATAGTCCATGCCGGTGAAGGGATGCTTGGGATAGCCGAAAGCTTGTCTGTACTTCTCAAGTGACAAAACATCGCTGTAGGGATTTATACCGCTGTCATCAAGCGCATCAAGACTTATCAAGTGATTGCCTACTTCATCTGACGGATAACTGAGCATCAGAACAACTTTCTTTGAGCCCCTTGCTATACCGCGAAGACAGATAGCAAAACGGTTGCGTGAAAGAATCGGGAATATAACGCCGACACACTCACCGCCAAACTTATTTTTAACATCCTCAGCAATATCATCGGTGCTTGCATAATTGCCTGCTGCTCTTGCTACGACAGCCTCCGTTACTGCAACGACATCTCTGTCCTGCAATTCAAAACCGTCTTCCTTAGCTGCCTTTAATACCGAATCTACTACGATCTCTGCTATGTCATCGTTTTCACGAATGATGGGAGCTTTAATACCCCTGGAAATCGTTGCTGCCATGTGTTACCTCCAAAAATTTTATTTTGTGCGCATTTCGCAACAAGCTTATTATACCACGAATTGCCATTTTGTGGTCTATATGCTTTCTTATCGTTTCATAGTATTTTCTTATAGCACGGTTTTTAAGCAATAAAAGTGTACCGTACACAACATAATGTTGTAAATTATGTGTTACATACATCATGTGTATAAGCAAAACATATAATTTATAGTCCTTTTTCCTTGCGATATTTCAAGATACAGAGTATACTATATAAGTTATGACTAAGAAGATTTTACATTATATCACAGCCGTTTTGGTAATATCGGTATTGTTCTGCACATTTTCGGTGCAGTCTTTTGCTGAATTTTCACCATCATCAATCACTACTCCGCACATGATTTTGATGGATGCCGATTCCGGCTCCATACTTTATGAAAAAGCGGCTCACGAAAAGGCGTACCCTGCAAGTACGACAAAGATCATGACTTGCATACTCGCTCTTGAAAGCGGTAAGGACCTTTATGAGACTGTAACAGTCGGTGACAATGTTGAGCATTCAGGCTCACTGATGGGCTTTGTCCGTCACGAGGAGATTAAGTTTATTGACCTTATATACGGTATGATGCTCGTATCGGGCAATGACGCCGCACAGGCAATTGCCGAGCACGTTTCGGGTACAGAATCAGAGTTTGCAAACCTCATGAACGAAAAAGCTCAAGCACTTGGCATGAAAAACACTCACTTTGTCAAGTCAAACGGCTTGCATCATGAGGACCACTACTCAACCGCCTACGACATGGCATTGCTCACACAGTACGCCTTAAAGAACGAAACTTTCCGCAAGATAGTCTCAACTGCAACCTACCAGGTAGAACCCACAAACCGTGACAGCGACGGATATTTTCTTGAAAACACAAACAAGCTCATATACACATCGCCCGAAGCCGACGAGTCATACAGATACAGCGGTACAACGGGTGTAAAAACAGGTTCGACCCCAAATGCAAAACGCTGTCTTGTAGCAAGCGCTGAAAAAGACGGAGTTGAACTCATTGCGGTTTTATTTGAGGACGAAGCGGACGATTATCGTTTTTCAAGTGCACGCAAGCTCTTTGATTGGGGCTTTGACGATACAGAAACATTGAGCGTTTCTTCATTGAATCTCTCTTCAACGCTCGAACAACAAGTGTTGAACGCTTCATTCAACGATATAAACGACGGCAAGCTCACAGTAAATATCGACCTTGCTTCTGCTCAAATCCGCACCGACAAAGATACAATTGCACAAATCAGGCAAAACCCTTCACTCATAGAGTCAACGGTTGAATGGTCTCACGAGCCTCTCACAGCCCCCATATACGCAGGCGAGCAAATAGGCACAATCCGTTACACCTATGACGGCACAACGCTCTTCACAGCACCTCTTACCGCCTCTCGCACCGTACTCGACATAACAAACAGCACAACCTCGGGGCCCCACGGCTCAGGCTCAATAATCCTTGAGAAAATCTCAGACAGCACAGGCGGAAACAGTTGGATTTTCTGGGTGCTTCTTGCACTCCTCGTAATATTGCTCATACTCTTCTTCGGCACCTCGCCCAAGAAGAAAAAGAGGCGTAAACGCAAAAAGCGCACCGCTTACATGTATTATGGAAGATAACAAAACAAAGACCACTCCGGGCATAAACTTGAGTGGTCTTTTTGGTGAAATATTTTGCTCTCGCAAAATATGAAATAATGTACTAACGGACATTGTGAAATTTAATGCTGACGCATTAAGTGAAATGAAATAAATCCACCCATGTCCGCAGACATTTCACTTTGCAAAGCAATATTTCACACGCGAAGCGTATTTCACAAATCCCTTAAAGGATTTATTTCGTTGAAAAAAGCGCTTCCTGTGAAGTGCTTTTTTCTGGTACACCCTCAGGGACTCTCCGCTCATTTCGCGGTTTACTTGTACTCCGTACTGCGTGCACTTCGCTTCATTCGCTACCCGGGGCAGGAAAACGCTCACACAGGAGCGTTTTCTTTTCTGCCCTTCGAGTCCCTTCTATAGGGCTGACACAACAAAAAAACCACCATACGGTGGTCTTTTTGGTGAAATATTTTGCTCTCGCAAAATATGAAATAATGTACTGACGGACATTGTGAAATTTAATGCTGACGCATTAAGTGAAATGAAATAAATCCACCCATGTCCGCAGACATTTCACATTGCAAAGCAATATTTCACACGCGAAGCGTATTTCACAAATCCCTTAAAGGATTTATTTCGTTGAAAAAAG
>JAFQXA010000011.1 GCA_017407205.1 Clostridia bacterium
AAGTGACCTTGGTACAATGAACTACTGCAACATGATCTACATGTTCTCCAACATCTTGAAGTTCTACCTCGCATACGGCTTCTTGCCCGATACAATGGCTGTACAGCCCTGGGGTACATATGACTTCCAGAACAAATAATTCAAAATAAACAGTTTAAACAAAACCTCCGTCACAAACTTGTGACGGAGGTTTTTCTCATTTTCTCTGTTTAATTATGAATGAAAATATTTATAAACCGCTTCCGCTGAAGGCTTGCTCATTCCCTTAACGCTTGCAAGCTCCTCAACGCTTGCAGACTTTATCGCATCAAGCGTTATAAAAGCATCAAAGAGTGCGCGCCTTCTCGCTTCACCTATCCCATCAATCTCCGAAAGGACAGAATAAAGCGTTGTTTTTGCGTGCAAGCTCCTGTGGTACGTTATCGCAAAGCGGTGCGCTTCATCACGCAATCTCTGCAAAAGGTGCAAAGCACCGTCTTTTCTA
Source organism: Clostridia bacterium (assembly GCA_017407205.1). GTDB lineage: Bacteria > Bacillota > Clostridia > Christensenellales > CAG-138 > RGIG3096. Next base: position 485 of record JAFQXA010000011.1, read on the forward strand.
TCAAGCACAAGTGCCTCGCTCTCATTTGGCAGAATTATCTCCTCGTTTTTCTCGGCCAAGCCTATTGCAAAAATATCCGTTAAGCCGTACTCGCCAAGCACTTCAAGGGCTACATTTAACTGTCCCCTGCCACCGTCTACAACGAGTAAATCGGGGAGCTCGGAGAATTTGTCATCTCCGTTTCTTAAGCGCTCAAATCGTCTTGTAAGCGTTTCACGCATAGCGGCATAGTCATCACCGTTGACTTCGGTCTTCACCTTGAACCTTCTGTATTTTTTCTTTGCAGGCTTTCCGCCCTCGAAAACGACCATGCTCGAAACCGTATCACGTCCCATTATGTGCGAGTTATCAAAACATTCTATGCGGTACGGCACAAAGTCCATCCCCAATAATATCGACAGGCGTGCAGCCGCACCCTCGCCCTTTTCCCATTCACGCTTTTCAAGCAAGGCAAGCTTATCAAGCTCTTCCTCACCGTTTTTAACGGCAATCCCAATCTGCTTTGCCTTTTCACCGCGTTGGGGGCAGAGAATCGATATTTTATGCCCTGCGTTTTCCGATAACCATGCTTCTATTGCTTCTTTATCATCGGGCATATCGGAAACAACAATTTCTTTCGGGACAAGTGTTGCCTCAAAATAGTGCTGTTTTATAAAAGATGCCATTATATTTTCATTTTTCTCGTCTTCTGTGCACTCAATCCCATAATGCTGTGTGCCGATTACTTTTCCTCCGCGCATGAAGAGCATAAAAATCAAAGCTTCGCTTGCTCGCCTTACAAGTGCAAGCACATCACGCTCGGTTCGGGCAACCGAAATCACCTGCTGTTTTTCATTTAACTGCTTTAATGAATTTATTCTGTCGCGGAAAAACGCCGCACGCTCAAACTCCATTTTTTCAGATGCTTCGTACATCTTTTGAGAAAGCATCTTTATGACATCATCGGTATTTCCTTCAAGAAATGCAATTATTCCCGAAAGAAGTTCATAATATTCCTCCCTCGTGACCTTGCCCGAACACGGAGCACAGCACTTGCCTATGTGGTGCATAAGGCACGGGCGTTCACGCCTTGCGATAGCTTTTTTTATATCCTTCTTGCAATGTCTTACAGGGAAAAGCTCCCTTATTGCAGCAAGCGACTCACGAAGTGCAAACACGCTTAAATAAGGTCCGAAATACCGCGCACCGTCATTTTTAATTTTGCGTACAACCTCAAACCTCGGAAAATCCTGCTTGACATTGAGCCGTACATACGGGAAATGCTTGTCGTCCTTTAAAAGTATGTTGTATTTAGGTCTTAATTCTTTTATAAGATTGCTTTCAAGGCTCAACGCCTCTGTTTCGTTCGTTGTTATGACATACTCAAAATCCGTCACATGGGAAACCATTGCCCGAACCTTTGGAAGCAAGGTATCCGTTGTGCGGAAATACTGACGGACTCGGTTTTTAAGGTTGACCGCTTTTCCGACATATATGCAATTACCGCCTGCATCGAACATTTTATATACGCCGGGCAGGTCGGGCAAAAGCTTGAGCTTTTCTTTGATCAAGTCGTTCATACTAAACAGTATAAACGCTATTTGAACTTATATCAATTTATTTTAAAAATCTTACCCTGTCCTCGAACACTCGCACAAGGAGCTCTGCAACACCGCGACTCTCGCCTGCCGACATATCATAGACGGTTATATGCTCAGGTGCAAGCCCCACAAGCACGCTCACGATACCGTCAAATGTGCATCTTGTGCAGTCGATACGGCTGTCCGATTCGTCCGTTAAGGTACAGCTTCCGTCAGGGTGAAGTATTACATTTACCTCGCCTGTTCTGTTAGGACTCATCTTGGCAAAAGACGCCCACACACTCATAAGCTCAAGGTATTCATTCCTTACAGCAAACTCATGAAGTGCGTCGTCGATACAGCCTTCCCACTTACTCTTTGTGTCCGCCATTCTGAAAAACACAAAGCCCTCAAGATTTAAGCTGTCATCTTCTTTGAAATATTCAAGAAGCATTTTCCTTATCGCGCTGTAGCCAAGTACGTTCTTTGAATTTTTGACTGCTTCTTTTAATATCTCTTTCCGCTCGTCAAGCGAAAACGGTAAGGCGTCCACGATTTTTGCAAGCTCAAACGGTGCTATGTCGTGCAAAAGCAAGCGGCTTAATGCACTGCACCACTTTTCCATCTCTTTTTCACTCTCTATTTCTGTGCTCACTGTTTCCTTGTCCGTTTTTTCAAGTATAAGCTTTGAACTTACCTGCTTTAATCTGCGTTCCAAAATTCTCTTTACATCTATACCGTATTCATGCGTATTAACAGAATATATCCCCATACTGCTTACCTCGCTTAAAACTATTACATCATGAGCAATTTATGCTATCACGCAATAGTATGTTCAAAAAAACACCGAATTTTACAAAGAAAAAACTGTAAACTTGACAATTCGCATTTACACCATTATAATTTTCATTGTAGCGTGGAATGATCGGGTTTTGGCTGCACTCTTTATTTTCACAAGAGAAAAACGCCTTTGGCTGGAAGCGTTTGAAAATTCGTGCAAGTCCTTACCGCCCCGTGACCATGGTCGTGCTGAGCGCGTTAAGCTCTTTAAAGTGGGTCTTCCAATTAGGGTGGAACCGCGGATATGTTTTGTCCGTCCCTAGCTTTTGCTTGGGGCGTTTTTATTTTAATCTGAATATAAAAAAGGAGATATAACCCCATGAAAATCACATTCCCCGACGGTGCTGTCAAAGAGTATAAAGACGGTATAACGGCACTTGACATTGCAGAAAGCATAAGTCCTCGTCTTAAAAAGGCAACGCTCGCAGCAGAGCTTGACGGCGTTCGCATTGATGCTTTTGCTCCCATAAGCGGTGACCATGAGCTTAAGCTTTTGACTTTTGCTGACGAAGGCGGTCGCTGGACATACAGGCACACCGCTTCACATATGCTTGCGCAGGCTGTAAAGCGCCTTTACCCCAAAGCAAAGCTTGCAATAGGTCCGGCTATTGAAAACGGTTTCTACTATGATTTTGACATGGAAGAAACGCTTTCTCCCGATGACCTTGCAGCAATCGAAAAGGAAATTGCTAAAATCTCAAACGAGGCTTTGAAGCTTGAACGCTTTGAGCTTGAAAGAGAAAAGGCAATCGCTTATATGAAAGAGCTTGACGAGCCCTACAAGGTAGAGCTCATTCAGGACTTGCCCGAGGATGCAGTTATAAGCTTCTACCGCCAGGGTGATTTTGTTGACTTGTGTGCAGGCACACACGTTGAAAGCACTGATAAAGTCAAGAATGTTAAGCTCATGAATGTTGCAGGCGCATATTGGCGCGGCAATGAAAAGAACAAGATGCTTCAGCGTATTTACGGCACAGCTTTTGAAAAGAAGGCTGACCTTGATGCTTATATTGAACAGCTTGAAGAAGCAAAGAAGCGCGACCACAACAAGCTCGGTCGTGAGCTTGAGCTTTTCACAACGGTTGACACGATAGGTCAGGGCTTACCCATACTTTTGCCCAAGGGTGCAAGAGTTATTCAGCTTCTCCAGCGTTTTGTAGAAGACGAAGAACAAAGAAGGGGCTATTTGCTTACAAAGACGCCTTTCATGGCAAAGAGTGACCTTTACAAGATTTCGGGACATTGGGGCCATTACCGTGACAATATGTTTATAATCGGCGACCCCGATAAAGAGGACGAGTCCGAGGTATTCGCACTCCGTCCCATGACCTGCCCGTTCCAGTTCATGGCATACCTCAACCGTTCACGCTCATACCGTGATTTACCGCTTCGATATAACGAAACCTCAACACTTTTCCGCAAGGAATCATCGGGCGAAATGCACGGCCTTATCCGCCTCCGCCAGTTCACGATTTCAGAAGGACATTTGGCTTGCCGTCCCGACCAGGTAGAAGAAGAATTCCAGGGCTGTCTTGACCTTGCAAAATTCATGCTTGAAACTCTCGGCCTTGCTGACAGCGTAACATACCGCTTCTCCAAGTGGGACGAGAACAACCGTGACAAGTACATCGGTGAAAAAGAGAGCTGGGAAAGCACTCAGGCCATGATGCGCAAGATCCTCACCGACTTAAATCTTGACTTTGTCGAGGCAGACGGTGAAGCCGCATTCTACGGTCCGAAGCTTGATATCCAGATCAAGAACGTACACGGCAAGGAAGATACTCTCATAACAATACAGATTGACTTCCAGCTTGCAGAACGCTTCGGCATGACATATGTTGATGCAGACGGTGAGAAGAAGTACCCCTATGTTCTCCACCGCACAAGCATTGGCTGCTATGAACGTACACTTGCTCTCCTCATAGAGCGTTACGCAGGTGCTCTCCCCACATGGCTCGCTCCCGTACAGGTAAAGGTTCTTGCCATGACCGACCGCACACACGAGGCAGTAAAAGAGCTCAAGACAAAGCTTGAGAGCTACGGCATCCGCGCAGAAATCGATACACGCAACGAAAAGATCGGCTTCAAGATTCGCGAAGCACAGATGCAGAAGATACCCTATATGCTCATAATCGGTGACAAGGAAGTTGAAAACAACGTCGTCGCAGTTCGCTCACGCAAGGATGGCGATAAGGGCACAATGCCCCTCGACGACTTCCTGAAAGACCTCCTCTTCGAAATAAACACAAAAGCTCACGACTGATAAGTAAGCACCAATACTCCGTCCTAAAAAGGGCGGAGTATGTTTATAACAAATAAAAACTTAGGAGGTTACTATGTTTAACAATTATATGTGGCAAACATACTTAAACGCAGGTGGCAGCGAGATAGTTAAGATGTTTGAGGAAAATCTAACCGAAAACCTTTCAAAAGATTATATCTCAACCATCAATAAATTAAGATCCGTATATTGCCCTATGAAGTCTATTTTAGACGGTACAACACTACAGCTTGAAGACCTTGTTAATGATTTGCAAAATTCCTATTTGCTGGAGGAGCAAGAATATAGCATAGCTTCAGCCCTTCAAACTCTTTATGATGGGATGAGTAACAACGACATTTTATCTCCACAAGATGTTTTTTCACAGTTTTCAGGCTTTATTGAATACTACACAACATTTTTAGCTATTGAACTTCCCGAATTATTCTTTCCTTACTACTTCCAATTCAACTTCAATGTGCTTGAAAAAATAGCTCAAGAGTTCGACATTACCTTACCACCATTGCCTGTTAAAAAAGATTATATTGGCAGATTTTCTTATTACGGTCTTCTTTGTGATTCTTTCTTTAATTTTAGAAATCAACATAACTTATCTCCCTACGAATTATGCGCTTTTCTTTATGATTTTGCACCAAAATATATAGGTGGAATTGACAGTTATATAATTAAAGATTTGCCCGAGCCTAAAAGTGCTTTCTTCATTGGCGGTTCAAAAGACGATGTGTTTTTAAAAGACAATGCAGATACAATTTCATGTTGGCAATGCAATCCCGACACACGTGCAGGAGATATGATAGTTATGTATCTGAGAACGCCTATTAGTGCCGTTGATTCCGTTTGGCGTAGTGTATCCATTGGCTTTAACGACCCGTTTTTCTATTATTACAGATGCACCTATATAGCAAACCCCGTAAAAATCAAGCAAATATCACAAAAGCAATTGCAGAAAGACGAAATATTCAAGAATATTCCTATTGTCCGCAAAAATATGCAGGGAATAAACGGAGTCGAGCTAAAGCCATCCGAATATAATCATCTCATGGATTTAGCGAAAGCTGATGTTATGCGACTTGAATTTGATATTTCAAGCGATAACGAAAACCTTACAAATGAAAAAGATGTTGAAAACAATCTAATCAAACCGCTTCTTTCAAAGCTCGGTTATACAGAAAATGAGTATGTGCAACAGCTATACATTGAGATAGGCAATCACAATCATGCCTTAATTCCTGATTTTGTATTAAAACCCGTTGTTACAGAAGGTCATCATTCAGCCTTTGCGCATATTGAAGCTAAATACAATATTCCAAACTCAAAAGCTATGCTTGAAGTAAAGAAACAAGCGAGAAGTTATGCTGTACAATTAAAAGCCAAATACTCGGTTATTGCTTCTAAAGACAAAATATGGATTTCTAAAGCTTCTGACGATTTTACAGAAGATATATTCATTGCAACTTGGGCTGAACTTAACAACCCCGATACTTTTTCCACTTTATTGAAATTGATTGGGCAACAAGTCAGATAACTTTAATATAATCAGCTTATAACACTGCTATTCTTAGGCTCCCCTCTTGCGAGGGGAGCTGTCTGCAAAGAATGAGCAGTGAGGGGTTGTTACAATAAAAACTGCCCAAGGGCAGTTTTCACATGACTTATTCATTATTCAATATAAGTTATAACTTTGATCTATTACTTTACAATCCCTCAGTCTTTTTGCTACGCAAAAATCCAGCTCCCTTTACAAAAGGGAGCCTAAGAAAATACGATTTTTTAGTTTATCTCTACTACCTCATATCCTGCATCTTCAATAACACGCTTGAGTTCCTCGTCGCTTATTTCTTTTTCGAGAGTTACTGTGGCGGTTTTTGCTTCGAGGTCAACTTTTGCACTTGCGCCGTCAAGTGCGTTCAATACCTTTTCAACTCTTGATGAGCAATGTGTGCACATCATGCCTTCAATCTTAATTTTTCTTATCATTTTTTTGGTTTCTCCTTTCTTTGTATCCGTCTTTATATCAGTTGCCTGTGTTTTTGGTTTAAAAAGCTTGAGCCTTAATGCGTTTGATACAACACAAACGGAGCTTAAACTCATTGCTGCTGCGCCTATCATGGGGCTTAGCTTTATTCCGAGAGCCGTATACAAAACGCCTGCTGCAATGGGTATGCCAATAATATTATAACAAAATGCCCAGAAAAGATTCTGCTTTATGTTGCGTATAACTTTCTTTGAAAGCTCGATTGCCACGGTTGCATCAATGAGCGAGCTTTTCATCAAAACTATATCGGCAGATTCTATGGCAATATCCGTTCCTGCACCGATTGCAATGCCGACATCACTACTTGTAAGTGCGACTGCATCGTTTATGCCGTCACCTATCATTGCAACACGCTTGCCCTCGCTCTTGAGCCTTTTTATTTCCTGTTCCTTGTCCTTGGGCATGACCTCGGATACAACCTTTTCTATACCCAATTCCCTTGCTATCGCTTTGGCTGTGCGGTGATTGTCACCCGTCAGCATAATGGGCTCAATTCCCATCTCCTTGAAACGCTTTATTGCTTCCTTGCTGTCTGCCTTTAAAGTATCAGCAACTGCCAACATTCCCAAAAACTCACCTTCGCAGGCAAGATATATAACCGTTTTACCCTCGTTTGCATACTGTTCGCTTTTATTGATATACTCCGTTGATATTTTAACAGCGTGCATATCAAGCATTTCTTTATTGCCTGCAAAATATGTTTTTCCGTTCAACATTGCCTCGATACCCAAGCCGTGAACGGCGGTAAAGCTTTCAACCTTTTGCAAGGTTGCTTTTTCTTCCTCTCCCTTTTTTAGTATCGCTTCCGCCAAGGGATGCTCGGACGGCTTTTCGATCGAAGCCAAAATACTCATGAGCTCATGCCGTTCAATCGTGCTTTCATGCATTATATTGGTAACCGACGGCTTGCCTAAAGTAAGCGTGCCCGTCTTGTCAAGGACTACGGTATCAATAAGATGTGCCGTTTCAAGTGCCTCTGCCGATTTCATCAAAATGCCGTTCTCTGCACCCTTGCCCATTCCGACAGTTATTGCAACAGGCGTTGCAAGCCCCAACGCACAGGGACATGATATTACAAGCACCGATATGCCTATCATGAGCGAAAACTCAAGCGTGGCACCGCATATAAGCCAAACAGCCATAGCCAATACCGCGATTATGATTACGGCAGGAACAAATATAGAGCTTACCTTATCCGCAAGCGAAGCAATGGGAGCTTTAGAGCTTGATGCTTCCTCAACCAGGCGTATAATCTGTGCAAGCGTTGTTTCATCACCTACATTTGTTGCACGAAGCTTGAAAAAGCCCGACTTGTTGACGGTTGCGGCAATTACCTTATCGCCTGCTGTCTTGTCCCTCGGTATGCTTTCGCCCGTGATTGCAGATTCGTCAATACTTGTTTTTCCCTCGATTATCACGCCGTCAACGGGTATTCTCTCGCCCGGTCTTATTACAACGATGTCGCCCTTTTCTATGTCCTCAACGGCTACCTCGATTTCTGTTCCGTCTTTTTCTATGTGTGCTGTCTTTGGCGACAGGTCCATGAGCTTCACGATAGCTTCATTCGTTCTGCCCTTGGCTTTCGTTTCCATAAGCTTACCGAAAGTCACAAGCGTTAATATCATGCCTGCCGACTCAAAGTATAAATCGTGCCCATGAACTGCAGAATCGCCCAAAGCCATCTTGTATATCGTAAATATGCCGTATATTATGGCAGCAGACGAGCCTATTGCCACAAGGCTATCCATGTTGGGCGAGCCCTTAAAAAGCATTTTAAAGCCAACCTGAAAGAATTTACGGTTAATGTACGCTATTGTAAGTGCAAGCAGGAACTGCGTGAACGCTAGAACAAGCAAATTGCTCTCGCCCACAAAGAAATCGGGCATGGGAAGGCCCATCATACCGCCCATGGAAATATAAAAAAGCGGCAGCATGAAAACAATCGATGTAAAAAGTCTTTTCTTCATCGAAGCTATCTCGCTTTCCCGATTAAAGCCACTGTTTTCTCTTGCCTGATTTTTTTCACGGCTTTTCTGCCTCAAAGATGCTTCATACCCTGCATCCCTGACCGCTTTTATTATATCATCGGCACTCTTTTCATACTCAAGAGTAAGCTTGTTTGCAAGAAGGTTTACATTCACGCTCTTTGCACCGTCAAGCTTTTTTACTGCCCTCTCAACATGGGCAGAACACGCCGAGCACGTCATGCCACGAACATCAAACTCAAGTTTCATATACTCACACCCTAAATGTTAGTTATAGCTTATTATAGCACTCACGCAAAATGGATTCAAAGTTTTATTCACAAGATGCAGCAGTGAAAAGCACCGTTGGCTTTTTTAACGGTGCTTTAGCAATATTAAAATATTTTATTTATTACGATACTGTACCCATTTTACTACATTTGATACATTGCTCTGACCGGTCGGATCTGATGTTGCTTCTCTTGCCACATCTCTGTAGTAGTAATAAGTATATACAGGTTCCTGATAACGCCACTCTGTACGGTTTACGGTTCGAGTGAATGTTTTATCAACACTCAAATTATCAGGAGAGTTTGCTTTTACCCATCTATTTGCTTGTTGCTCGCTATCTGTACCTGCAACATACGCAATGGAATTATAACCAGGAACAATGGGAAGTTGATAATTAAACCAAGTCTCTTCTAATATTATACAATTAAATTTTTCTGGGTTTCTATAAGTATATATAGCAGTATGTCTAGAATTTGTCCACCTGTAATAATGATACTCTGTATGATCATAAACCGAGCGCGACTCTACATTTCGCACCCCGTTTGTTGGGTTAGTTGTACTCCAACCACTCCAACCGCCCCAAGATGTTCTTTGAGTATCATACAACGTCCATCCTGAAAGCGATGAAGCTGAATTCGTTGTATACTCCCTAAATATATATGACCACTTAGTATCTATGATTTGAGCATCACTTGGCAACTGCGAAGAATTAACCCATCCCGAAATAGTATTAAGCACCCAATGAGCATAAATTGTAATATCTGTATTACCTGAGCATACCATGCTTTCAGTAACCAAAGCACCATCATCACCGGGTGTTGTAAACCATCCAAGGAAACGATGATAATCTCTATTTGCGACAGGCATCGCTCCTATTGCTGATCCGCAAGATACAACACGTGAAGTTTCATCAACATTACCGCCATTTGCATCAAACTTTACTGTTATTTTATCTTGCGTCCATTGTGCATACAATGTGTGATTTGCAATGAATTCAACCGTTGTATCGGCAGTTATCTTTGTTCCGCCCGTTTTTTCAGTATACCATCCTGTAAAGCTATAATATTGACGTGTAGGTACCGGTAATACACCATATTTACTACCATAATATACAACCTTTGTATTTTCGCTTACTGTACCACCATTTGCATCAAAAGTCACAATGCTCGATGATATCATTGACTCAAATTCATCTTCATTTATCTTTATTATCTTGCCATCACTAAAATTAATCATCTTATCGTTTGTTATATCACCACAAACAAGATAATTACCATTTAGATTAAGTGAACTTGCAACTCCAGCGTTAGATTTGCTCAAAATTGCATTTCTGCTTATCACAGCATTTTCACTTTGGGAATTTAATTTTACATTTCCAAAAAGGCTTATTTCAGCTTTCTCGGCAGATGAAACAAGTGCAAAACCTTGACTATTATCAACTGTTACTCTGCTAAGAGATATTTTTTGACAATTCAAGCTTAAAGGCACTCCGGTATTACCTTTGAACACTACATTGCTGATAAACGTTTCTTTTGCATCCGAAGCAATCTGGAGATTGTTATATGCAACACCGTCACTTATAAATGCAAAATATTCCGTTTTCTCGGAAATAACAAGCTTTCTATTATCATAAGTGCCTTCCATATGGGAAACATTCAACGTAATTCGTTTTGCTCCCGAATTAATCGCAGCATTTGCAACATCAGGATTTGCTGCCATAACAGCTATCTCTGCAACATCTTTAAATGCATTCGTACCTAATGAGACAATTTCATTATCAAGCGCAAACTTTTTCAAAGATATACATCCCTTGAATGCATTCGCACCTATCTTTGTTACACCATATGCAATGACTGTCTCAAGATTTGTACAACCTTCAAATGCATTTGCTGGTATTTCAGTAACATACAAAGGTAATATTATAGTTTTTATATTTTTGTTTCCTTTAAAAGCACCACTCTCAATCTCCGTTGTTCTATACGCTGAGTATGTTCCATCGCCATTGTTGACAGAATAATATTGAGGTATGGCAACAGTTCCGTCAAAACCTTCAGGCTCCGTAAATCCAACCACTGAACCATCAAGATCAACTTCAAGACCTTTTGTTTTTCCTGTAACGCCTAAAATGTATTCATTCACAGCATAAGGAACCTCAAAAGTAACAATGCCATTTTCACAATCATCAAAATTAGCATTATCTTTAGAATAATCTAAAAACTCATGTCTTTCATCATCAAGAACATTAAACGTATATGTATAATACGATGCAGTAGCAACATCATAACCTACAACACCATAAACATGAACCGTTCCTGCCATTACAAGCCTATAATATCCCGGTCTATCTGAAGTATATACTAAGCGTTTCGTCGCAGTTTCTGTAGTTCCTTCTGAATATTTTAAGCTTGTTGAGTACTCTTCTTTTCTCGTATCAGTTCCTGCAACAGATTCCGTCTTGCTATCTTTTCCTCCAAGTGCATCACTTACACTATAACTTGTTTTTTTAGATATCTGTTCAGAAATAGCAGCTGAAATTTGTGAGTTTCGGCTTGTTTGATAACTCTTCTCATAGCCTGATGCAGAGTTCCATGTGCTCGATTGATTTGCTGCTGTCTTGTAATATTCAGATGAATCATTTGTTTTTAATGTTCCTACGTAAGTTGAAACATGACCGTCTATATGAAATGCTGTACTATCTTTTCTTCCCGATGCAACCTCTGCATTCACAGTTGTCGTGTTTTTGATCCCTGCACTTACATCTACAAACTTTACAGGCAAGGATACCCCTGCATTCAATTCGGTTGTATTTTGCACACCAAGTTTAGCATCAGCATATTTTTCAGTAGATTTGTCATAAGATGAATTTAATCCTGCCGATTCTTCTGTTGTCACCTTTGATGATGAAGCTTTGGATCCTCCCGATTCCGTACTTACATACGAGGAACCGCTAGAACTATTACTTACAAAATAATTTCCACCTACTACATTGCCCTCGGAATCTGTTCTTTCCTCGCTTTTACATTGTGATTCTCCATATTCATCACTTGATTCATATACCGTATTCCATTCTTTTGAAAGAGTCCAACCTGAACTTCTTGTTGTTGCGTTTGATACTGAATTAGCTATAATTTCTGCTCGTTCAGACGAAATATAATTACTTACCGAATATTCCTTATCAATCTTCAAAGTTTGTGTATTTCCAATATACTCGATAACTGAGAGCGGTACATTATCTATTTTGCCTATGTTGTAAATAAATAAAAACTGTCCGCTTGTATCATCCTCTATTATTATAGGATCATTATAGACACCATAGCTGGTAGCTCTGTTACGATTTGAAGTCCAGTTCGCGTGGAGTGTAATATTTTCTGCAGTTCCCGGCTTTATACTCGTAACAATAAAGCCATCATCATTTGACCAACCAACAAAAGTATAGCCAAACCAATAGGGATTTGTAAGCGTTATTCCCTTGTCAACTGTATATGTAACACTTTCCCAAGGTACATCGGGTGAGTCAAACGTTATAGTGTATTCTACCTTTTCCCACTGTGCATAAAGTGTTTTTTTGCCTTTAGTTCCTGCAAAAATTTCTGTTACTCTCTCTCCGCCTGTTTGTGAAGTATACCAACCCTTGAAATTGTATCCATCAACATACAAATCTTCTAAAACAAGACCTTCTTCCGATATGTATGTTTGAGGATTAGAATTAGATATTCTGCCTTCATCACTCAATTTTTTCAGATAAGCATCATTATAAGTAATATTATATGTGATATAATACTCATTCTCTCCAAGATGGCTTGGAGTAAAAGTAGGATATGCTGTCGCTTTTTCTGTAACGATAGGTTCTTTTGTTACGATAGGTGCAATTCCTGTTACATGCCTTTGAAGCGATGCTATATCGCGCGAATTAACCTTACCGTCACCATTTATGTCAGCAGCATTAATTTCTTCTTCGCTCAATTCTGTCATGCCTGTTACGCATCTCTGCAACAAAGCTATATCACGCGAATTCACCTTATTATCGCCTGTGAGATCGCCTAAATCATATGCTGCTAAAACAACATGAAATGACGAGAGCACAAAGATCATTGCCATCAAGAACGAAATAGTCTTTTTCATTGTAGTTACTCCTTTGTAATAGTATATGTTTGTGCTATTCAAAAACACTCTTTCAAGATTTACAACAAAACTATTTGCGAAAATTCGCAGATAAAGTAAAAACTAAAAATATAGGCGTACTTTGTCGGTACGCCGACAAGGCGAGTCGAGGAAAAGCGGAAAAGAAAGTGTTTATCAGCGGTCAGCTAAATACTCGTCGATTGCTTTTGCCGCCTTCTTCCCTGCTCCCATTGCCAATATAACAGTTGCCGCGCCTGTTACGGCATCTCCGCCTGCGTAAACGCCTTTTCTTGAGGTGAGTCCGTCATCATCTGTTATGATACCGCCCCAGGCTTGGGTATCAAGCCCGTCTGTAGTATCACGGATGAGGGGATTGGGTGATGTGCCGATTGACATTATTACACAATCGACCTTTATTTCATGCTCGGAGCCTTTCTTGACAACGGGGCGACGCCTGCCACTCTCGTCGGGCTCACCGAGTTCCATTTCAACGCACTTTATACCACCGACAATGCGGTTTTCATCGGGTAAAATCTCGATGGGATTTGTGAGAAGCTTGAAGATTATTCCCTCTTCCTTTGCGTGTTCAACTTCTTCACGACGGGCAGGAAGTTCTTCTTCGGAGCGTCTGTAAACGATGTAAACTTCTTCAGCACCGAGACGCTTTGCACAGCGTGCGGCATCCATTGCAACATTTCCGCCGCCGACTACCGCTACGCGCTTTACATTCTGAATGGGAGTTGCACTTCCTTCGCGATATGCTTTCATAAGATTTACGCGTGTTAAAAACTCGTTTGCGCTGTAAACGCCACGGAGGTTCTCGCCCGGTATACCCATGAACCTCGGAAGTCCTGCACCTGAGCCGACAAATACAGCTTCAAAGCCGTCCTCAAAAAGTTCATCAATGGATATCGACTTACCGATTACCACATTGGTCTTTATCTCAACATCCATCGCCTTGAGATTTTCTATCTCTTTTCTTACTATCTCTTTGGGAAGCCTGAATTCGGGAATACCGTAAACCAAAACGCCACCTGCTACATGGAGTGCTTCAAAAACGGTTACGGAATAGCCCTTTCTCGCAAGCTCACCTGCACAGGCAAGACCCGCAGGACCTGAGCCGACAACAGCTACCTTGTGGCCGTTCTTTTCAATTTGCGGTGTATTGTTGTTTTCCTGGGCTAAGTGCCAATCTGCAACAAAGCGTTCAAGCCTGCCGATACCTACACTTTCGCCCTTTATGCCACGCACGCAGTATTTTTCACACTGGTTTTCCTGGGGGCAAACTCTGCCGCATACTGCAGGAAGCGAGCTTGACTCGGAGATTTTATTGTATGCACCCTCAAGATCGCCCTCTTTAACAAGAGCTATAAATGCAGGGATATCTATCTGTACGGGACAGCCGTTTACACAGGGCTTATGCTTGCAGTTCAAGCAACGTTCTGCCTCATCCTTTGCCTGCTCGCTTGTGTAGCCGAGAGCTACCTCGTCAAAATTCTTATTTCTTACATCCGGTTCCTGAGAAGGCATCTCATTCTTTTTCAAAGACATATTAGGCATATTATTTTACCCCCTTAAAGAGATTGCAGGCTTCATCGTGTGCTTTGCGTTCAAAATCACGGTAAGCTGAGGCACGCTCCATTGCCTCGTCAAAATCGACTTCATGACCATCAAAGTCGGGGCCGTCAACGCAGGCGAACTTTGTTTTACCGCCAACCGTCAATCTGCAGCCACCGCACATTCCCGTACCGTCTATCATTATGGGATTCATGCTCACAACGGTTTTAATGCCGTACTCTTTTGTAAGCTTGCATACGAACTTCATCATAATCAACGGACCGATTGCTATAACGCGGTCATACTGCTCACCCGATTCTATGAGCACACGAAGTGCATCGGTTACAAGACCTTTCTCGCCGATGCTGCCGTCATCTGTCATTATTTTAAGCTTATCGGAAACTGCTTCAAACTCGTCCTTCAATATAACGAGTTCTTTATTTCTAAAGCCCACTATTGAATGGACCTCCGCACCAAGTGCATGAAGCTTTTTAGCAATAGGATACGCAATGGCAGAGCCAACACCTCCGCCGACGATTGCAACCTTTTTCAAACCGTCAGTATGTGTCATAACGCCCAGAGGACCGACAAAATCCTCTATAAACTCACCCTCGTTTTTATGATTGAGCTTTTCGGTTGTAGCACCTACTACCTGGAATATTATGGTAACCGTTCCCTTTTCCCTATCAAAATCAGCTATGGTCAAGGGGATTCTTTCACCATCTGCATCTGTGCGCAAAATTATAAACTGCCCGGGTTCTGCCTTTCGTGCAACCATTGGTGCCTCAACTTCCATCAAAGTAACGGTTGGGTTTAATTCCTGCTTCTTTACTATTTTATACATTTAAAACCTCTATTTTAATATCTGCTGAAATCTATATCTTTCTGTGCAAAAAGGTGAATCACAAATGTGACTCACCTTGAAATGCTGTATTTATTGCTTTGAGAGTGAACGATACTCTTTAATCACAAAGCTATGATTAGCCCCGGAAATTTCCCTTATCTGGACTTTTCCTTTACTGTTACTACAGCGAGGCTTGCAAGGCCCATGAGACCGAGAGCCATGAATACTGTTGACAATGCGCTTACGCTTGAACCTGTCTTCGGTGTGTCAGGCTCAGCTGTGGGCTCAACTGTGGGTTCAGCTGTGGGAACAGCAGTGGGAACGGGAGTTGCTGTGGGAGCAACTGTTGCAGGAGCTGTGGGAGCTACTGTCGCAGGAGCTGTGGGAGCAACTGTTGCAGGAGCTGTGGGAGCTACTGTCGGGGGAACTGTGGGAGCTACTGTCGGCTTGGGCTTGAATTCGTCTCTGATAGCGAAGAACAAGATCATGTCAACGATAGTTGTCTTGTCGATTACGATACCTTCCTTGGGAACTTCCTTGGAAACATCGCCCCAGTGCACTGTCATGGATGTGATTGTGTTTTCACTGAACCAGTCACTGTAAAGTTCTTCTGTATCAACGCATACCCAATACTCACCGTCTGACCATCTCTGAGCAAGTGAATACCACCACTCATCGCCTGTTGCTTTTTCAGCCTCGATTGAGCCACCTTCAAGATTAAGTGTAACACCTGTTGCCTCTGCATCAATGTTGCCGAGCACGATCAAGTTATCACCGATACCTCTGTCAATCTTTGCGCTTGCAAACATGGTAACCAAAGATGCCATCATGCAAACTACTGTGAGCAGCGCAATTATTCTCTTCATTTTCTTCATCGTTCTTTCCTCCCTGATATTTTACATCATTTAGAATACACATTCTAACACCTTTACAGATGTCAATACAATATTATTACAGCCTGACGGCCTTGCTGTCAATACCTTTTTTAAATTTAATTGTGAAAAAATATATTTGACAGCCTATAATTGTCTTACTAAAGAATACACGCAACATACAATAAAGTCAATATAAATAATGTTAACAACTCGTGAATTGTGATTTTTGCCAATATACACAACATATGTACCTTATTATTATTGCAATACACATTTTCTTGTTGTAAAATATACCTGTTTAAGACCTTAAACAGTCCGCGCATCAAAGCGGACAGGTTCCCCCAAAATATAGGCGGTATTTCTCCCCGAAATCCGTCCAAAAAATGTTTCCCCGGCATTTTTGTCATATTTCAGAAAAGGAGGATATTCTTTAAATGCCAAACGATCCGATACTGTATCCGCTTACTGCCTCCCAGGGAGTAATGTATTACAGTCAAAAGTACTCAAAAACAAAATCAATAATCAACATTTGCTCGATGCTTCACTTTGATGCTGAGATAGATGTGAATATAATGCTTCAGGCAATCTCTCTCGGTCTTCACAGAAACCGCAGCGCATCAATACGCATGCGTAAGGACGGCAAAGGCGTTAAGCAGTATTTTTCAGAGCAGCCGCCCGAAGCCGTTATCGTGCTCGATTACAGCGACAAAACAGATGCAGAGCTTGACGAAGACATTGCAAAATGGTCAAGCCGGGAATTCCCGAACGGTTCATTTGATGTTCAACTTTACACATGCAAGCTCATCAAAAAGCCGAACTCGTTCTATGCTTTATATTTCTGCGTAAGTCATCTTGCATTTGATGCTTACTCAATAATCATGACGGCAACCGATATTTTAGGTCTTTATGACAAGCTTTTAAACGCACAGCCCATCACGCCGTTAAAATCGGATCCCTTACCCTCATACAATGTAGAGTGGGAATACTTCAGGTCCCCCACATATCAGTCGGACAAGGACTTCTGGCGAAACGAAATCTTTGCAACCGAGCCTTACTACACAAGCGTAAACGGAAGCAAGACAACTCCTTGTGTCAAGGGGAAACGTTACGGCAAAACGGTTGACCCGATTAAGACCGCGAGCCGCCATGAAAACTTTACACTTGGCAAGGAAACCGTTGACAAAGTCAACGAGCTTGCAAAAGAATTGCGTATTTCCCCCCAGTGTATTTATCTGCTTGCAGCACGCAGTTATCTTTCAAAGGTAAATGATGATGCGGACGATGTGACCATTGCAAACAATATCGCAAGAAGAGCAACACTTGTTGAAAAGCGCGCAGGCGGCACAAGAGTTCAGAGTCTGCTCTTCCGCATGAATTTTTCAAACTCGCTTACTGTACGAGATGCTTTGATTGAAATCAATGCTTTGCAGAAAAAGTATTATACGCATGCAGACCTCCCCTCATATGAAGCTTTGGGAATATTCAGAGAGGTTTTCGGCGTGCCTGCAATGTACGGCTACAATACTCTTTATCTTACATATCAGCCATATTTCGTTGCAGCAAACAACAGCTTGCCCGTTCATCTTACGATACATTCAAGCGGCTCGTGCAATATGCCCCTCTACCTCACGGTGATGGCACTTGATAATTCAGGAAACCTGAACTTCAACTTTGACTACCCTGTCAAGGTAACACGCAAGGAAGTCCCCGGTGCAATGTTCGAACACATGGTGAAGGTATTTGAAGCAATCACAAAGGACACTCAAATGTCCGTTCTTGAACTTAACAGATTATGATAAAGGAGTGAATTGACATGGAAAAGAAATGGACTAAAAAGGATTTAAACCAGCCCAGATACATACAACCTAAAAAATATGTGGGCAATAAGGCACTCTCAACTTACAGCATCGCAACCGCAATACTGGTATTCGTCATATATATGTTCCTGCTGAAGCCTGCAGCAACCACGCTCTCGGCTTTCGTTCAGGATCTGCCCCTTGGTGTATTTCTCACAACGCTCATTTGCTCTCTTACAGCATTCCCCTCAATCAAGGGCGATGTTAAAAAAGGTGCAGCACCTCAGATGCCCCTTTCCAAGGAAGAACACCCCGTTTATTCGGGATATCCCAACAACATGGTGCTTGCATCATTGCGTTTTGCATTTGTCGGCATGATTCTTTTCGGCTTTGCTCCTTTAGGCATTGCAGAGTTTGACTTATTCGGAATAAATCCCGAAGGCGTTGAGCTTGGCATGACATGGTTCTGCATTATAAGAGCATTATATGCAGGCATATCGACTCACATCATGATGAAACGTGTAATATACTTCATCGTTTGCTCAAATCAGAACAAATTTTCACACATTGCGGACTAATTAAACTAATCTTTAGAAGGAAGTAATTATCATGAATACAGTTACAGAAAAGAATGTTAAGCTCTATCCGCTTACAGAATCACAGCAGACAATGTTCCTGAACCTCAAATGGTCATTCGGACATGAAGAAATAGTCAACATCTGTGCAACCATGCACTTTGAAACGGAAGTGGACCCCAATTTGTTGTTGCAGGCTACATATATTGCAATGCTCCGCAACAAGGCTTCTTCGCTTCGCTGCCGAAAGGTAGGCAAAGAGGTTATGCAGTACTTCTCGAATAAAGCTCCTGAGCAGATAATCGTTATGGATTATTCAAACTCAACGCAGGAAAAGCTCGATGAGGATATACTCAAATTCTCATCAACTCCTTTCCCGAACCATTCCATGGATACTCAGCTTTATTCCATCCGTCTTATCAAAAAGCCCGACGGTTTTTACGCGCTTTATTTCTGCGTAAACCATATTATATTTGATGCATATTCACTTATAATGCAGGCAAATGAAATTTTAACGGCTTACGAATGTCTGCGTGACGGCAAACCCTTGCCCGAAAATAAAAGCGACCCCATAGCATCACTCGAAATCGATAATGCATATCCGTCTTCAGATGCTTATAAAAGGGATTACGAGTTCTGGGACAAAGAGGTTTACGGCACAGAACCTTTGTACTGCGATATTTGCGGCGAGCCAACAAAAAAAGACAAGCGATACGGCTCAACCATGAAGCTCGGCCAGGTTAAGGCAGGTGTAAAGCAGTACAGATTGCCTAAAGCTACAGTTGACAAAGCAAACGAGCTTGCTTCTTCGCTCCAGGCTTCACCGCTTTCGGTATTCTACCTTGCACTCCGAAGCTATATTTCCAAGGTTAACGGCTGTCAGGAAGATATAATTTTGCAGACCAACATCGCACGTCGCGGAACTCTTATTGAAAAGCGTGCTTTCGGTGTGCGCGTGAACGCAATAAAGATCCGTCTCAGTCTTCCCAACTCAACAAAGCTCACGGATGCTTTGCCCCATATTTCAGGGACGGTCATGCGTACAATGTCACACGCAAACTTCAGCACAAACAGGATTATTGATTTATACGAGAAGAAGTTTTCTGTGCCTCCCATGAACGGATACGATACAGTGAACTTTACATATAATCCCGTATTTATCTCAGAGCACAAAGACCTTCCCATACATTTTGACCTCCACCCGAACGGCTCGTTTGCGATGAAGATTTATCTCACAATAATGCCTCTTGATGCAAGCGGTGATCTGGTCTTCAATTATGACTATCAGTTCGCAACGGTCAAGCCCGGCACTGTCGAGGCATTACATGAACATATAGTAAAAGCTATAAATGCAATGATAACAAATCCGGAAATCATGGTCGGAGACCTTGCAAAACTTTAAGCGTAGTATTACAATAAATAATATATAATCCAATAAATACAACAGGAGAAGAATCATGAACATCATCTATGTAAAGAACAATGAAGAAATGGCTCTTAAAGCTGCTTCCATCATCGCAGCGCAGGTAACTTTGAAGAACGACTGCGTTCTCGGTCTTGCAACAGGCGGTACACCCGTCGGCACATATGCAAACCTCATCAAGTGGTGCAAGGAAGGCATGATTTCATTCAAGAACGTCCGTTCGGTAAACCTTGACGAATACTGCAACCTCCCTGTTACACATCCTGAAAGCTACCGTTGCTTCATGAACACAAACTTGTTCGACCATGTTGATATAGACAAGGCAAACACAAACGTTCCTGATGGTTTGGCAGCGGACAGCGAAAAGGCTGCAAAGGACTATGATGCTTTGATAGACAGCCTCGGCGTTGATCTCCAGCTTCTGGGCATCGGCTACAACGGCCACATCGGCTTCAATGAGCCCGACAGTGCTTTCACAATGGGCACACATGTTGTTGAGCTTACACAGTCCACACTCGAAGCAAATAAGCGTTTCTTTGACAACGATATCAGCAAGGTTCCCACACACGCTATCACAATGGGTATGAAAAACATCATGAGCGCAAAGCGTATTCTTCTCATCGGCGGCGCAGAAAAGGCTGAAATCATCGAAAAGGCATTCTTCGGCCCCGTAACTCCCGAAGTTCCCGCTTCAATCCTCCAGCTCCACAGCGATGTAACGGTTGTTTGCGTAAAGGCATAATTTTAAAAAGACAAACGGCACACGAAAAGGAGACACTTCGCGAAGAGGTGATTTTATGAGCGATTTAGCAAAAATCGTTGGTCAGCGTATCCGCAATTACAGAACGCAACTCGGTTTAAGCCAAGAAAAGTTAGCCGAACTTTCAGGTTGCCACCCAACATATATCGGTCAGCTGGAACGCGGAGAAAAGAATGCCACATTGGAGAGCATTGATAAAGTTGCTTCTTCGTTGAAAATATCCCTTTCCAAACTTTTCGAGAATCTTGGCGGTAAAAACACTTCTGAGCGTAATTTACCTCTTGAATGCTATGAGTTTTTATTAACCAAGAGCCGGGAAGAACAAGAACAGCTCATTAAAATCCTTATTGAGATAGACAAATATAAACACAACTGATTTATTAAACCATAACGGAGATGCTTCACGGGAAAGCATCTCCGTTTGTGATAATTATGCCTGATTTAACAAATACACTCCAAAATTCAGATATGCGGCAAACAGCAGCCACAGAAGGTAGGGCAATTGCAATAGTCCTGCTTTTTTATTTATTCTGTAAAACACAAAAATCATGGAAGCCGTTGCAACTATCAAAAGCAGAAGCCATATGAACGCAAAGAGGAAATACTGACCGCCAAAGAATATGAACGGCCACACGAAATTGACAAGAAGCTGTATGCCGTATATTGCAAGTGCAATCTTTTTATCTGCATGGTCGCTTTCATATATCATGTATGCAGATATTGCCATCAGGAAGTAAAGTATTGTCCATACTATCGGAAAAACTATTGACGGCGGTGATAAAAACGGCTTTTCAAACTCAGTATATGCCATGAACGCATCCTTGTTCAAAATTGCGGACAGTGTTCCCACGCCCAGACTTATAAGAAGACTTATTATAAGGGCTTTCCAGTTTATTTCTTTATTCTTTATACTCATTTATTCCCTGCTCCTTTCCCTTTACTGTTATCATATGCAGGTTGTTCTCATAATATAAAGTTTATTTCCTATTTATATTGTATTTTAGAATTTGTTGTACTATAATGTTTTCAATTTGGGGAGGAAAAACAAATGTTGATAGCATTTTTTATATTATGGCTCGTTTTTTCAGGCCGTATTACGCTCGAAATCATCATAATCGGGCTTTTAATATCTTTGGGGCTTGATATTCTCATTTCACAGCTTACCGGCTTCGATTCGAAAAAAGGAATAAAAAGGCTCATGGCGCTGTTTAAATATATGCGTTATTTTGTTGTGCTTGTCCGTGAAATAGTCGCAAGCTGTATAAAGGTTATGAAAATAGTATGGGGCAAATCAAGCGAGATAAAGCCCTGCCTCTACTATTTCTCGCCACACCTTAAAAGCACCAATAAGCGGGTTCTTCTTTCAAACTCAATAACACTCACTCCGGGCACAATAACAGTTTTTCTTGACGATAATACCATCCGTGTTCATGCCCTTGATAAGTCCTTCCTTGACGGGATTGAGGAATGTGACTTTGTTAAAATTCTCAAGGGAGTGGAGGAAAAGTACGGTGAACGCTGATATCTTGTCTTCAATCTTAATAGGCTGCTGTGTCGTTTTAGGCGTATTTATCATATTATGCATGATTCGTGCAATAAAAGGCCCTCGCTTTACGGACAGAATCGTTGCAGTAAACTTAATCGGCACAATGACGATTATCACGATGTGCATATTGTCTGTGTACTTAAAGCAGGATTTTCTTGTCGATGTTGCGATAGTATATGCACTTTTAAGCTTTATCGCAGTTGTTGTTTTAACGCGACTTGTAATCATAAGACGTCGTGCACAGGAAAAAAAGGAACAACAGGCACGCCTTGCCCACAAACACAGCAAAACAAAGAAAGGAGCATAAAGCATGGTACGCGACATAATAGGGCTCGTTCTTATCGGACTTGGTATGTTCATGATACTCACGGCCATTGTGGGTGTGTTTAAGTTCAGGTATGTTTTGAATCGTATGCACGCTTCCGCTTTGTGCGACACTCTCGGTCTTTTACTTGTCATAGCAGGTCTTATCGTGATTTTGGGCATCAATGCTCAGTCACTTAAAATGATGCTTATAACGGTTTTCATGTGGCTTGCAAGCCCTGTTATGAGCCATCTTATTGCACGAGCCGAGGTTATGACACACGCTCATATCAAAGATGAATGTGAGGAAATAAATCAATGCCAATCCAAGTAATATTTGAATTTCTGCTTATAATTTCGCTGATTATCTGTGCAGTTTTTGCACTTACAAGCAAGAGGCTTCTTGCAGCTGTTGTAATTTACATGGCATACAGCCTTGTAATGACGGTAATCTGGGTATTACTGCAAAGCCCCGACCTTGCGATAACCGAGGCCGCTGTAGGTGCAGGCGTAACAGGAATACTTTTTGCGGTAACACTTAAAAAGATACATGCATTAAAAGGTACAAAGGACGAATAAATATGGCAAGCAAAAAACATTCTCGCTTTATCGACTGGGTAAACGGCGATACAGCCGAGAAAGTACATGAGTATAAATTCATACAAAAGACCGTGCCTCCTCATTCCGAGCAGGCACACGATGAAGTGATAAGCACCAGAAAGGCACGTTTATTTAACATAAGTTATGAAATATCGGCTGTTTTGGTATGCGTGATTCTGGTGGCTGTGCTTCTTTTCACGGTATTCAATCTTCCGCTCTTTGGAAGTGCGGGCAATCCTGCTTCAAACGAGGTTGCCGAGCGTTATCTTGAAAAAGGTCTTGAGGAAACCGGTGCCGTTAATGCAGTTGCCGGCATGATTTTGGACTATCGCGCTTTTGATACTTTCGGCGAGTCTTCAGTTCTTTTTATCGCGGTAGGCTGCGTTATGATACTACTCATGCGTGACAAAAACAACATAAGCGCAACCGAGGATTCACTTGAGGAAAACGAGCGTTTGATAGAAATCGAAACAAACGATCCCATCTTACAGAAGATAGTTCTTTTAATCGTACCCTGCATATTCCTTTTCGGCATATATGTAATTTTAAACGGTCACCTCTCACCGGGCGGCGGATTTTCAGGCGGTGCAATAATGGGCGCAGGCTTAATTCTTTTTGCGGTAAGCTTCGGCATTGATGCTATGCAAAGCTTTTTCAGCATAAAAACTTTCAAAGCTATCACAACAACTGCGCTCATGTGCTATGCAACATTAAAGGCATACTCGTTTTTCATGGGTGCCAACGGGCTTGAAACAGGCATACCGCTTGGCACACCGGGTGCAATATTAAGCTCCGGCCTCATACTCGTGCTTGATATTTGCGTAGGGCTCATAGTCGCCTGCACAATGTACGGTTTTTATTCCTTGTTTGCAAGGGGGGATATTTAAAATGTCTGACTTTTTGCAATCGGTCATAGCATACCGATTTGAAATCGGTGCCGTAATACTTTTCGGCATCGGCTTTATAAACTTGCTTTTGCAGAAAAACCTCATCAAAAAAATAATATCGTTCAACGTAATGGACTCATCGATTTTCCTGTTCTTGGCTTCACAGGGTTTTATCGAGGGACGAATTGCCCCCATTATAACGGGTGCAAACGATGCTTCGCTTTACATTAACCCCATACCCACAGGTCTTGTATTGACGGGCATTGTTGTATCGGTAAGCGTTTCGGCTTTCTTCCTTGCACTCGTACAAAGGCTTTACAAAAAATACGGCACAGTTAACTTTGACGAAATAATAATGCTCGCAAAAAAGGAGGCGGAATAAAATGCTTCCATGGTATCAGAACATACCTTTTGCCTGCATATTTCTTTGCATGATATCGGGCATAATGATGCCGCTTTTCAAAAGCGGAAAAGCGGCATTTCACCTTACTCTTTGCGTATCCTTGATAAATGCAATACTCGCAGGTGTACTTCTTTACTTCACGGCTAAAGAGAGCATAAGATTTGTATATGTGATGGGACACTTTCCTGCTCCCTGGGGCAATGAGATTGCAGCAGGCAAGCTTGAAGCATTACTTGCACTCATGTTCTCAAGCGTTATGGCACTTTCGCTCCTTGGCGGAAAAAGCAGTATTCACGACGATATACTCGAGCCCAAGCAGCCTCTTTATTTTCTCATGCTCAATTTGCTCCATGCTTCAATGCTTGCACTCACCTATACAAACGACCTCTTTACAGGCTATGTATTCATCGAGATAAACACTCTTGCTTCATGTGCCATCGTAATGGCGAGGGATACCGCAAAAACGATTGCCGCAACAATACGCTATCTTGTTGTAAGCCTGCTTGGTTCAGGTCTTTTCCTTATAGGTCTTGTGCTTTTATACTGCATAACAGGTCATCTTTTGATGCCCAACTTACAGGAAAAAGTGTTGAGTCTTGTTTCAACCGGCAAGTATATGGAGCCTCTCACAATAGTTGCAGGCCTTATGACGGCAGGTATATCCGTAAAGGCAGCTCTTTTCCCGTTCCATGCATGGCTTCCTTTTGCACACGGCGGTGCTACAACAACCTCAAGCTCCGTTTTGTCGGGTCTTGTGCTCAAAGCCTATATCGTTCTTTTGATAAAGCTCTTTTTCTCGGTATTCTCAATCGAGCTTGTAAGTGCACTTCATGTAAACGATATACTCTTTGTTTTCGGCATAATCGGCATGATTTATGCTTCAATAAAGGCAATTCGTGAGGAACACATAAAGCGTATGCTTGCGTACTCATCCGTCGCACAGATAGGCTACATATTCATGGGGCTTGGTCTTGGAACAAAGGTTGCAGTTATAGCGGCAATATACCAGATAATAGTCCACGCAGTAACAAAGCCGCTTCTCTTTGCTTCAGCTTCGCGTCTGAGCGAGGTTCAGGGGCACGAAAAGAGTCTTTACCGTTTGCGCGGAAGTGCAAGAACTGCGCCCCTTGCAGGCATTGCGTTCACCCTTGGCGGACTCTCCATGATAGGCATTCCCCTTCTGGGCGGTTTTATGTCAAAGTTTTTGCTTGCCGAGTCTGCCGTTTTGCTTGCATCCCCACGTCAATGGGCAGCACTCTTATCGCTTGCTTTAAGCTCCGTATTGAACGCACTTTACTACATTCCTGCAATTATAGCCATATGGTCTCCCTCTGACTTCATGCTCAAATATCAGGAAGAAGGTAAGCAGAAAAAGAATATTACATACTCTGTAAGTGCATTTTCATTCATGGTGTTAGTTGTATTGACGGGCTGTGCCTCAACACCTGTTTCAGAGATCATAAGCTCAGGGCTTTCACTCTTGGGAGGTGCTTCACTATGAATAATACAGCTATGCTCATTGCAACTATTCTGCCTCTTTTAATTTCCGTTTTGTTTTTTGTGACACGCTTGAAAAAGAGCGTTTTAAAAGTGCTGACGGCTATAACCGTAATTGGCACGCTTACAGCTTCCGTATTATGTGCAGTTTATTGTGACGGCTCATTACAGCTTGCGTATTTTACAGATACAATGAAGCTCACCTTGTCATTTTCTTCATTGAGTGTATTCATGGCAATACTAATGAATCTTGTATTTTCCGCATCGCTTATTTTTGCCTTTGAATATACGGAGCATGACGAGGGCAGGCAGAAGTTTTTTGCATATTCGCTATTGACGCTTTCATGCCTTATCGGCTTGTGCTTTGCAGGCAATATGCTCACATTCTACCTTTTTTACGAGGCTATGACGCTTGCTTCGTTCCCCCTTGTTCTTCACACCAAAACGGAAGAATCAAGAAAAGCCGCTTTCAAATATCTCGGCTTCTCCGTTTTCGGTGCAGGACTCGTGCTTTTCGGTATGATGCTTTTGGGCAACGGTGTATTCAGGGGCTTTACACCGTGCGGAATTGATGGAATAGACAAATCAAACACGCTTGCATACCTTCTCATGGCGTTGGGCTTTTCCTGCAAGGCAGGTATGTTCCCGCTTTCTGCATGGCTTCCCACGGCACACCCCCAGGCTCCTGCACCTGCAAGCGCACTCCTTTCGGGTATAATCACAAAGGCAGGTATATTGGGCATAATCAGAACCACATTCTTTGTGTTTGGTGCAAATGCCATTATTGGAACCTGGGCACAGCAGACAATGCTCATACTCGCAATATTTACGATTTTCATGGGCTCGATGCTTGCATACAAAGAAAAAACATTCAAAAAAAGGCTTGCATATTCAAGTGTAAGTCAGCTTTCATACGTAATTTTCGGCATCTTTCTGTTAAACCCCGAAGGCTTCATGGGCGCAATATTGCAGATACTTTTCCATGCACTTACAAAGGCAGGCTTGTTCCTCTGTGCAGGTGCAGTTATCCATAAGACAGGAATTGAGCGTACGGACGCCCTTTACGGCATTGGCAAAAAAATGCCCGTCGTTATGGCTTGCTTCACGCTTTTGTCACTCTCCCTTGTAGGCATACCCCCCCTTGGCGGTTTTTCGGCAAAGTGGCATCTTATAAGCGGTGCGTTTGAAAATGGGGCTATGGGCATTATAGGTATTGCCGTATTGCTCATAAGTGCCCTTTTGACAGCATTTTATCTCTTGCCCATAACTCACGATGCATTCTTTGCAGGCAAGACTGTTGCCAGGGAAGATAAAAAAGAACCGTCCTTATTTATGACAGTTCCCCTTATTGTACTTTGCGTGCTTGTGCTTTTGGGCGGAATATTCTCAGGCGCATTTGAAACTCTTGCCACCGACATTGCAGGAGGGCTTTTTGTATGATTTTACCAACATATATTCTTATTTTACCGATAATACTGCCTGCTTTATTCTCGCTTTTCCTTTCATTAAAGGCATTTGAGAATGAAAAGCTCCGCAATACGTTTGTATTTTTCGGTGTGCTTTTAAACAGCCTTGTATTGGGGCTTATTGTAAGCTGTCCGCCAAGTGAGGCTCTGACGCTCGTTACTATCTCTCAAAAGCTCTCGCTCATGCTCAATGTTGACGGTATGACTCGCATTTTCGGTGCCATTATCGCAATTTTATGGCCTCTTACCGCAATATACGCTTTTGACTACATGAAGCACGAGCATAACAAGCGTAAGTTCTTCGCTTTTTTCCTGCTCTCATACTCTGCAACCGCAGGCGTGGCTCTTGCAGGCAATCTTGAAAGCATGTACCTTTTCTTTGAGCTTTTGACGCTTGCAACATTGCCGCTTGTAATGCACAAGATGGATTACGCGGCTCGCTTTGCAGGAAAACGCTACCTCATATATTCAATGACCGGTGCGGCTTTCGGCTTCATATCACTCATATTCATATCGGTCTACGGCACAACTACAGACTTTACTTTAGGCGGTGTATTAAGCGGTGTTTCATTGACTGATGAAGTAGTTACCATGCTTCTTATTGCGTTCACAGCTTCTTTCTTCGGCTTTGGCGTAAAGGCTGCACTTTTCCCGATGTGTGCATGGCTCCCGTCAGCTTCCGTAGCACCCACACCCGTAACCGCACTTTTGCACGCTGTTGCAGTGGTAAAGGCAGGTGCTTTTGCCTGTATCAGAATCACATATTACAGCTTTGGAACTCAATTGCTTCACGGCACATTTGCACAGTATATTCCCATGCTTGCCGCCGCAATAACCGTGGTACTCGGCTCATTTGAGGCGGTGCGTTCAAACCATCTCAAAAGACGCATGGCATGGTCAACAGTAAGCAATCTTTCATACATTTTGCTCGGTGTAACCGCAATGAGCAATCAAGGGCTTTTGGCAGCATCACAGCACATGATTTTCCATGCATTTATAAAGATAACTCTCTTTTTCTGCATCGGGGCAATCATGGAAAAGAGTCATAAAGAATACTGCAGCGAAATCGACGGCATTTCAAAGAAAATGCCTGTTACCATGTTCTGCTTCACGCTTTCGGGAATAGCACTCATGGGTATTCCTCCGCTTCCTGCGTTTTGGAGCAAGTGGGCGATAGGCACTTCCCATGCTTCTTCAGGTGTCTGGGGATATGTTGCAATAGCAGCACTCATGATCTCCGCGCTCCTTACTGCGATATATGTTTTGAGCATTTCGGTCAGGGCATATTCCAAGGTTGAATTCACTTCAAAAAGTGATGTCAGAGAAAGCATTATGATGAACGTTCCGATAGTCATAATCACTGTATGTATAATACTTCTTGGGCTCTTTGGCGGAATTATTACTGATACCGTCACTGCATGGCTCATATAAAGGAGGCACGCATATGAACACAATTCTTTTAGCCTTATGCGTATTTTTACCGCTGTTGACAGCTCCCGTAATTTATGCTGTATGCAAAAAATCATATACTTTTGCAAACACGCTTTTGAGAGTTGTAACGCTTGCCGTCTTTGCAATTACGCTCTGTCTTGTTTTTGCAAGGGAAGCCCCCTCGCTCACACTTGAAAGCTTCTCCGTTTTGTCGCTTTCGTTCTCATTTGCAGGCTTTCGTGCAGTACTTTCAACGCTTTGTGCGTTTGCGTTCATGATTTCCGTTTTTTCATCACGCTTTTATTTTGAAAACTCGGCTGAAAATCCCAGATACTTTGCATTCACAATGCTCACCATGTCAGGCACAATGGGCGTATTTTTAAGCGGTGATTTGTTCACAACATACCTCTTTTTTGAAATAATGTCGCTTTCGTCCTGGGTATGGGTGGCGCAAACCGAAACCGACCAGGCAGCACGCGTATCAAGGTCATATCTTGCATACTCGATAATAGGCGGTCTTGCTCTGCTTCTGGGCATTGTTTTTGTAAGTCAGGCAACGGGCGGTGTATTGGCATTTGACAAGCTTTCGGAAGCTGTAAATGCACTGAGTGATAAATCCCTCCTCGTTGCTGGTGGAATATTCTTATTTACAGGCTTTGGAATAAAAGCAGGTGCTTTTCCGCTTCACACTTGGCTTCCCGAAGCACACCCCATTGCCCCTGCTCCGTCAAGTGCGCTCCTTTCGGGCATACTCACAAAGGCAGGCGTTTTCGGGCTCATAATAAGCGCCACACAGCTCTTTTGGGGGAGCACGGAATATGCACTTCTTCTCATGGCATCGGGCACCATTACAATGCTTTTGGGTGCACTTGTAGCACTCTTTACAACCAACCTCAAAAAAGCACTTGCAGGCTCATCGCTTTCGCAAATAGGCTTTATACTTGTCGGGCTTTCCATGCTTACGCTCGCAAAGGATACCGCCTACGCAGCAGGCGGTGTAATGCTCCACATAATAAACCATACGCTTATAAAGCTTGTACTTTTCATATCAGCAGGTGCATTTTATAAGAACTACCACACATTGAACCTCAACAAATTAAGAGGAACGGGCAGAAGCAACAAGTTTGTTGCTGTATGCTTTATGGTAGCATCTTTAGCTATAAGCGGTATTCCTTTCTTAAGCGGTTACGTAAGCAAAACGCTCATACATGAAGCAATCGTTGAGAATATGCACATTGCAAGCGGTTCTTTGCACAATTATCTTGCAGTCCTCGAAATACTCTTTATTGTCGCAGGCGGTTTCACACTCGCTTACATGACAAAGCTTGTATATAAACTCTTTATCCAAAAACCGCTTTCAGCTCAGACAAAGCCTTTAAAGATTGACTTTGGAACGCGTCTTGCAATAGTCATACCGTCAACCCTCCTGGTGCTTTGCGGTATTTTCCCCTCCGTGACTTACGAAAAAATCGCAAACTTCTGTGCTCCCTCTTTGATGAGCAGCACATTCCATGCTCACTACTTCGCTTTTGCAAATATTAAAGGGGCACTTTACTCAATCTTAGCAGGCATAGCCATTTTCTTCATCATTGTCCGCTTATTGCTCATGGATAAGAAGGGCGAAGTCAAAAAGCTGAAGCTTCCGTCACTTGAAAAGCATTTATACGCACCTGTTTTGTCCTTGCTTTCATTCATAGGCGCATTGATTGCAAGAGTGCTTTACTCGGTCGTGGACTTCATAATTCACATAATAAGCCTTATTGTGTTCTTCCGTGACCCCGAATATATCCCCACGGATACGGATGACCATTTCGGAAGATATACAAAGAAATATGTCCGTGCAGGCAGAATAAGCCAAACGCTTGCGTTTGAGCTCATGCTTTGCGGAACAGGTGTTGCGATTATACTCATTTACTTGCTCGTGAGCTAAAACAAGTCCATAAGTTGTTAAGGCAATGTGTACTTTTTTAAAAGTAACTTCACATTGCCTTTTTTTGTGATATAATTCGAGAAAAAAGGAGATTTAATTATGACAAAGATAATGAAAAACACACTCTTCACTGCAGCTGTTCTTTACATCATAATGGGACTCGGGCTCATTATTTTAAAACAGAGTGTATTGAACGTCATTTGTTATATAGCAGGTGCAGCCGGCATTATATACGGTGCAGTAAAGCTCTTTACGTTCTTCTACGCACAGGAAAAGGGCACAAGCATGGTTTCGGGAGGTATACTTTTTGTGTTGGGACTCCTGCTTGTTTTTCGCGCTCCGTACATAGTAACAATCTTCTCGGTACTTGTAGGCATTGCAATTGCAATTGACAGCATATTTAAAATTCAGACCGCTATTGACATGAAAAATATCGGCAAAAATAAATGGAAGGCACTTTTGATAAGCGCCCTCGTAATGCTTGTTATAAGTCTTGTATTGCTTTTTGACCCGTTCAACGGTTCAGCATTTATCGCAGTTGCAATGGGTATTGCTCTCATTGCAGATGCAATATTGAACTTCATCTGCATTTGGATCGATGCAAAATCAATACCCGAAACAACTAACAATATGCCCCAATTCTAAACACCTTTTTCAGTCAGGTACTTTTCAAGTATTTCGGCTGCGTCACCTACCAAAAGCTCGCAAGGACGCTTTTTGTAATAAAGCTCATTTCTTTCACTCGGTGTGGGGGATGAGCTTTTTTCAACGCCCTCCAAAAGCTCACGGCAGATAATCGAGCCGTTTTGGGCCCTAAAGCGTGAAGCAAGCTCCTGGACATCAGCGTAAAGCCTTGCTTTTTGTGCTGTATCTTCTGCTTCGCTGTAACCAAGCTTCAAGCCGAGTGCCATGAACATGCCGGAAACCGCACCGCAGACTTCCCTCATTCTGCCCATGCCGCCACCAAATGATGATGCAATCATGGCGGCTGTTTTTTGTGGGAGCCCCAAGTCATCAGCATACGCTAAAAGCACCGCCTGCGCGCAGTTATATCCCTTTTTAAACAGGTTTTGAGCTGTTTCTCTTTTGTTTTCTGCCATGTTTATACTCCTTTGAACATATCCGTTGACAAATATCTTTCGCCTGTGTCGGGCATTAGGGCAACTATAAGCTTGCCCTTATTCTCCTCACGCTCTGCCAAAACGGTTGCAGCATGAAGCACAGCGCCCGATGTTATACCGACAAGCAAGCCCTCTGTATGTGCCATTTCTCGGCCACCCCGATATGCCTCTTCCTCTTTGACCGTAATTATCTCATCATATATATCGGTATTAAGCACTTTGGGAACAAAGTTTGCACCAATCCCCTGGAGACCGTGAGGCCCTGCCTCGCCTTTTGACAAAAGCGGTGATGAATAAGGCTCAACACCCACAATTTTTATATTTGGGTTTTTCGACTTCAAATATTCGCCCGTACCCGTAATCGTACCGCCCGTACCTATTCCTGCAACAAATAGGTCAACTGTGCCTTCTGTATCTTCCCATATCTCAACGCCCGTTGTAAGGGCGTGTGCTTTGCTGTTTGAGGGATTTGCAAACTGGTCGGGCAGGAAGCTGTTTCCGTTTTCCTTGGCAATCTCCTGTGCTTTTTTGATTGCACCCGTCATGCCCTCGCTTCCTTTTGTCAATACGACCTCTGCACCGTATGCTTTCAAAAGTGCAATTCGCTCAACGCTCATTGTATCCGGCATTGTGAGTATAACCTTGTATCCTCGTGATATGCCCATTGCGGCAAGCCCTATTCCGGTATTGCCGCTTGTCGGCTCAACTATCACGGAACCTTTCTTCAAAATGCCCTGTGCCTCTGCATCATCAAGCATCTGTTTTGCAACTCTGTCCTTTGCACTTCCTGCCGGGTTAAAGCACTCAAGTTTTGCCGCAATGCGTGCATCAAGGCTTTTTTCATTACAGTAATTCGTTAATTCCATAAGCGGAGTTTTACCGACGAGCTCCGAAATATTTTTGTATATATTCATAGCATATTCCTCCATGTTATATATAATATTATCACCTTATACTTGATTTTTCCACACAAAAAAGTCTGCACGTGATGTGCAGACCTTTTTATTGTTTCTTGTTTTATTACTTATACATTGCTCTTTGCAGACTTGCAATATCGCGTGAGCTGAGCTCATTATCATTATTCATGTCAACTGCCATGAAATAGGGCTTTTCAAGTACGCTCTGCTCGAATATGTGCTTTTGCGTGCTTGCAATATCGCGTGAGTTCAGTAAACCGTTTCCGTCCGCATCGCCCGTAACTATTGCAATGATTTCATCTATCACTTTGCCGTCTATCACAAGCTGTATTTTTGAGCCTGTACCAACAGCTTCTCTTATATCCTCAATCGTTACACCCAGTGCATCCGTTATGCGGACGCAGGCTGACATAAAGTTTGAAACAAGCTGTGATACAGAAGTCTTTTCTTCGATATCCTTGATATAATCCTCTGCCCATGTGAGCAAGCTGCCGTCTTCAAGCTTGAGCTTCAATTCGTCAAGAACCGTTACGAAGCAGTTTTCAAGAGCGTTTCCGTCATCGGTATATACGGTTACAAATGCAGAGCCCATGCCGTTCGCCTTGATGTTGCCGTTTTTGTCAACATCAACTACCTTCCTGTTTGAAGAAACATAGTTCAAATTTGAAGATGCAGGAAGAACCTCAGCACCGAGCTTTTCCTTGCCGTTTACTTTGAGAAGCAATGCCTTCTTTGCAAGCTTTAAGGATTTGACATAGTCGTTCTTTGTCTGCTGAGCCTCAACTGTAATTTCTTCGCTGTCGCCCTTTTTGACAACGACTGCCGTATTTGTTCCTGTGCTGTCTCCGCTTTCTGCGACATAGTCAGCACCAAGCTTTATTGCAACATTCTCGCCATCGCCAACTTCAAGCTCATATGCTACCGAGTCCTTTATAATTTCATTCCCGATAAGCGTATTCATTATCACAGAAACGAGTGAAACCGATGCATCTGTGCGTGATAAAAGCTCTATTTTATAATCTGCATCGGGGAAATAAAGTGCAAGCGTATCCGTGTCGCTGTCGATGTATTCAAGAACTATTCCCTGCTTTAATAAAATCTCATCGGGTATACCTTCGATTATCTTGCCGATTTCATCGCCATAAGGATTTTTGATGCTTATATCAACATCGCCCGATAATCTTACTTCAACCGTTCTGTCCTCATTTTTCATGTCCTCGATTATCTCGGAGATTGAGGAGTTTACATTGTTAGCACTTGAAAGTTCCTTAACGCCTGACTGGGGAACAAAAATCTTATTCGGATTTGAGCCGAGATATCTTATTACTTCTTCAACTATGGTTTCATCACTTACGAGCGACATATGGTCAACGCCATCGAACGTATTGTAGTTTTCGGGCTTCTTTTCTCTGCCGTTTGCATCGTAATAAATTCCGAGTGCACTTACGAGGGGAACAAGTCCGTCACCGTCCTTTGCCTTGCGTGTGCCGTAGAATGAATATGTGCCGTCACTGTTCTTGCGATATGTGGCAGAAACGCTTGTGGAGCTGCCCGTACCTGCAATATGGTAGGAGTCAACAGTTTCGTATACCTCCATGACGGTCTTTGAGCCAAGAGCTTTTTCCCAGAAACCGAGGTAGCCGCTTTCACCGTCTATAAGCTTCTCATTCAAGTCACTCCTGCTGTTTTTTAAAATCTCGGCAAAGCGTGAAGTTGTACCGATAATCTCGGAATTTACAGGGATTATTTTTGATGTGTCAACTATGTATGCAGGATACTGATCCATATAGGTCTGTGACGGGATCATTTCATATGTGAGAGCTGTATTTTTAAGGTTGCTTGTTATCCAGGGATAGAAGAAGCCGTGTGCGAGCAGATTAAGCGAAATACCGCCTACCGTGCCGAGCCATCCGTAATCATAGAGCATATTTATGCCGTTCAAGAACATATCAATCTCGCCGCTCTCAAGTGCAACGAGTGCGGCATATGTTCCCTGCATGGGAGTGCCGAGCGTTACAGCCTTGTCCACCTTAACAATGGGAGATGCATTGTTATCATAAATGAACTTTGCACACAAAAGTCCGCCTGCGCTGTGGCATACAAAAGAAACATTTGTATAACCGTTTGCCTTGATATCCTCACGAAGGAGCTTCACTGCATCCGCTATTGATCTGCGCCAATCGTATGCGAAAAAGCGTGCATCAACCTTTTTCGTATCTGTTGAAATGCTTCGTGCATACTCCTCAAGGCGAGTCATTATATAGTCAGAAACGCCCTCACCGGGCATAGTTTCTATGCTGTAAAGACCGCTTTCCTTGTCTTTTTCAGCATCCACTACCAGTGATGAGTTTCCGTTTTCATCAAGGCCAACTGCATACTGTTCATTTTTGCCTGTCTTTGCAAACTCGGTGATACTCTGTCCCATGAACTGAGTATTACCCCATGCAAGCTCACCTGTTTCGCTGTTGTAAAGCTTTGTTGCAGAATAGCTCGGCAAGAAATAAATCGCCGTCTTTTCTGCCTTTTCAGCTGCTGCAAAACACCATGTTGAACATATTGAGAACACCATGATTACTGCAAGAACAACGCTCACTGTACGCCTTGAGAACTTGTGCATAAAAATCAGCTCCTGTATTTATTAATAATTTGTTAACATTTGTATTTAGAGTCTATCAATTATAAGAGAAAAAGTCAATAGTCAGCCACGTGTTTATGCGGATGCCGACAAAAAAAATCAAAGCATTTGAAGATAAGAGTGGAAATAATGTCGGAGCAGATGTTATAATGCTTGAATATAGAGTAAAAAAGGCTCTGTAAGGAGGAAATCAAGGAAAATGGCTGATTTTAAAATAGCGGTGGTATCAGGTGACGGAATAGGTCCTGAAGTAACACGTGAGTCAAGACGCGTTCTTGAAAAAATAGGTTCAATATACAATCACACATTTGAATTCACAGAAGTATTGGCAGGCGGTGCGGCACTTGATCAGGTCGGCGAATGTTTGCCGAAAAGCTCCCTTGAAACCTGTCTTGCATCGGATTCGGTGCTTTTGGGTGCCGTAGGCGGTCCCAAGTGGGAAGGTTACCCCGGTGACCAGCGTCCCGAAATGGCACTTTTGGGTTTGCGTAAAGCAATGGGGCTTTTTGCAAATCTGCGTCCTGCAATAATCCATCCTGCACTATCTGATGCAAGCCCCATAAAAACAAATATAATCGGCAAAAGCCTTGATATTCTTATAGTACGCGAGCTTACGGGCGGTATTTATTTCGGTGAACGCGGCAGGCGCATGGGAGCTCTCGGCGAGGAAGCTTACGATGTTGAAGCATACAGCGAAACGGAAATCCGCCGTATTGCCGTAACCGCTTTTGAAGCTGCTATGAAGCGCAAAAAGCGTGTTACAAGCATTGATAAATCAAACGTTATGGAAAGCGGCCGTTTTTGGAGAAGCATTGTAAAGGATGTTGCAAAGAACTATCCCGAAATCGAGCTCAATCATATGTTTGTTGACAATGCGGCAATGCAGCTCATAAAATCCCCTCAGCAGTTTGACGTAATACTCACAACAAATATGTTCGGTGATATTCTCTCCGACGAAGCCGCCATGATAACCGGCTCAATAGGACTTTTGCCTTCTGCAAGCCTTGGCTCGTCAACCTTGGGAATGTATGAACCCGTTCACGGCTCGGCACCCGATATTGCAGGACAGCAAAAGGCAAATCCCATCTCCTCAATACTCACAGCCGCAATGATGCTCAGATATTCCTTTGCACTCAACGAAGAAGCGGACGCAATAGAGCGAGCGGTTGAAGACACGCTCAACAGCGGTTGCCGTACGGAAGACATTGCAACGGAAGGTGAAACGGTACTCACAACCAAGCAAATGTGTGACGAAGTTCTCAAACATCTCGGTTAAAACAGGAAAGCCCCTTTTTCAAGGGGCTCTTTTTTTATTCCTCTTTATTTATATAAACAGTACTATCTTCTTACCGTCGCGTATTTTATCCGCTATTTGAGGATCCGTCTTCAAAAGGTCGTTGCAGCTTATATTAAAGCGTTTTCCCACATCAAAAAGCGTTTCGTCCTTAAGCGGTGAACAGATTATTATTCCGTGCGGGACCTCTCTTTGCTCACACTCGCATATTTTTGATATAACGCTTACATCCTGTTTTTCAAAAAGGTTCACTTCAAAAGCAACAGTAAAGCTTACATCCATATTCTTTCCGTTTGTGCTTGCCTTTGAATCAACATACAAAACCTCAGCCCGCACAATACTTGTATCATTTACCGTTATATTCCTTTCAATACGGTAGGGGATATCTTCTTTCAGCGTATTGAAATATCCCTCGCGGCTCACATAAACCGTATGCAATGTCAGTATGCCCTCAAGTATGAGCTTTGAATTTGAAACCTCTGCATTTATATTGCTTGCCTGCGCACTTGCCCATAAAATACGTTCTGCCTCACTTTGGGACTCCGACAATTCAAGGCTCTCATTTATTACAACGGTTTCCTCAATTCGCTGTTTTTCAAGCAGAAGCGTTTTATTTTCATACTCACACTCAAAAGGAATAGACGGCGAATATGCGTCTGCACTTAAAAGTATGCTGTTTTCCTCAGTTGCAAAAAGTTCAAGCTTAAGCTGTGCCTCAACCGATGCAAGCTCAAATTCTTCGCCTATTACACGCGATGTGATCTTTTCAATTTTTCCGCGTGCAAACACATTATCATACGCCTTCTGGGTTTCAAGTGTTTCACCAAAAGGTACTGTACATTCATGAGCTGCGTGCATACCGTTCTGGTCTTTATAAAGTATATATGCGTTTATGCGTCCCTCGACCGATACCTCTGCACCGTTTGAATGAATCTTGTCAACAAGTGCATAACCGCTTGTATATATTACCTCCGAGATCTCATTTATCCTTACCTCATCGCGAAGCTTGAAGCTCTCACCACCGATCCTAAAAGAATCGCAGGAGGTAAAAAACTCGCTCTTTACCTCAGCATCATCAATTTTCTCGCCTTCTGAAAAAGCTTTTATATCTTCAAGGGAACATACCGTACACTCGATGTCAACAACCGTATTGAGTGCAATACTTGCTTCATTTATGCTTGTATCAATGCTTTGTATAATCGTTCTTACAGAAGCGGTGCTGTTATCACGCGCACACTCTGAGTCTATCTCATGCTCAAGACCTGCCCACGATGTAAACGAAACAAGCTCTCCTTTTTTGTCCTCACCAATTATATCGAGCTTGATTTTCCCAAAAAGTGCAATCTTTGATTTTTGCACCTCTACACTTTTTATTTCAACCTCGCCCTTAACCTCAAGTATTTTCTTAAGCTCCACGCTGTCGGGGAAGGGTATTTCACCCTCAACAAGCGCCTGCGTGAAAATCTGTCCACCTAAGGTTTTTACCTTTTTTTCGCTCAAAAATCCATCCATAAATTAAAGCCTCCTATTTCGGGATATGTATATACTTATTACGACGGACTTCAAAATATGATTATCCTTGAATTTGCAAGATTTCAATTTTAATCTTGCAATGCTCTTTGCTTGCTATAAGAAAATATAAAGGCTCAAATTGTTTTTTTACACGGATTTTCTTCGTCGTTTTTTTGACAAATTTTGAAAATGCCTCGTTTTTTCCACAGGAGTTTTCCACATTATCCACAGGGTTATCCACAAAAACAAGTGTTTATCGCAAAAATCGGTGTGGATAATCCACAGTTGTTAACACCTTGTTCAAACAAAGGCATAACAAGCCACACGAAAATTCGTGTGGCTTGTAAGTTTGTTTCCTTGCATGTTTTTGCAAGTCTTTTTTTACTTTGAAGGATTTATTTTTCTAAATTACATTTTTGATTTCACTCTTTGATTCCTTGTCCCTCCCGTCATCTATTATGAGTTTATCTGCAACAAGCGCTATGAATTCACCGTTTGTAGGCTTGTCGTTTTTACCGTATATATTATAACCGAACAACTGGTTTATATTCTCAATTTTGCCACGCGTCCACGCAACCTCAATCGAATGTCTTATAGCTCGTTCTACCTTTGATGCAGACGTCTGAAAACGCTTTGCAATACCGGGATAAAGCTCTTTTGTTATCCTGTTTATAAGCTCCGGCTCGTAGTACACCATGCGTATTGCTTCACGCAAATAGTGATAGCCCTTTATATGTGCAGGAATACCTATTACAAGGAAAACCGCTGTTATCTTTTCGTCAAGTGTTTTGGGCGGTGCGCTCATCGTGCAGACCTGGCTTCTTGAACTGTATGTATTTTCAAGTGCATCGAGCATACGCTTGTATATTGTCTCAGGCTCAACGGGCTTCATCATGAAATACTTTGCACCAAGTGCGCAAGCCTGCCTTATCATGTCCTCATGCCTCAAGGCACTTGCTACCATGACTGCGGGCGGATTTTCTATTATGCCTCCGTTTATCTGTTCTAAAAGCTCAAAGCCGTCCACCATCGGCATTATGAGCTCCGTTATCAAAACATCATAATGTGTACCTCGCATAGCATCAAGTGCTGCCTGTCCGTCCGATACAACATCAACTTGTGCAACTTGCTGCTGCATCATTAAATAATCACGTACGGCGGTCTGAAAAAATTGGTTACCATCCGCCAAAAGAATACGATACTTTGCCATTTCTTTTCCTCCTCATTTGTAGCTTGATAAATTAATATGGTGTAATTTGCAATACATCGTCCGCATTGATTGTAGCATTGCATTTTCCACAACGATAGAGCAATAAACCCTCTATTTTTGTCGTGTTTTAAGGGTGTTTTTGCGGATTTGCTCGTAAAAAGCAGATTGTTGTTTTTTCATGTAAGCGCAAATAAAAAAGCCCAGGTTGATTAACACCTGAGCTTTGTATAAATTCAGATCAAAGCGAAAGCTTTAAATCGCCATCCTTTATCCAGCCTATTTTGCGAAGCGGCAATGCAAAAAGCGGGGTCAGAATCGCAGGAAGCACGAAGCAAACCAAAATCATGCCGATCCACATTTGAGCTGTCGGCTCCATTGTTGAAATTATACCTATGGGGCCTACAAAACCGCAAGTACCCATACCTGCACTTACTGCATTTGATTCAAGCTTGAATACCATTGTTGCAACAGGGCCTGTGCAAGCTGCCGCAAGTGTCGGCGGTATCCAGATTCTGGGGTTTTTCATGATGTTGCCCATCTGGAGCATTGATGTTCCAACGCCCTGAGCCAAAAGTCCGCCCCATTTGTTCTCATTGAAGCTCATTATTGCAAAGCCTATCATCTGTGCACAGCAGCCTGCTGTCGCAGCACCTGCCGCAAGACCTTGAAGCCCGAGCATTACACAAAGAGCAGCGCTTGAAATGGGAAGTGTCAATACAACGCCGACTACTACGGAAACGATTATTCCCATAAAGAACGGCTGGAGCATTGTGGCGGTTGTTATAAAATCACCGAGCCATGTCATGAGCTGTGAGACCCAGGGGCCTACGGTAAGTGCTACCGCACAGCCCGATGCTATCGTGACCGTAGGAGTTACTATGATATCAACAGGAGTTTCCTTTGAAACCATCTTGCCAAGCTCAACGCTGACA
The DNA here is from genome assembly GCA_017407205.1 of Clostridia bacterium. Lineage (GTDB taxonomy): Bacteria > Bacillota > Clostridia > Christensenellales > CAG-138 > RGIG3096. The sequence continues at coordinate 41,091 of JAFQXA010000011.1, forward strand.
AGAGTAGCTAAAAATGCACCGACGGGACCGCCCAAGGTATTTCCTGCAAGACCTACAACTGCCGCTGAAAGCATTACAAGCGCAGGAGCTTTAAGTGCAATTGCTATCGATACGCCAAGTGCACAGCCTGTTGCACCCTGTGCGTATTCTTTCAGTTTAAGGAAGAATTCTATCCCCAGCTTATCGCCCAATGTACCGAATATAGTACCCATGAGCAATGTTGCAAAAAGACCGAGCGCCATTGAGCCGAGCGCATCAACAAAATAGCGCTTCCAGGAAATTACGATTTCTTTTCTTTCCAAAAAAGCTTTGAAGCCGGATTTTTTCTTTGTCATTTATAGCTCTCCAATCAATAAATGAATTTTATAAATAATAGTGCTTTTGTGTAAATAAGTCAAGAAAAATTGCAAGAGCAAGTGTATCCGCACAGCCACCCGGGCTTATATTTCTTTTTATGAACTCATCGTCCAGCTTTTTTATCATAGAAAGCCTTTTGTCAATATCTGCTGAAGCTATTTTTTCCGCGGACATACGCATAAACGAAAGTGCTTCCATGCCGCCTCTGTGCAAAACATTCGTATCCTCAAGCACTTTCATGATCTCAACAAGCGTTAACGCCTGTGCGGTATTCTTATCAAGCGTCTTTTTATACTCGGAAAGTATTTTTGAAGCCTCTTTTGCAGTTTTAAATCCGCCCTGTGCTTCGCCCCTTATGCCTTTTGCTCCGCACCTTGAATACTGCATCTCGCCATGCGTTTCGGGGCTGTTTTTTGCCTTGTCAAAAGCATCTTTCATGCCGACTGAAGCAAGGAGAGAAAGCCGCGTGGGCAAGCCCATCAGTATTCCCCCGATATCGGCAATCAAAAGCCCGAGCGAGTATATAAGCCCTTTATGTGTGTTTACGCCGTTTGTTACTTCAAGCATTGCATTTTCTGCCTCAATGCCGATTTCCCGCAAATGCTTCATAAGCGTTTGCGGTTCTTTTTCATGCTCACGCATACTTACAAGGGCAATCTTTTCAAAATAACTTCCAAGTACCGCTATGCTCTTTTCAAAAGCAGCTATGTCCATATCGGTATGTGAACCGCTGTTGTTTTCGTCAACAAGCCCTGCCTTGGGAGTTGTGTGAACTTCATCATACAAGGCACATTGTGCATAGTATGCAAGCTTTTTCGATGCAAAAGATATTAAAAGCTCCTGCGTTTTTTCCTTTATTGTATCAAGCCCGTGTGCGCGGCTTCTTGCACACACCTGTGCCATGTTATCGCAAATCAGGCATTTTCGTGTGCTTTCCCTCGAAAGCTTTTTAAAATCTTTATCTATGACATCAATGTCAAAAAGGCGGAAAGTCTCCTCACTTTCCTCAAGCTCCACCGCTTTGTTTTTTATTATGCCTGCATCACCATTAAAAACAAAATAAGCAACGGGACCCGTTTCTTCGCTGTGTACTTCTTCGTATTTGATTTCAAAGGGAAATTCCCTTATTTTCTCAACACCGCACATGAAAAGAAACTCAATAAGCGGAGAATTCTTGATTTCGCCTGCTATATTCAGTGTAAAAGAAATTAGCGGCAATCCATACTCACAAATGAACTGTCGCTGTTTTTCAGCACGCATATCGCGCGCTTTGAGTATTTGCTCAATTGTTATTTTTGATGATGTATTCATATACAGATTCGGGAACAAGCTCATGCACCGCTTCAAAGTCTTTTTCCATTATTGCTTCACGCACCCTGCTTGCACTTATTCCGTCTTTTCTTTCAAGCTCAACCACTTCGATGCCGTTTTCGGGAAGTATTGCTTTCATTCTTTCATTATAAAATCTTGTAACCTCACAAAATGGCTCGGTGCCGACAAAGCGGGTTGTTATATTGAGTGCAGGAGCTATACGGGTGGCAAAAAGCATAAGGTCGAGATCCGCCTGCACCTTATTTACACTCGCTTTTTCTTTTATAAAATATGTCGGGAAAGTAGCGTGCGAAACAAGATAATTTTCACTCCTGTGTACATATACATTGGGCAAATGCGAAACAGCTTCCTTTGCAAGATTATATCTTACCTCACTTTTAAAATAAGACCTGTCCTCGCTTACTATGAATAAATGCAATATGTCACAGCGTGATGCCGCCTCCTCTATAAGGTAAAGGTGCCCCTTTGTGAACGGATTGCAGTTTGCAACCACGGCACCTGTCTTTCCCGATTTTGGTGCCACTATGCTTTCCAAAAATTCATCAAGACCGTGTTTTTTGTTTTCCATCATAAGCACGCTTTCTGTGGAAACAACCTCATAAAAGCCAAGTGATGAAAACATTTCGCGATTTTTCGGTTTAGTATACAGGAAAAGATGTTTTCTTCCCATATTGTAGGCTTTCGTTACAAGCTCACTTACCAGGCTTGCACAGGCACCGTCGCCCTTTATGCTATCGCTTACCGCAATATATTTTAAAACATTTGAAGAAAGCGAGCCCGTTGCAAGTATATTGCCTGCCTCGTCCTCAATGACTGCCGTAAACTCGGCATCCGTACCAAATTCAAGCCCCATGCTCTTTAAAAACGCCTTTACCTTTTCAAGACGTCTGCCCTCAATCGGAGCATATATCTCGACAAAATTCTGCATAAACAAAAAACTCCTGTGTCTTTATCTTACTTTACTATTCTTTTGAGCGATTTGCAAGCACACGAATTATTGACCGTGAAACATCTTGGGTATATAATTATCCTATTCTGCAAAAAACGGAGAATTTTAGATGAACATCAGCGAAATATTCGGAGAAATGGTTTTCAACGAAACGGTAATGAAGGAAAGATTACCGGAGGAAACTTATAAAGCACTTAAGGACACAATCCGTGTAGGCAGCGCACTTGATGAAGACGTTGCAGGCATTGTTGCCACAGCAATGAAGGACTGGGCAATAGAAAAAGGCGCAACACATTATACACATTGGTTCCAGCCCCTTACAGGCATAACGGCAGAAAAGCACGACAGCTTTATCTCCCCCAAGACAAACGGCACAGCTATAATGGACTTTTCGGCAAAGGAGCTCATAAAGGGTGAGCCCGATGCTTCAAGCTTTCCCTCGGGCGGTTTGCGTGTAACCTTTGAAGCACGCGGATATACTGCATGGGACCCCACAAGCTATGCTTTTATTAAGGATGAAACACTTTGCATACCCACGGTTTTCTGCTCATACAGCGGTGAAGCGCTTGACAAAAAAACTCCGCTTCTTCGTTCAATGCAGCTTATCGACCGCGAGGCACTGCGCGTACTCAAGCTCTTTGGGCACAATGATGTCAAGCACATAAATGCAAATGCAGGTGCCGAGCAGGAATATTTCCTTGTGGCGAAAGAGCTTTTTGATTTGCGAAAAGACCTTATATTCTGCTCACGCACACTCTTTGGTGCAAAGCCCCCCAAGGGGCAGGAGCTTGATGATCATTATTTTGGTGCATTACAGCCCGATGTCAAGCTGTTCATGCGTGACCTTGACAATGAGTTGTGGCGTTTGGGCGTATATGCCAAAACCGAGCATAAGGAAGCAGCACCCGGGCAGTACGAACTTGCACCCGTATACAGCGGTGTAAACACGGCGACCGACCACAACCAGCTCACAATGGAGATAATGAAAAAGGTTGCTCTCCGCCACGGTTTTGTATGCCTCCTTCACGAAAAGCCTTTTGCAGGATTAAACGGAAGCGGCAAGCACAACAACTGGTCACTTTCAACGGATACGGGCAAGAACCTTTTCAGCCCCGGCTCATCACCGCAGAGCAATACGCTTTTCCTGCTTTTCCTCTGTGCCGTGATCAAGGGTGTTGACGAGTATCAGGATTTGCTTCGTGCTTCAATCGCAAGTGCAGGCAACGACCTTCGTTTGGGTGCACAGGAAGCTCCGCCGTCCATCGTTTCAATCTTCTTGGGCGATGACCTTGAAGGCGTCCTAACAAGCATTGAAGCAAAGGAAGACTACGAGGCAGGCACAATGCGTACGCTTGAAAGCGGTGTAAACGTATTGCCCCATGTAAGGCTTGACAATACGGACAGGAACAGGACAAGTCCCTTTGCGTTCACGGGCAACAAGTTTGAATTCCGTATGCCCGGCTCAAGCCATTCGATAGCCGATGCAAATACCGTCATAAATACAATAGTTGCAGAATCATTGAGAATTTTTGCAGACGAGCTTGAAAACGCACAGGACATAAATTCTGCTGCATACAGATTGATACGAAAGACCGTTCGCGAGCACAAGCGTATACTTTACAGCGGCAACAACTATTCCGAAGAATGGGTAAAGGAAGCTGAAAGACGCGGGCTTTCAAACCGCCCCACAACGGTGGATGCACTTGAAAGCCTTATCCTCGAAAAGAATGTAGAGCTTTTGACAAGACACGGGATTTATACACAGCGGGAATTGCAGTCACGCTATGAGATATCGCTCGAAAGCTATTCAAAGCTCATTCGCATTGAAGCTAACACTATGCTTGAAATGACACGTAAGGAGATTTTCCCGGCAGTCCTCTCATATGAAAAGCTTTTGTCGGAGACGATAAACAGCAAAAAGCTTGCCTGTGCTGCTTCAACTGCTCCGGAGGAAGACCTCTTAAAGCGAATCGCGGAAAAAAACACAGAGCTTTACAGTGCCTGCATACGCTTGAAGGAAGCGATAACCGAAGCTTCCAAAATTAAGAACAATTTAAAGCTTGCACAGTTCTGCCGTGACAGCATAATCTTAATCATGAACGAAGTTCGCTCATCCGCCGATGCTCTTGAGGAATTGACGGCTAAGGACTTCTGGCCCTTCCCCACCTACGAGGATTTGCTCTTCAACTTTTAAAGCATTTTATGCAATTTTGCCATGCTCGCCTTTCGCTTGCATGGCTTTTTTTATGAAAAACATCATTTTTATGCAACTTTTACCCTCAAAACTTGCATTTTTTGTTTATTTACACTTGATTTTATAATGCGAATATAATAATATTATTGCGATGTGTATTTTTTATTAAATTTATAGGAGTTTAACATGAACAGCTACATTCAATCAGTAATCGAAAAAGTTGCAAAGCGTGACCCTGATCAGCGCGAATTTTTGCAGACAGTGGAAGAAGTTTTCACTTCTTTGGAACCCGTTATCGAACAGCACCCCGAATATCAGAACATGGCTCTGCTCGAGCGTATGGTTGAGCCTGAGCGCGTTATCTCTTTCCGCGTTGTATGGACTGACGATAACAATGTTCCCCATGTAAACCGTGGCTATCGCGTACAGTTCAACAGTGCAATAGGACCTTTCAAGGGCGGTTTGCGTTTTGCTTCAAATGTTAACCTTTCAATCATAAAGTTCTTAGGCTTTGAGCAGACATTCAAAAACTCTCTTACTTCACTCCCCATGGGCGGCGGTAAGGGCGGTTCAGACTTTGATCCCACAGGCAAGAGCGATGCTGAGATCATGCGTTTCTGCCAGGCTTTCATGACAGAGCTTTACAGACACATCGGTCCCGATACAGACGTTCCCGCAGGTGATATCGGCGTAGGTGCACGCGAGATAGGCTACATCTTCGGCCAGTATAAGCGTATCACGGGTCAGTTCAAGAACGGCACACTCACAGGCAAGGGTCTTTCATACGGCGGAAGCCTTATCCGTCCCGAAGCTACGGGCTACGGTGCTGTATATTACCTCCAGGAAGTTTTGAAGCACAACAACGATTCACTTGAAGGCAAGGTTGTCGGTATCTCCGGCTTCGGTAATGTTTCATGGGGCGTTGCATCAAAGATTGCAGAGCTTGGTGCAAAGGTTGTTACACTCGCAGGTCCTGACGGTTACATTTATGATCCTGACGGCGTAACCACACCCGAAAAGATTGCTTACATGCTTGAAATGCGTGCTTCAAACAGAAACCGTGTTCAGGATTATGCTGACAAGTTCGGCGTTGAGTTCTTCCCCGGTCAGAAGCCCTGGGGCAGAAAGTTCGATATCTGTATGCCCTGTGCTTACCAGAACGAAATCGGCATGGAAGAAGCAAAGCAGATACTCGCAAACGGTACAAAGTACTATATCGAAGTTGCAAATATGCCCACAACAAACGAAGCACTTGCTTACTTGCGTGAGAACAACGTCATCGTTGCTCCGAGTAAGGCGGTTAACGCAGGTGGTGTTGCAGTATCAGGTCTTGAAATGAGCCAGAACAGCGAACGCCTCTCATGGTCAAAGGAAGAAGTTGACGAAAAGCTCAAGACAATCATGAAGAATATCCATGACGCATCAGTAGAAGCTGCTGAAGAATACGGCCTTGGTTATGACCTCGTTGCAGGCGCAAACATTGCAGGCTTCAAGAAGGTAGCAGACGCTATGATAGCACAGGGTCTTGTATAAAATATAAATGCCAAACCAAAAGCGGAAGAGAAAATCTCTTCCGCTTTTTGCTTGTTTATCTGAGTAACATGAACTGCAGCATGGCAATATCTCTTGAATTTATTTTCTTGTCACCGTTGCAGTCAGCATAAATTTGCTGTTCCTCGCTTAAAAGTGTGATTTGGAGCAAATGCTTTTGTACAAGTGCAATATCCCTTGAGTTTACCTCGCCGTCATTGTTTACGTCACCGCTGTCATAAGGTGCTTCCGTCGGCTCCAATGTCAGAACAGGAGTAGGCTCAAGCGTCGGCTCGAGCGTCGGCTCAAGTGTAGGCTCGAGTGTAGGCTCGAGTGTGGGAACGGGAGTGGGAGTTGGCTTTACCGTTTGAATGGGCGTGGGCTCAAGTGTCGGCTCAATTGTCGGCTCAAGTGTCGGCTCAATTGTCGGCTCTAATGTCGGCTCTAATGTCGGCTCAACAGTCGGCTCTGCCGTTTGAACGGGAGTAGGTTCAACCGTAGCAACGGGCAGGGGCGTGGGCGTGGGCTCGTTACCTGTTGGATATGGTACTTTTTCCATCAGTACACTTGCAGGCAAAATGCCGTTTTCTGCATAATAGGCAAGTATTCTTGTAAAGCACAAAAGCTCCGAGGGATAGTTGACCTGACCGTTGAAATTCTTTACAGGGAAGCCGTTTGCATTGCCTGTATTGGTGGGATAGCTTGCAGAAGCACCTATGCGCTTGTTTTTAACTGCATAAACGGTTTGCCTTATGGCAAGATTCATATAGAAATTCTGGTCAACGGTTTTTGTGCCGAAAGAATAAGCCGCTTCCAGATCGGGTGGGTCAAATCTCAAAGATGATACGGTGAATACAGTATCTTTGTTATTGTAAATATCCTGGATTGCCTGTGCCGTCATATAGAAATATATGGGCAATGAAACCCACTTGCCTTTAACGGGCACGCCGTAGGGATAAAACGCACTGCCCGAGGTGTAATGTGTGAGCGCATCCCTTGCCGCAAGTGCAAGCTCCATGATTGTAACGGTGTCACTTTGTGGTGGCTGCGTTACAACGGGCTTGGGTGTGGGCGTTGCGGACGGGCCTTTTGTTACCGTTGTTGCCGTGATTGACGCATCTATAATTTCGGGCAGAACATTGTATTTTTTGTATGAGTTAAGAACTCTTGCAAGCACGATTGTTGCTCTTGCATTTCCGAAATTACCGCTGTAAGATGAATCCGTTTCACCGGGTAATGTTACAAACGCAGGCAAACAGCCTGTTTTGCCGTAGCTGTCACCACCGCCGAAATAGTTTATAAATTCTCTTGCAACAAGAAGATATCCTGCTTTGTCAACCACTGCAGCACTGAAAGTATCGGCCGATGTTTCATAATTTGCAGTAGATGTTATCCAAGCTGAGCAGCGTGTTGCAGGCGATTTTGAAGAGATATAATCAAGTGCCTGTGCCGCCATCAATGTGTATGAGGGCTTGTCGAGAGTGATGCCGTTTACGGTTATCATTTCGGGCATATTGCCTGTTGAAAGCATTACTTCATAAGCATCGGAGATTGCATTTACAGCCTCTGCAATGGTAACTGTGGCATTTTGCTTTGAAGAGCGTGTTAAGCTTGAGTTTACAAAATGCTCAAGCAATGCAAATTCCGTTGTGAGTGTGCTTGCTCCGCTAACGCTGTTACGGTAGTATTCTGCATCAAAATCTACTGAAAATTCTTTTGCTTTTCCCGTGAATTCTTTCTTTGCGTTTTCAAGGAAATATGAAAAACCGCTTTCGTAATCGCCCTTGAATGTATCAACCAAAGCCTGACCGTTTTGGTTGATATAATGTTTGATATCAAATGCCAGAGAAGCACGTCTGCCTTCTCTTATGCCGTAAGTGACAAAATGCTCGTAGAGTGCATTTTCGTCAGCACAATAAGCGGCAAGAGAGGGATATGCATTAAGATAGAATTCCGCATCAAAAACCAAGGGCTTTATATCGTCTGGAATTGCTATTTGGTTTGTGCTTGTGATTGTTCCGTAATCAAAGTTTTGAGGGCCGTCCTTTGATGCATAGCTTGTTGTGCCGCCAATTTCGTTAAGCCACATTTTTGTGTATGCCGTTGTAAGCTGGCTGTTTGCCACGGCATCATATATCCATTCGGATGCAGGGAACAAGCAAATATCGGGATCTATAAGTTTGTAAACTTCTTTTTCCGCACCGTTCTGACCGTGGTGAGCCATTTGAACTATATCGCTCTTTAAGCTGAAAAATTTTGAAGAATCCTTCTTGTTTTCATTGTGCAAATACAGTAACGCCTTGCTTTGAGCATCGGAAGTATCACCCAAAAACAGAATACTCTTGCCGCCAACCGTAGCACGGAATACAGAGCAGGTGTTGTTCAGGAAGTTCATTGCCAAAAGCTCTTTTACCGTTTTACTCGTGTAAATGCTGCCGCAGGTGTTAAGATTTCCGCTGTAGCGTGTTGTAATATTGTCTGCCGCCCATATGACATCTTCATAAGTTGAAAGAATGTCTATATGCACAGTATCAATGTCGAACGAGCCAAGACTCTCATTCATGTGCTTGGGCTTCACCTCAACAACATTGATGGGTGTTGAGGATTTAGCCTGCAGCTTGCTTATGCAGGTGTCAATTGCCTTGTTTGATTTGATTGCCGTGTCCTGCTCGCTGTATGAACAGTATTCATAAATTTGCGCATCCTTAACAAGAGCATAGTAAAACGTGTCAACGGTGATTTCGGTTGGATAGCTTGCCGCAATCGTTGCAAGTGCACCGTAGTGGTCACTGTGAGCATGAGTGATAAACCATGCAGTAACATGGGGCACGCTCTTTCCCGTAATATCCTTTAAAAACTGAAGCAAATATTTGCCGTCATAACCATCGTCTTTTCTGCCGCCGTCAATAACGATAATACTGCCGTCACGGGTTTTCATGACATATGACATTGCACCTTCATAACCGCCGCTTGCACGGGGTTGCTTTGGCGGAAGCTGATAAAGCGTTGCCGCAGGAAGCGTGGATGTGTAAACCTCAGTTTCTGCCTTTGCTTGCGGTGCAACGGCAAATATAATTGCAGTTAAAATAAAAGCAATTATACAAATAAGGCTGATGTTTTTAAGCGATGTTTTAACCATAACTTGCTCCTTTATAAACTTATTAAGATTAGTATATAAGAAAAAGTTAATAATGGCAATACACGACGCCTTGAAGGCACCAAGACAAGAAAAAACTCTGCCCGACAGCAGAGTTTTCTCCGTACTTATTCACTATTCACTATAAGTTATAACCTAAAAAAGGGGTGATGCCGACTCAAAGGGGATAGAGTCGGCATCGTTTGTTGTTTTTTGGGGGGAGGGAAATCAACTTTGGAACCAAAAAGAAGTGTTGCTCTCCTTTTCACAAGCTTATTCTAAAACATAATTGTGTCCTCAGTTAGACAAACAAGTGTAAAATGTGGTCTTTTTTTGTGAACTAATTAAGCTTATTCTCCCTCTTTGCTTTAAAGTAATCAGTCAGAACACGGGAACACTCTTTTTCCAAAACTCCGCCGATCACTTCAACTTTGCTTGTCATAAAGCCGTCCGTCAAATCAAAGCTGCTGCCGCAGGCACCGAAATTCTTATCGTATGCACCAAATACAATCGACTTTAATCTGAAATTCACGGCGGCACCTGCACACATTGCACACGGCTCAAGCGTTACATACAAGGTGCACTCTGACAATCTCCATGTGCCAAGCTTTTGAGCCGCCTCTTTCATTGCAAGCAATTCCGCGTGTGCCGATGCGTCATTATTTTTTTCGACCAGATTATGAGCCTCTGCAATAATCTGCCCTTCATGCTCTATAACAGCACCAACGGGGACTTCGTCCATATCAAAAGCAAGCTGCGCCATTTTAAGTGCAGCTTGCATATAGTGATTTAAATTATGCTTTGAAAAAGCGCCGTCTTTCATTCCTGTTATTCCTCGGACTTACATATGATAATGTTTAAGCATCATTTTTATAATGTTGAGCTGTATTTCAAACTGTTCTCTCTGCTTCTTTGCAACAGTATCAAGCACGAGTCCGCAAACGAGTGAAAGCATTGCAATTATGAGCAAAACGCCTGCACCCAAAAGAGTCGGCATTTTGGGAACGAGCCCCGTATTAAAGAACTCAATGAGTATCGGTATAAAAAGTGCTATGCCCACAAGTGCAAACACCAAAGAGGCAATGCCGAAGAACATAAGCGGTTTATAATCCTTAAAAAGCCTTACTATCTTTTTGAGCACCTTTATGCCGTCTGATACGGTATTAAGCTTTGAAACGCTTCCATCGGGTCTGTCCCTGTAATCAACAGGCAATGACACTATGTGGAAATTCTTGTCAAGTGCGTGTATAGTCATTTCGGTCTCTATTTCAAAACCCTTTGACTGTATCGGGAACGATTTTACGAACAAGGGTGAGAACGCACGGTAGCCCGTCATTATATCCGTTACATTACCCTTGAATATCATGTTTACAAGCTTACGCACGAGCTTATTACCCGTGTTATGGAAGGCACGCTTGTTTTCGGTAAAGTATGTGGCTGTCAATCGGTCACCCACTACCATGTCTGCATTCTTTTTAAGGACAAGCTCTTCCATTTCCTTTGCGTATTCCGCAGGATATGTATCATCACCGTCCGTCATTATATAGCAGTCCGCCTCTATATCCCTGAACATGGAGCGTATAACATTGCCCTTGCCCTGTCTGTACTCGTGGCAAACTATAGCTCCTGCTTTTTGAGCTATCTCCGCCGTGCCGTCCGTCGAGTTATTGTCAAAAACATAAACTTGGGCATCCGGAAGCACTTTTTTAAAATCGGTAACTACTTTTTCTATGGTCTTCGCTTCGTTGTAGCACGGTATCAATACTGCTGTCATTTGTATCTCCCCCATTTTCTGTTTAAGCTTTTTTAGACTTTTTCTTAAAATCAAACGATGATGAAAGCATTGTTATAATCGCAAATACCATTATCCAAAGCATCCTGTATGTAAACCATGCATGGATGTACGAATGGTTTGATGTCACGACCTGCCATGCAAAGGGCATACAGGCAATGAGCAAAAACGGCAAAGCATTTATCAAGGCTTTTTTAAACGGAATACCCTTTATCGCAATAAGCACAGCTTCAACAAGCAGTGCCCCTACTGCGAGGATTATGAAAGGTATTTCTCCTATCATCCCAAGGTTTCTCGCAAATACATCAATTACGGTTATCGTGCCTGCGTTTGCAGTTTCGTTACCCGAACGCTCTGCAAAAGCAGAAAGTGCATTGCCTATGATGTCATTGCCCGTCAAAAGTGAGCCGAGCACTACTTTTCCTGCCCACATTCCGACATAGCCTATACCAAAGCAGACAGAATAAAGTATTATTCTTGTGATTTTGTTCTTTAAGTCATCGTCTTTTTTAAGGAGCATCAAAACAACCATGGGCACACCGAGCACAACAAGCGGATATGTAAGGTAATCCATATAGCTTGTCAGCACACCTGCAATCAGGAAAAAGTATATGTACCTATTGTTCTTTTCAAGCTTTTCATGGAAAAGCAGCATAACGCAAAGTGCGCAGAGAGTTATATACATAACAGTTGAAAACTGCAATGAAAACGGAATCACTATCGGTATTGTAAAGAGTATCGCAAATATAAATCCGATTGCATATTTAAGTCCCGTCTTTTTGAGCATGAGCACGAACACAAACAGGCCGAGCAACGCAAAAAGCACAAGATTTATAATTCTTATCTGTCCGTAATTAAAAAGCATGAGCATGGGCTTGAGCGTTACAAGATAGCCGTGCCAATATCTTTCATATGTTGCAAATTCGCTTGTTTCGCCTGTCTCAAGATAGTTCAACAGCGATGAAACAGGACTTTCATCCGATGTTGCACGGTACATATTCGCGGCTCTGTTTATCAGACCCTCATCACTGTCCGTAACAGCGTTTAAAAGCATGAGCGAGTCCGTATAATTATCAAGCATCGAACCGTCGTAACCGTTTATAAAATAAGGGTACTCGCCCGAAATTTCAAACACATCAGCCGACTCTTTGGCATTTTCAAACATGGGCTCTGTGGGCAACAGAAAAACTCCGCACAACAGTGCAAATCCTGCAATTATGCAGACCAGCAAAATTGCCGCCGCTTTTAATGCACACTTCATTTTTTCTTTGCCCCCTTTATCCTTTGATTAAAATATTACTCCACCGTAATTATGAGCTTTGCGCCTCTTATTTTAACTTGACTCATGGGAATTCTTTCTCCGTTGTATGTAACTGCACAAACCTCATCAGCAAGCCAGATATGTCCGCTTCGCGCTGTTACTGTGATGAGCTTTCCATCATCTGAAAGCGATGATACATAGGGCGGTTCATAGCCTTGACTGTTTTCCCACAAGGGCGTACCGTCCTGTGCTATATTGACCGTACCGTCCAAAAATCTTTTAAGCTCTGTTTTCTGTAAATCCGTATATTCAAAATCCGTGTCCGTATATGCTGCATAGGCGACTTCTGCAACGCTTCTTGAATTGTCCTCAGCATTATAATCACTGTAGAAATAAGCTGTTTCACCGTTTGCATATATTACCTTTACATATGCTACGGCAGAGAATTCTCTGTTGTAGTTCTGCTTGGCTATATTCCATATGACGCCCGTATAAGTGCAGAAGCCTTCTTCATCGGGAGTTTCATTATACCAATTGCTGCGATGCACTTTTACATAATCGTCAGAAGAATCAATCTCCTCTATAGTAAAACTGCCTGCTTCTTCTACTATATCGGTGGGAACTATAAAGGTTCCGACGGAGAAGTTTGAACTGCCCGAAACAGCAAGCAAAGCTTCATACTCTTCAAGATTTATTTTGCTTGTAAATCTCAGTCCCGTGGGCGAGCTCAATTTTACGGCCGCACCCTTTTCCATGCTGAGTGTAATGTATACAGGTTCTGCTTCCTTTAAGTCATTTGCAGTACCTGAAAAATCGGAGCCTGCCTTGAAAAGTGCATAATGTCCGTTAAGCTTTGCCTTGTAACCTACAAACTGCTTGCCCGCAATGGGAGCAGGAGCTTCGGGGAAAGTAAGTCCGCCAACGCTGATTATGACCTCGTTGCTTTTGGCGCCCTGTATCTTTGCACAAACACAATAAGTTCCGTTAACTGAGGGAGCAGTATATGTAAACTCTGCTCCGCTTGATGTATAAACATCATTTACATACCATTTTATATCGCTGTCGGGATAAATACCCTCGCAAACAGGTGATGCCGTAAATTCAACCGGAGTTACGCTGTCTGCATTGAACATGACGGAGTCATATGTCTTTATGCTTATTGTTTTTGCAGTATAATGAGTGGATATACTCATCGTGCCGGGAATTGAAGCAACCTTATCAAGTGCTGTTTCGCTGCCCTGTGAAGCTGATTTTCTGAAAACGAACGGTGTATCGGCACTTTCAGATACAATCACTTCTATATTTGACGAAGCATCTGTAAAACTTACAACATCTTCACGAAGCTTCATGCGAAGGTTGAACATTACACCCTCACCATCAAATACATACTGCTCATTGCTGCCGGAAAGGTTCTTTTGGAAAACGCCCGACATTACCACACGCACCAAGCCTTTTGCATTGTCGGCACCGGCTATTACCGTGGGCTTTACTTTATTATCCGGATTTTTTGCATCCTGTGCGTAGTAAAGCATTGAATCCGACGGAATTACAACGCTGTTGATTGACTCAAAAACATTTTCGTCAAACTTTATGCTGAACTGCATATCTATAAAGCCCTGTTCGTTTTGCGTAACCGAGACGGGTACACTTACATAGGATGAGCTTTGAGTGTCAAAAGAAGCATCTCCCACCTGAAGCGTCAATTCAGTATCCGCAGTTGCCAGAGCAAAGCTTACTGCAAAAAGTGCAAGCACAGCCATCAGCAATATTGATATAACCTTATTAAAAGAAGCTTTCATGTGCGTTCCTCCTGAAACTTAAATAAAACAATAGACTTATTCAATTGTTATTATACCTAAAACAATCAAAAAAGTATATACTTTTAGCCGTACTTTTAGTAAAATCAAAATGTCAGTTGATACCTTTTAAAGATTGGAGTGTTTCTCATAGAGCCCTGTGATTACATCGTATTGCGTTTTGACGGAGAATACGCGGTATTAAAACGCATCGATATTGAAACCGATGATACTTTTTTCATTGCCCGTGCATTCCTGCCCGTCGAGGCGGACGAAGGCACAAAACTTCACTTTGAAGCATTTGAGTATACCGTCATTGGTTAACAGAATAGTTGACGGTATTTTTTCAATGAAGTACAATACTCTCAGATAACCGAAATAATTTCCGGAGGTCTTGATTATGATAAAAAGAACATTAGCCATTCTTCTTGTTCTCATTCTTTCACTCTCCCTGTTTGCCTGCAAGAAGAATCAGTATACGGACTCGGACGGTGACTATCAAAACAATCCCCCCATTGCAGGAGAAGCAGGAAGTAACGGAAACAATATTGAAAGTACAACCTTTCCTCCCCTTGCAATGAAGGACGGCTGGCCCATAGAAGGCATACTTTCAAAATTGCCTGCTTATCAATACGCAGGCTCATTTGACCAGCCCATAATGCCCGACACTTATCTTATAGACGATGCAAGCCCTTCAGGCTTTGATTCTTACTGCAATGACCTTGTAAATGCAGGCTTTACGAAAAAAGAAGATTCTTCAGCGAACTCGGTAACACGTTATGTTTTTGAGAAAGCGGATTTAAATCTTTTGGTAACGGTTGCTTATTGGAAGGACTATAAGCAGATTGAAATTCTTGCAGAAAACCTTGACGGCAGTATTGACTACTCAAATAAAAAGACATTGAATGTTGACTTTTCAAGCTTTGAATACCTCGCGCTTCTTCCCCAATACACACAAGGCGGAAGAATAATAGAAGCTTCAAAGGAAAGCGAAAAGCGTGACTTCGTAAAAATAGTTGATGCCTCTCTTTCAGACTTTGAAGCTTACAAAGAATCACTCCTTCAGGCAGGCTTTGTAAAGGGAAGCCTCGCACATGAGGGCTGGCACAGCGAATCCTTCTATTACACCCATCCCGACCATGCTTCTTTCACGGTTGAGCTTTACTACGATATCAACGGACAGTCAACAAACAATATCGTAATCGGCATCGCAGCACTCGGTGAAGCAATTGTATAACACGGTAATTTCAAAAAAGCAAGGACTTTTGTTGTTCCTTGCTTTTTTTGCTTAAATAGTAATTATCTCGGTATCCGTGTAATAGTGCATGAGTATCTGGGAGTATGTTTTTCCCTCCTTTGCCAAGGAATTTGCTCCGTACTGGCTCATTCCCACACCGTGACCGTAGCCGTAGGTTGTGACTATGACCTTTTTATCTGTAAATTCCAGTGTGAAGTTTGCACTTTCAAGGGAAAAGAGCTTTCTCATATCCTTTCCGCTTACCGTTACATTTGAGAGCCGTATTTTTTCAATTCTTCCGCCCTCATACCTTGAAACTATCTCGATGCTTTTTTCAAGATTTCTCTCGTTTAAGTTGGCTTTGCTCCATTTTTTATTTATGCGTTTTACGAACTCACTCTTTGTAAAGCTGACGCTCTTTGTGCCGTGAGCATCTTCCCTGTCGGGGCTTTCAACACTTAAAAGGTACGGTCTTGCCTCTAAAAACACATTGACTGCCGCCTCCGTCATACCTCCGGAATTGGAATGATACAATGCCTCTATCGGCTGACCGTCATACGCTATGATTTCGCCGCGTGTTTCATATACAGCGTCCGTTATCTTTTTTATGTTCTCCTGATACTCATCTCCCCAATTTTCATAAAGCTCCGCTTCACTTCTGTATGCCTGACAACAGGTACTGTCACTGCACACATCGCACCCGTCTTTTTTACAGGGATTTCCGCCCAGGCTTTCAATATGCCTCACCGTAAATGTTCTTGCTGCAACCGCCTGTGCCTTCAATGCTTCTTTTTCAAACGAAACAGGCATTTCCGCTGCCACAACTCCCACAAGGTATTCCTCCATATTCATAATGCGTGCTTCTTTTTCTCTGTGAAGATATACACTGATTTCTACATCCTTATAATGTTGTGCATTTTTCTTGATGTAGCTCTCTTTATCTGAGCTTATCAGAAAACCCCTTATGAGCAATATGAGCAAGGTTATAAAAGCCGCAACAATTATGTAGGGAGCAATATCTTTTTTTATGTATTTTTTTCTTCTTGAATTCACCATAGGAATATATATGCATTCTTTCTTGTCACAATTCTTAAATGTTCACAAGTTATACATTGTAGTAAACCTTTTTCAATAGTATAATTAGGTTAATAATATACCTTGAAAAAGGAGTAGATTTTGATGATAAAAGCTATAAACGCAGGAGATAAGAACGAGCTTCGCAAGCTTTTAAAGATGTATTCTCAGGCTATTTATCAGCGAGCACTCGCAACCACTGAAAACACTGAGCACGCAAAGGAAGTTACACGCCTTGTGCTTTCATATGTTGCGGCTTGCGCTGCTTCAGGAACCTGTCAGGAGAATGTGGATGCATGGCTCATGTCGGTAACCGATGCACATGCTAACCGCTATATGGAAAATATACGGCTCGAGGAAGAAGCAAAAAAGAGCTATTTTACAGCCCCTACCGCCTTGGGCACAGCTCCCTCCTCCACGGCTTATGATGTTTTGAAACAGCCGATATATGAAAACGCACCTGAAAAGAACGAAGAGGAAAAGAGCGAGTTCGTCCCCTTTTCGCCTACGCTTTCAATACCTGAGCGTCCCGAATTCGCTGCAAGGCAGGATGAGTATTCAACGCAGTCACGCATCTCAGGCGTAACTCCTGCTCCTCCTATTCGTATTGAAAACGGTCAGCCGAGGGAGTTTGTTCCGCCCCAGTATGTTCCCCCTCAATACAATCCTGTGCAGACCTCCTCTGTAATGGACGAGATAAATGCACAAAACGGCGCGGAAAATGTTCCGAATTATTTTGCAGACCCTGCACCTGCTCAGAACACCGGTTATTCTGTAAGCAATACACCTGAAAAGCCTACATACGAGGTACCGCAGGCACAGTTTGCAGAGCCTGTGCAGGAAGCTGCTCCGAGCTCCCATGAAGCTTCTGCAGCCCCCTCTTTCAGCGACAACATAATGCCCGTTTCACTCACCGATGATGACGATGAGGAAGTATTAAGCAAAAAGGAACAGAAAAAACAGAAAAAGCAAAAGAAAAAGTCCGGTTCGGGCAGCGGAGTGCTTATTGCGGTAATCACAATAATCCTTTTGCTTGTGGTCGGTGTTCTCATTGCTGAGATTGTAAGCATACTTATTTCATAAAAACAATCAAGAATCCTTTGAAAGACTCCCTTTCAAAGGTTTTCTTGCCGTTTTGGGAAAAATGCAAAATTTTTTATTGCCACATTGTTTTTGACAAAACTACATAGAATATGTGATATAATGCTTACAAAGAAAGGAGTTTTAAATGGATACTCTGACTTTTTCGGGATATTTTCTCGGCTTCAGCTTGCCTGCAATCGCTTGTCTTATAGCAGGTCTTGCACTCGTAATATGTGAAATGTTCATGCCCGGCTTCGGCGTGCCCGGAATTTTGGGTACAATAGCGCTTGTGTTCGCTGTTATATTCAGGGCTCAGGAAGGACCTGTGCAGGCTGTTATAATAACGATAGCACTCATACTTGCTTTTTTGCTGATAGCAGGCTTTATCATTTTCCGTTCATTAAAGAAAGGAAAGCTTTCAAAATCACAGATAGTATTGAGCGATGCCATAACAGAAAATGCAACAGCTATTGATGACGAAGAAATAAAAGCACTCGTTGGCAGAGAAGGTATTTGCCTCAACACTCTCCGTCCGTCGGGCAACGCTGATTTTGACGGATTGAAGCTTGATGTATTGAGCGAGGGCGAATTCATAAAGGCAGGCTCAAGGGTGCGTGTAGTCCGTGTTGACGGTCTTAAAATACTTGTAAAAGAGGTACAGTAATATGTTTTGCAAAAAATGCGGTACGCTTTATAATCCCAAGGAAGGACCGTGCCCCAAGTGCTCAACAGAGGACATAAAGTATGAGCCAAAGGCAATGAGCGAGGAGGAAGCAAAAAGGCTTCGTAAAAAATCATGGATTCAGCTCCTTATCGGCATACCTGCATTCATCGGTGTCATATACGGTATAATCTACCTTATGAATCTTATAAAGCAATAATTAAAACGGAGGATTTTTATGGATTACTTATTACCCATCATACTGATAATTGCATTCTTGATTTTATTCTTCACATTCGTACCCGTTGGCTTATGGATAAGTGCAACGGCATCGGGCGTTAAGGTTGGAATTTTCCAGCTTGTTGCAATGCGTATCCGCAAAGTAGCCCCCTCACGCATCATAAACCCCATGATAAAGGCTACAAAAGCAGGCTTGTCAATACCCATTAACAAGCTTGAAGCACACTACCTGGCAGGCGGTAATGTTGACAGAGTAGTAAATGCACTCATTGCTGCACAGCGTGCAGGTATTCCCCTTGACTTTGAGCGCGCCTGTGCCATCGACCTTGCAGGCC
Organism: Clostridia bacterium; assembly: GCA_017407205.1. Taxonomy (GTDB): domain Bacteria; phylum Bacillota; class Clostridia; order Christensenellales; family CAG-138; genus RGIG3096. The sequence goes on from JAFQXA010000011.1 coordinate 60,068, forward strand.
GTGATGTTTTGAACGCTGTTCAGATGAGCGTTAACCCCAAGGTTATCGAAACTCCCGTAATTGCAGCTATTGCAAAGGACGGTATTGAGCTTCGTGCAAAGGCAAGAGTTACGGTTCGTGCAAATATTGACAGGCTCGTCGGCGGCAGCGGTGAAGAAACGATTATCGCAAGAATAGGCGAAGGTATTGTTACAACAGTAGGTTCATCCTTCAGCCACAAGGATGTTTTGGAAAATCCCGACCTCATTTCAAGAACAGTTCTTGAAAAAGGTCTTGATGCAGGTACAGCCTTTGAAATTCTCTCAATCGACATAGCCGATGTTGATGTCGGCAGGAACGTCGGCGCACAGCTCCAGATCGACCAGGCAGAAGCAGATAAGCGTATCGCACAGGCAAAGGCAGAAGAGCGTCGTGCAATGGCTGTTGCACAGGAACAGGAAAACAAGGCAGAAGTTGAAGGTATGCGTGCAAGAGTTATCGAAGCAGAAGCAGAAGTACCGAGAGCCATCGCAGCAGCATTCCAAAACGGCAAGCTCGGTGTTATGGATTACTACAATATGCAGAACATAATATCAGACACACGTATGCGTGACTCAATTGCAGGAACACAGCAAACAGATAAGAAGGATTAAGTATGGGTCCATTTTTAATTGTAGCGGTTATATTTGTAATATCATCGATATTGCAAAGAGCCACACAAAAAAAGACTACGTCTCAACCTCAAACGCAAAGAAGACAGCATCCTGCGTTTGAGGAAACTGCTGAGAAAAAAACCGAGCAAAAGCCGGTTTTTAAAACATATGAATCCACAATCAAGCCGACAGTTCGCGAGGCAGAGCATACGGTAAAGCCGTTTACGGAAACCGAGCATCGCCACATGGAAACGAGCTTGACGGGAATAAGTGATTGCACAAGCGAGCTTTCTCCCCTCGTTACTGTCAATGAAACAATAAAGGCAGCAAGTGAAAGGAAAGCGGGATTAAAAGTGAATTTGACTTCCCAAAACCTTGCTCAGGCGATACTTTGTTCAGAAATTTTAGGAAAGCCGAAAGCTTTAAGACGATAGTATGATAACCGATTTTTCTCTTGGTGATAAAATAATAATGCGAAAGCCCCATGCCTGCGGTACAAATGAGTGGCTTGTCACAAGAACAGGTGCGGATGTAAAAATCAAGTGCATAAGCTGCGGCCGCATTGTTATGCTTGACAGGGCTGACTTTTTAAAAAGCGCAAAGAAGAATTTAGGGCAAGCGGATGCTTCCGTTTGACAACAAAGGACAAGAACATGGAACAGACACTCACAAAAAAACAACTTAAAGAAGCAAGAAACAGGGCTGAAAAAGTGCACGAAAAGCACAAGCCCTACCGCGAGGTTGCAAATGTTGAATTTTTAATGTATATATTCTTGGTGCTCATTGCGGCATTTGCTGTTCGCTTGCTCGTTTTCGAGCCTGTAAGCGTATCGGGCGAATCAATGATGAACACGCTCCTTGACAAAGAGCGTATGCTTGTTGAGAAGATAAGCTATTGTTTCACAAAACCAGAACGCGGAGAAATTGTAATATGCTACTATCCGGATGAGCTGAACAATGACCTTCCTGCAAAAAACACCTGCGTTAAGCGTATAATCGGCTTGCCGGGTGACACAATCGAAATAATATGGGGCGTTACATATATAAACGGCGTTCCGCTTGATGAATCGGAGTGGATTCGCGAGCCGATGTGGGAAGACAGATATTATGAGAAAACAACCGTTCCCGAAGGGCACTATTTTGTAATGGGTGACAACCGCAATTACAGTAAGGACAGCCGAAGTATGTACGTAGGCCCCATTCCCGAATATCGGATAGTCGGCAGAGCAAGAGCGCTCATCTGGCCGTTTGACAAGTTCAAAGTATTATAAATAAAAAGCTATAAGAATACAGAAGATATGAAAGAAACCAGAAAAAGCATAAACAAAAAAACACATACAAGCTTTCGCATAACTACATGGGCGTATACAGCTATAGTTACTGCCCTCGTGCTCGTTTTTACATATGCTGTCTGGTTTTCCTTCGCAGTTGTTTCAGATGACGGCATGATGCCCACATTAAAGTCGGGCGATGTTTTGCTTTGCAGCCGCCTTGAAAAGTATTTTGGCGGTATAAAGCGAGGGGACGTGCTTGTTTTTTATGATAATAACGGCAACAAGGTTTTGGGCAGAGTTGTAGCCCTTGAAAACGAAACCGTTGAAATCCGTGACAATAAAACATATATAAACGGCATACTCTTTGATGAGGAAAGCTACTCCACGGGTACAATAAGCGATGTTGAAAAGATTACGGTGCCGGACGGGGTTGTTTTCATACTGCCCGATGACAGGAACTCGACACCGCTTCTTGACTTTACTCTCATTCCCTTTGACAGTATCAAGGCAACGGCTGTCTTGCGTCTTTTCCCCTTTTCAAGGATAGGAGTTTTTGCATGAGTCACCGTTATTGTTGTATCGTGTGTGCAGGCACTTTTGATAAAAAAAGCTTTAGTCGCCCCGAAGGCTCATGTCTTTATGCCGCAGACGGCGGATTTAAATATCTTGAGGAATTAAACGAAGAACCCGACATGGTGTTGGGCGATTTTGATTCTTTAAATTACATACCCGAAATTGACGAAGAACGCATAATAAAGCTCCCCTGCGAAAAGGACGATACGGACACGCTCTATGCCGTAAAGCACGCCCTTTCTTTGGGTTATGACCGCTTTTTGATTTACGGAGCACTCGGCGGTGACCGCATTGACCACACGATAGCAAACCTGCAAGTGCTTTCATACATTGCAAAGCATAACGCACAGGGCTTTATAATCAATGAAAACACCGTAATTACAGCTATCACAAACAAAAGCGTAAGCTTTAAAAATACTTCAAGCGGTATGATTTCAGTATTCGCCATGGGAAAAGATGCTCACGGTGTTACCATAAAAGGGCTGAAATATAACATTGAAAACGCTACGCTTACGCATGATGTGCCCATCGGCGTAAGCAATGAATTTATGGGCGAAAGTTCAGCAATATCCGTTCAGAACGGTACACTCACAATAGTATTTTCGGGAAAATATACGGACTTGATTGACTTATGATGAATTTTACAGATGATTTAAATAATAACCGCATTGACGGTGCAATATTTGACATGGACGGAACACTTATTGACTCCATGCCTCGCTGGAAATATGTTGCCCGTGATTTTCTTGTAAGCTGCAACAAAACTCCTAAAGCTGACCTTGCCGAAAAAGTGCATCCTTTAAGCGTAAAGGCAGCCGCCAAGTACTTTCAAACAGATTATGATGTTAAACTTTCGGTTGAAGAAATAGTTGACGGAATACACAGGCAGATGGAGGACTATTATCTTCATGAATTTGAGCTCAAACCCAAAACGGTTGAATTTTTGGAGCTGTTAAGGCAACACAACATAAAAATGTGCATAGCCACGGCAACCGACAGACGCCTGGCAACCGCAGCTCTTGAACGAAACGGCATACTTCATTTTTTTGATGAAATATTCACCTGCGCAGAGCTTAACACTTCAAAGCGCGAGCCCAAAATATTTGAAGTAGCACTTGAGTTTTTAAAAACCGAAAAGAAACGCACATATGTTTTTGAGGATTCTTATTTTGCAATAGCCGCCGCAAAAAGTGTTCACTTCCCCGTCTTTGCAGTTTACGAAAAAACCGCCGAAGAATACTCGGAGCAAATAAAAGAGCTTGCCGACATCTACACATCGTTTGATAAGATAGTATAACAAAAAAGCAGTCCTTGCGGACTGCTTTTTGTGGTTTACTTCTTATTTGCTTGCGAGATATTCATTGATTTCGTCAACAAGAACATCAACGTCGATGCCGTGTACCATGCAGGCCTGTTCGAGGCTTTCACCGCTTGCCATTGCACAGCCGAGGCAATGCATACCGCTGTTCTGCAAGATTTCTGCAGTACCGCGGTCTGTGTTGAGTATCTCCAAGATTGTCATACCCTTGTTAATTTCCATTTCTGTTTCCTCCTGAATTTATTTATAATTTTTATTATCAGCTTCTTGTTTCAAACTTATTACCGCATTTTGTGCAGGTAACCCTTATCTTACCCTTGCCCTTTGGAACTCGTAGTTTCTGGAGGCAGCGCGGGCAGGTGTAGTATCTGTACTTGCTCTTTTCCTTAAGATTGAGGAATTTTGCACGCACTCCCCACCACCATTGCTTAACAGAAGTTTCTGTCTTCAGATACCATTGAAGCTCCATGTGGCGTTTTGTATAGTTCTTTGAGAACATCCTGAACACCGTAAAAACTATAAGTGCTGTTGAAATGATTGAGAAAATATAGCTTGCCGTTACATCGGGTACCAGAACATTGATAACAGAAACTGCGAGTGCTGAGAATATCATCGCAGTATTAAGTTTGTCGATACCGTAGCGTCCGTTAAACATAAAAAATCATCTCTTTCCGACAAGTACCATAGCCGTCTGGGGTTCAAGCACAAGTCTTACTGTATTATTTTCAAGCGAAAAGCTTTTCTTTGTAAAAAGCTCCGTCATATTATCTGGCAGGAACATTTTATCGCTGTCGGGACCTTCCGTAAACCTGTCCGCCGATACTGAAACGCTCTGCTCCTCCTCGCTTCTGTTTACAAGCACGAGCACCGCTTCGTCATCACAAGTCCTCAGCATTGCAAAAACATCGTTCCTTACGGGAGCAAATGCCGTATTGCCCTTTTTAAGTGCTATTGATGCATTACGAAGTGCAGTAAGCGAATAAAACGCCCTGTAAATTTCCTCGTCCTTTTCACCGTCCCACGGGTACGGCTTTCTGTTAAACGGATCCGCCATACCAAGCATACCCACTTCATCGCCGTAGTATATGCACGGCACACCGGGAAGTGTCAACAAAAGCGTTGCCGCCATCATCATGCGTTTTCTGCCCGTCTGAAGCTTTTCCTCGGTAAGTTCAAACTCCGCCTGCTCCTCCCTCGTCAAAGCATCCCTATGCGGTGCATCGCCAAGCGCTGTAAGCGCGCGAACAGTATCGTGAGAGCCAAGAATATTCATAACAGCATCGTAAAAAGGCTTGGGGTAATTTTCACGAAGCTTCATAAGGCTTGCACAGGTTGCCTGTGCATTTTTACGCATAAGCAGGAAATCGAATATCGCATCACGTGTGGGGTATCCCATTACGCTGTCAAGCTCCCTGCCGTCAACATACTTACGCCTTGCACCAAAGCCCTGCTTGTTTGAAGCATCCTCCCAGACCTCGCCTAAAAGCACACCGTCTTTATCATTCTTTTTAAGCCTGCGTCTTAAAAATGCTATAAAATCATCGGGAAGCTCGTCTGCCACATCAAGCCGCCAGGAGTTTATACCAAGGCTTGAATAGTGGTCGAGAACTTTGCCGACAAACTCAACGTATGACGGAGTCATCTCGTTTACTTCGGGCAATGTCTTAAAGCCCCACCATGCACGGTACTTTTCCGGATATTCCTCAAACTCGTACCAATCATAATAAGGCGATTCCTCGCTTTGGTACGCGCCTACATTTTCTCCGTAAGTGCCGTTTTTGTTAAAATAAAGGCTGTCCGAGCCGGTGTGTGAAAATACACCGTCGAGCATTATTTTAATGCCCATCTTGCCTGCATCTTTAACAAGTGCTTCAAGGTCGCTCTCGTCACCGAGTATCGGATCAATCTTCATATAGTTTGAAGTATTGTACCTGTGGAATGACGGAGACTCAAATATCGGATTTATATAAATGCAACCAATGCCGAGCTTTTTAAGGTAGGGAAGCTTCTCCCTTATGCCCTGAAGGTCTCCGCAGTAAAAATCGCAAGGGTCATAAAACTTTTCACCCTCAAGCGGAAGATAATGCACATCCTCATTCCAACTTTCATGCACTATCGTGTTTCGCTGCATTTTTTCATGGTATACGGCTCTGTCAAGTCCGCCCCTTGTGTTGCCCCTGAAAAAGCGGTCGGGCATTATTTGGTAGACAATACTTTCGCGGAACCACTCGGGCGTTTCATAATCCTCGCCGTAAACCGTTATCTGGTAGGATGCAGGGGGGCATCCGAAAATTCCGCCCTCGCCCGAGCCTTCACTGCTGCCGTAAAACGTTCTTGAGTTTTCGGTATCAAGTATGAAATAGTACCATACAAGCCCCTCTGTAAACGGAGCTATGAACTTAAACTCAACCATGTCGCCCTTGCGTTTTCCCGAAATCAAGGCTTCGCTGTCGTTTATCCATAACCTGAGCGTTGCTTTTACGCCTTGGTTGGGAACACGCAAATTAAGCGTTACTGTTTCACCCGTTTTTACCGCACCAAAGGGCGTTCTGTATTTTAAAAGTCGTGAGTTGTGGCATACGCCTGTCAACATTGTTTATTATACTCCTTAAATTCTCGACATAAAGCAAACAGCTACTTCTTTTTCAGCATATTCACTTTTGCGTCACTATCATATGTTTTTATAAAGCTCAATATATTTCTGAGCAGATGTTTCCCAGCCGTAATCGGTATCAAGTGCACGCTTTACAAGCTCCTTAAACTGAGTGGGTCTGTCAAAGAAAATCTGCAACCCTCTGTCAACTGCGCCTACCAAATCACGTGAGTCATAAAGCCTGAATGTAAAGCCCAAGCCCTCGCCCGTTATCATATTGTAGGGAGGTATGCTGTCAACCAAACCGCCTGTTTCTCTTACAATGGGAACCGAGCCGTAGCGAAGTGCAAGCATCTGCGATAAACCGCAGGGCTCAAACGCCGAAGGCATCAGGAAGAAATCCGAGCCTGCATAAAATCTGTGTGCAAGTGCTTCGTTATATTCAAATCGCATTGCAATACGGCCTGGATACTTTGAAACTGCTCTCATGAAAACATCGCAGTAGCGTGCTTCACCGCTTCCCAATACCGCAAGCTGAACGGGACGCTTCATAAGCTCGTCTATTGCATACTCCACTATATCCATGCCCTTTTGCTCAGTCAGGCGTGTTACCATTGAAATTATAGCGGCATTGTCACCCTCCTGAGTCAAGCCAAGCTCCTGCCTCAAAGCACTTTTGCAAAGTGCCTTACCGCGCATCGTCTTAAGCGGATACCTTGCAGGAATAGCCCTGTCCGTTCTCGGATTGTATACATCATTATCAATACCGTTTAGTATGCCGTGAAGTGTTTCGCCCCTTGCTCTTAAGAACTCGTCAAGCGTTTCGCCCATCTCGCCCGTCTGAATTTCTTTTGCGTATGTCGGGCTTACCGTTGAAACTGCGTCTGCAAAAACTATGCCTGCTTTGAGGAAGTTTACGTTTCCGTAGTATTCTACCTGATTGCGGTCAAACGCACATTCACCCAAGGACAAAAGCTCGTCCACAAAACCGCGTTCAAACACGCCCTGGTATCTTAAATTATGAATTGTAAAGAGTGATTTTATTGAAGAATACTCTTTTTTATCCTTGTACTGGAGCTTTAAAAGTGCAACCGTCATACCCGTTTGCCAGTCATTGCAATGCAGTACATCCGGGAAAAAGTCAATATGGGGCATTGCTTCAAGTATTGCTTTTGAGAAGAAGCCAAAACGCTCCGCCTCATCGTTGCACGTACCGCCGTAGATATAATCCCTTGCAAAGTAGTATTCATTGTCTATGAAATAGAAGGGCACGCCCTTGTATTCATATGTTTCGATTCCGCAGTACTGATTTCTCCAACCTACATCAACGCGGAAATCGCATATTTTCTTGAGTTTGTTTTTATATTCGCTGTTCATTATACGATACTTGGGAAGTATAACACGAACATCGACACCCGCTTTTTTGAGTGCAACAGGCAAAGTGCCCGCAACATCGGCCAAACCGCCCGTTTTAATGAACGGTTGTGCCTCCGAAGAAGCAATCAATATTTTTATAGCCATTTATTCTTACCTTCTTTATGTCTTTTATCTTTATATAGTTGAATTCTTGCGGATTATTACGGGGAATCCGTCATAGCCGGCAAGTCTTCTTCCCTGTCTTACCGTAACGCCCTTGTCCAATATTACATGGTCAAGCTCTGTTCCGCTTTCAATGCTGCAAGCCTGCATGATGATACAGCCCTTGATCTTTGTACCTTCGCCGATCTTTACACCGCGGAATATTATCGAGTCCTCAACCTCGCCCTCGATGGAGCAGCCGTCTGCAATAAGGCTGTTCTTTACCTTGGAATTTTTGCCGTAAACGGCAGGAACCTCGTCCTTAACCTTGGTATATATGGGATGCTCTGCACAGAAAAGGTCTTCCCTTATGTTCTTTTTGAGCATTTCCATATTGTGCTTATAATAGCAATCGAGTGAATTTATTCTTGCGACAAATCCGTCATAGCCCCAGCCGTAAACCTTGAGCGTATTGAACTTTTTCATCACTATGTCGCGTATAAAATCCATGGAATCGCGTGCTGCCGCTTCCTCAATCAGGTATTCAAGCAGTTCCTTTTCCATTACAAATACGTCACAGGCCTGGCAATCGCTTGTCGGTCTGTACGGATTATACTCAATATCCGTAACTCTGCCCTCATCATCGAGAGTCAATCGCATATCGTCATACTGATCGTCGGGATTGAAGTTCTTTACCCTGTTGTACATTATCGTTATATCAGCGCCCGTATTGATATGCTGTCTTAGCATATCGTCAAACGTGGTATTGAATACAGTATGGCTTCCCGTAAGTATTACATAACGCTGGGGACTTCTTCTTACATAGCCCATAACGCTTCTGTACGCATCAACAGTGCCCCTGTAAAGACCTGTATTTTCCTTTGAAAGGAAGGGCGGAAGTATGAAAAGACCGTCACGCTTTCTGTGCAAGTCCCACTCCTTACCGCTTCCCAAGTGGTCCATGAGTGAATGATAGTTCTTCTGTGCTATCAAGCCGACATTGCTTATTCCCGTGTTAACGAGATTACTCAATATAAAGTCTATGCAGCGGTATCTGCCGCCAATAGGCACAGCCGCAACGGATCTTGAATTTGTAAGGTCACGAAGCTGCATGTTTTCTTCGCCCGTGTATATAAGGCCAAATACATTACCCAGCATCAGTTGTCGCCTCCCTCTGTCTTAACTATCATACCAACAGGTATTCTTTTGTTTTCGGGAACTTTTTCATTGTTAGCAATGAGTGTTATATCGCCCGTAAGCTTTGTGTCATAATCGCCGTCAGCTTCTGTACGCTCGGCGCCTATAATTGCATTTTCGCCGACTATTGCGCCTTCGCCGATAATCGCTTTTTGAACCCTTGCGCCTTTCTTTACGAACGCATTGGGCAGTATTATAGAATCCTTGACGCAGGCTCCCTCTTCAATGGTTGCGCCTGCAAAGACTACGCTGTGAATAACAGAGCCTTCGATTTCACAGCCCTCCGTGATTGACGAGCTTATAACCTGAGCCGTTTCGCCTATATAATGGGGAGGCATTATGGGGCTCTTGCAATAGATACGCCATTCCTTTTCATAAAGGTCGAGTACGGGTGGTGAGCTTATAAGGTCCATATTAGCTTCCCACAAGCTCTGTATGGTACCGACATCCTTCCAATAGCCCTCGAAATCGTAAGCATACATACGCTTGCCGTCATTGAGCATTGACGGAATTATATTCTTGCCGAAGTCATTTTCGGAATTTTCATTCTTTGCATCCTTTTCAAGGTATTCCTTGAGTGCAGGATATGAGAATATATATATTCCCATTGAAGCCCTGTCGCTCTTGGGCTCTTTGGGTTTTTCTTCAAACTCGTAAATCTTTCCGTCCTCATCGGCATTCATTATACCGAAACGGCTTGCCTCCTCCATGGGGACACGCAATACCGCAATGGTTGCATCGGCGTTTTTCTCGATGTGGTATTTGAGCATACTTGCATAGTTCATCTTGTATATGTGGTCACCCGACAATATAAGCACATGGTCGGGATTATACTGCTCGATAAATGCAAGATTTTGATAAATCGCATTGGCAGTGCCCGAATACCACTGTCCCTGACTGCCCTTTACATAGGGCGGAAGAACATATACACCGCCTGAATTTCTGTCAAGGTCCCACGCTTGGCCACTTCCAAGGTATGAGTTTAACTGAAGCGGTTCATACTGCGTGAGCACGCCAACTGTATCTATGTCGGAATTGACACAATTTGAAAGCGGAAAATCTATAATGCGATACTTTCCTCCGAAAGGCACCGCAGGCTTTGCCATGTGGTTTGTCAGTACACCCAAACGGCTGCCCTGACCGCCTGCTAAAAGCATAGCCACAATTTTTTTCTTTCTCATGATGGTCTTTCCCCCTTTGTTATTGAATAATACGCACCTTCATACGGTAAAATCCGTATGTTTATGTAATTTTCTCCGTCCTGTTCATAGCTTTTTATAACCTTGCCCTCGCTCAAATCGACTCCCGAAATAAGCTTTTTAACCGCAACCGGCTCAGTCATGTAAAGCCTGTAGCTTTCATGCTCCACGGGAGTGAAATTGAATACGCACAAAAGCTCATTTCCGTCATTGTCCCGACGCAGGAAAGCTATTATGCTGTGGGAACTGTCATTTACCTCGACCCACTTGTAGCCGTCCCAATCCCTGTCATTTTCATAAAGAGGCGGATTGGACCTATAAAAGAAATTAAGCTCCTTTACAAACTCCCGGACATTTCTGTGAGCTTCATAATCAAGCAAGAGCCAGTCAAGCGACTGCATATATGCCCACTCAATGAACTGCCCAAACTCACTTCCCATGAACATGAGCTTTTTGCCCGGCTGTGCAAACTGATACATGAAAAGCAAGCGTAACTGCTTGAATTTGTCATCATAATTGCCAACCATACGCCCTATGAGTGAGTGCTTGCCGTGCACTACCTCGTCATGCGAGAAAGGAAGCACAAACTTTTCGGAAAAAGCGTAGAACATGGGGAATGTCAGCTTGTCGTGATGATATTTTCTGTATACGCTGTCATACTCCATATAGCTTAAAGTATCGTTCATCCAGCCCATATTCCATTTTAAATCAAAACCGAGACCGCCGTTTTCAACAGGCTCGGTCAGTTTTTCAAAGGATGTACTCTCCTCTGCTATCAATATGGCATCTTTGCACTCTCTATGCACGGCAACGGACAAGTTTTTCAAAAGTTCAATAGCTTCAAGGTTCTGATTACCGCCGTAAATATTGGGTATCCACTCTCCGTCTTCCCTGCCGTAATCGCGATAGAGCATACAGCTTACCGCATCAACACGCAAGGCATCTATATGACACTCTTTCAATAAAAATACCGCTGATGAGATCAAAAAGCTTTGCACCTGCGCTCTGCCGTAATCGAAAACAAGCGTTCCCCAACCCTTTTGGTCGCTTATTCTTGTATCCGCGTACTCATAAAGCGGAGTTCCGTCAAAACGCCTTAAGCCGTGTGCATCACGCGTGAAGTGCGCAGGCACCCAGTCTGCAATAACGCCTATTCCGTTCTGATGACAGGTATCGACAAAATACATGAAATCCTGGGGCGTGCCCATTCTTGAAGTTATCGAGAAATAGCCCGTAACCTGATAACCCCAGCTCCCGTCAAACGGGAACTCGGTAACAGGCATAATCTCAATGTGCGTATAGCCCATTTCTTTTACATACGGAACAAGCTCATGTGCAAGATCTCGGTAGCTTAAATCACTTTTCCATGAGGGCAAATGCACTTCATATATGCTGACAGGCGATGAATATGAAAGCTTTTCCCTGCGATTTTTTATGTACTCGTCATCATTCCATATATAATCATCAACGCTCCACACAATGGAAGCCGTATCAGGACGCTTTTCGCTGTAAAACGCAAATGGATCAGCCTTGAGTAAAACCTCGCCCGACTGCGTCAATATGGCAAATTTATAATTACAGCCTTTTTGGATATTCTCGACAAACCCTTCCCAAATACCGCTTGTACCCGAGGGAGAAAGCAGGTTTTGGGAAATATTCCAACCATTAAAGTCACCGACAACACTTACAGCACGCGCATTGGGCGCCCATGTTGCAAAACGGAAAACACTTTTTCCGTCCTCAACAAATTCATGGCACCCCAAAGCACGGTAAGCATATGAATTTTTACCGGTATTAAAAAGGTAAATCTCGTTATTATCCAGGTTTTTCCGCATCTTCAGCTTTACTCCGAATATACGCTTCCCAAAAAAAGGTTGCTTGTTATTCTATTGTATCACTATTTATCCACAAAGTGGAGCATTATTTATGATTATTTATAGTTTAAACATAATATTTATTATCAATGTATATTATGCTCAAATGGAGTACAAACTAAAAGCGTCAATAAAGAAACGGGAGGAAATGAAAATGCCTAATCCTAAGTCGGGAAAGCAGACAATTAAATGCCATGTTTTAAGCTGCAAGCATAACTCGGACTGCGGCTGTGACCTTGGCTCGATAAGCGTAGAGCCGTGCAGCTCATGTCACAGCGGCAAGGCAGAGGACGAAAGCCTTTGCGGCAGCTATGAATGCAGAAACTGCTGACATTATTGACAGGCAAAAAAACGCTCCGAAAACGGAGCGTTTTTTGTTGTTTTGAGCACTTATTGGGCAACAATTCTTTGCATTGATGCTACATCGCGTGAATCAAGCTTACTGTCTGCCTTGAGGTCGCCTGCCGTAAAGAATTCATCTTCCAAAACAGCATTTCCCAAAATATGCTTTTGCAGGGAAGCAATATCTCTTGAATTTACTTTTGCATCACCGTCCGTATCACCGTCAACAACTGTTTTTGCACTTTGTGCCACATTGCCCTGTGAATCCGTAATAGAAACAGTAAAGCCTGTTCCGACAAGAGCATCTTCACTTGCTTCATTGCCGTCAGCATCCTTTAAAGTAAGCTTGTCGGCATTTACCATGTTCTCAAAGAATTCTTTTACGCTTGTCTGAGCCTTTATAAATCTCAACAAATTCTGCTCACTGTATACCCTGTAACCGCTGTTCCAAAGCGGCTCGATTGCCAAAAACTCAACCGCTTCGCCTTCACATTCAACGATTTTTACGTTTTCAAGTGATTCCGGAGCAAAAGACCCTACCGTTGAACCGTTATAAAGGTATATAGTAACATTATCCGTTCCGTAAAATGCAACTGCATCTCCGCCTATTTCAAAATGAGCACCGTTTAACACCACTATGTTTTTAAGTGCAGGGCAATGCGAAAATGCCGAAGCCTTTACCGTAACATCATGGTCAATTATCAATGTTTCCAGGTAATTGTTATGACTTATTGCACCGCTTGATACAAGGTACGTTTCATCGGGGATCGTGTATGTACCGCCTCGCGAAGACGGGAACCATAAAAGCGTATCCTTCGACTTGTTAAACAGCACGCCGTCAACTGAAGTAAAGTACTCGTTTCCTTCCTCAATTTCCACTCCCAAAAGCTCACTGCAAGCATAAAAAGCATCATACTCAAGCTTTTCCACAGTTGCCTCAATTACAAATATGCCCTTCTTTTTATTGGGATAGCAATGCAGGGTTTTTTTATCTTTACTGTAAAGTACTCCGTCCACAGTGCAATAATTGGGATTTTCTTCCGCTACCTCTATGCTTTCAAGCTCCGGAAAAGCCCTAGAAACAGTGCTGTCTATCGTTTTCACATTTGCGCCAATATAGAGATTTTTAATTTTACAGCCTTGAAATGTTTTGGTAGATATACTGACCACGTTATCAGGTATCTTATAGGTGTCACCGTGATTCGGCGGATAGTATATAATTTTGTTTCCTCCCTTGTTAAATAGAACTCCGTCAATTGTAACATAATACGGATTAGCTACCGTTATTTCTATCCTCTCAAGCGATTCGCAGGAATTAAACGTTTCAGAATATATATCCTTAACCCTGCTTCCCATACTTATCTTGGTAAGATTATTGCACTTATAAAAGGCACCGGGCTCAATACGCTCTATTTCTCCCGTTATTGTGCAAACACTTGCCTCACTCTTTGCTGGATAGACACAAAGATTGAACAAGCTATGCAATGCACCGCCTTCAACACGGTATCTTGTATTCTTTTCATCAACGGTTATTTTTTCAATGGAGGGGCAGTATCCAAAAGCACTTACTCCGATAACAGACACTTTTTCGCCTATCTCTACGGTTTCAAGTGCGTCACAGTATGCAAATGCTTTTTCACCAATATACTCCGCATTACCCACAAGGGCAACGTTCTCAAGTGCGCAACCGTAAAACGCCTCTTTTTCTATGTTTGAGACCTTTTCCAACGTAACAGTTTTAAGCAAAATACAACCGCAAAACGCTCTTTCTCCGATTGTTTTTATGCCTTCGTTAAGTATCACCGTTTCAAGCGCATTGCAGCGCATAAATGCTTGTGCACCTATATTACTGACCAATCCGCTTATTTCAACTTTTTTAAGTGAATCGCACTCATAAAACGCACCTTCGCCAAGAGAACAGGTAACAACAATATCTTCAAGTCCGTCACAGTATGCAAATGCATAAGCTCCTATTTCGCTCACTTTGGTCATATCAATGCTTTTAAGTACATCACAATCATAAAATGCTTTATCACCGATTGCACAAAGTGTATTTTGAAATACTACGCTCTCTAATGCATCGCAATCATAAAATGATGATTCTCCCATGTATGTAACGGTATCGCCTATCACAACATCGGTAAGCTTATCGCAGTTTTCAAATGCTTTCTCCGCTATTTGCTTTACTTTTTCATCAACAATATATTTACCCGTAACTCCTTTAGGGCAGAATATCAATTTGCTGTTTTCTTTTTCAAGCAAGGCACCGTTTGCATCCGCATATTTTTCATTGTTTTCATCAACATTTATGCTTTCAAGTGCTGTGCAGCCCGAAAATGCCAAAATATCAATTTCTTTTATTTTTTCGGATATGTCTATACTTTTAAGTGAAGTACAGTTTAAAAATGTCTGCTCTTCAATAGTTGTTATACTGTTGCCCAATTCAACAGTTGTAAGTGCAGTTGCGTTTTCAAATATACGCCACGGCAAAGCCGCAACGCTGTCGGGAACAGTTACCTTTTCAAGATATGCACAGTCCTTGAATGCCTTTACGCCAATCTCCGTTACGCCATCGGGTATAACATACTCCTCCCCCGTTTTTTGCGGAGGGTAGAACCAAAGCGTTTTCATTTTCTTATCAAACAACACACCGTCAACTGAAGCATAGTTCTTGTTCTTCTTCGATACCTCAAACACCTTTAAATTGGGCTTATCGGTATACAAGCTTTCCACATAGCGCAAAGAGCCGTCTGAAGGATTTGTTGAATATGTATGAATACTTTCTACATTTTTTCCTATGCCGATATATTCAAGTGCCGTGCAGCCTTTGATTGAGTCAACTCGTATCTCTTTTAATCCGTCACCGAAAACTATTTTTTTAAGAGATGCACAATCCTTAAAAGCTTCTTCCTCAATCGTTTCAACGCTGTCGGGAATAATTATTTCTTCAAGCAAAGGGCAGTTTTGAAAAGCCCATCTTTCAATCGTTTCAAGGCTGTCAGGAATGGTTACTTCTTTAAGTTTTTTACAACCTGCAAACGCTGATGCACCAATGCTTTCTGTCTTTGGCGGAATATCTACACTTTCAATCGAAGTACAGCAAAATGCAGATGCGCCTATTCTTTTTAAGCCATAAGGCAAAACAACCTTTGTGAGCGATTCACAGTATTTAAAACCTCCACTTATTTCCTCAACAGTATCAGGCACCGTATATTCGCCCAAATTATTATTTTTAGGGCAATACAAGAGCCTCTTCATTTTCTTGTCAAACAAAATACCGTCTTTTGAAGCATAATACTCATTGCCCTCTGCCACTTCTATATATTCAAGTGCATAAAAGAAGTCAAGCACATCCATATCTATATATTCTATTGTTTCCGGAATCACGATTTTCTTAAGAGTTGTATTAACCGCACATTCACACATGAGCTCTGATTCCATTCTTGTAACGGGCATTCCATTAAGCTCTGACGGAACCTCAGCTGCCTCCGCTGTGCCTTCATAATGCCCGACTGTCCACTCTCCGTCATTTAAATAAAACGCAAAGCTACCTTCATCTTTTTCATCAGAATTAAAATGAAGTTCACATTCATAATCAGCATCTTTAGCTTCAAATTCTTTAATTTCGCCCTCATAAGATGCAAGTGATGTATATGGTATAAAAATACTCATAATCATTATAAAAACCAACAGAAACGAAAGTATCTTTTTCATACAAATTCTCCTTTGGCATTTTCTTTTATTTTACAAATTTTCACAAGAGTCTGTCAAGCGATTTTGAAAATTGTACTTTTTTTGCCATAATTACTGCTTCTTTTTGCATTAAAACAGTCCGCACAAAATGTGCGGACTGTTTGTTCTTTTCTTTTAATCTTCAAGAAAAAGTCTTGTTTTCTTGTAAACGTCACCGCTTCCGAGCGTGATTACCATATCACCGCTTTGTGCGTGCTCATCAAGGAATGTGCGTATTTCTTCAAATGTTGAAATATAAATAGTGTTTGTACCTGTCTTTGCTATCGCTTCTGCCATATCGCGTGCGTGAACGCTTCCGTCATCGGTTTCTCTGCCCGGGTAGATGTCGGGAACGATTACCGTATCTGCATACTTAAAGCAGTTGAGATTATCGAGGAAGAGTGTCTTTGCGCGTGTGTAGCTGTTGCATTGGAATACGCACCACATCTTATTGTGAGGATAGCGTGAAGCTGCTGACAATACTGCTTCTATTTCTGCTGTGTGGTGTGCATAATCGTGGAACACCTTTATTCCGTTACGCTCACCGTAATACTCAAAGCGACGGCGTGTGTTCTTATAATCTGCAAGTGCTTTTATTATATATTCCTTGTCAATTCCAAGCTCAATAGCGGTAATCGCGGCAGCTATTGAGTCTATTATGCTGTGCTCACCGGGAACATTAAGCTCAACTTTAAAGAGAGTTTCACCGTTTTTAACAAGGTCATACGAAGGATTGCCCATATCATTGTAAACTATGTTGCAGGGCGTGTATTCTGCATCCTTCATGCCAAAGGATACGCATCTTACATCGCCCTTGAACTCATCCATCAAAGCCTTTACCCTGAAGTCATCACTGCAACCGATGAAAAGCCCGTCTTTGGGCAAAAGACGAATGTATTTTCTGAATGCGTTTACTATGTTGTCAATGTTCTTGAAATAATCAAGGTGGTCATTATCGATATTGTTTATTATCGCAATGGTGGGACGAAGCGTCAAAAAGCTCTCAACATACTCGCAGGCTTCTGTGATGAAAACATCATTTGAGCCGAGTGCAACACCGCCGCCCATGAAATCCACAAAACCGCCTACATGAACGGTTGCATCAAGCTTGCTCTCGTGTGACATGAGTGCAAGCATTGAGGTTATCGTGGTTTTCCCGTGACAGCCTGCAACGCCGACAACCGTTTCATAGCCTTCGCTCAATTGTCCTAAGGCCACACTTCTTTCAATTTCGGGAATATTGTGTTCCTTTGCATATACACGCTCAGGATTTACTTCCTTTATGGCGGCAGAATATATGATAAGGTCTGCATCGCCTACGTTTTCAGCGTTATGACCTATAAACACCTCAATACCGTCTTTTTCAAGCTGTTGTGTAAAAGGTGATACATTCGCATCGGAGCCCTTTACCTCATAACCTCTTGCTGTAAGTATTCTTGCAAGACCACTCATTGAGCAGCCGCCGATACCGATAAGGTGTATTTTTTTGTGTTCTTTAATATGTGCCATGTTTTCCCCCTCCTTGATAAGGTATTATATACATTTCAATTACAAATAGTTCTGCACACTCTTGCAAATTCAACGTCCTGGAACTCTTTTTGTGCTTCTTGTGCCTTTTTGAGGCTTTCAAATATGCCAAAAACCGCACTTCCGCTTCCCGTCATCTGCGCGCCGAGTGCTCCGCACTCTATGAGCCTTTTTTTATACTCTGCAATTTCGGGCACTATTGCCTGCGCCTCTTTTTCAAGTGCATTGTAAAGCTTTTTTGAAACGCCTTTTACATCGCCCTGTTCAAGTGCTTTTACCATACCTTGAGTATCCGCACATTCAAGCGGAAGCTTTATTTTGGAAAAAAGCAGCGGCGTTGAAACTCCGCGACTTCCCTTTACTATGAGAAGATTCATCTCCTGCCCCTTTACGGGAGTCAATATTTCGCCTATTCCGCGTGCCGTTGCACATCCGCCCAGCATACAAAACGGAACATCTGCACCTACGGACTTACCAATCAAAAAAAGCTCGTCCTCGCTGTATGCACCGTATATTTTCTGTAAAGCTCTCAAAACAGCAGCCGCATCGGCCGATGCTCCGCCCATGCCTGCTTCACTCGGTATTCCTTTTTCTATTTTTATGTGTGCACCGCCCTCGAAGTTTTCAAAGTATGCTTTGGCTGCGCGATATGCCGTATTGTTTTCGGGAATGGGCGTGTCACACTCAACGCATATGTTGTCAGCCTTTTCTACATACACAGTATCAAAAACGTCAACTGCGTGCATGACGGACTCAAGGTCATGATATCCGTCCGCCCTTTTCCCCGTAACCGACAATGTTAAATTTATCTTTGCATACGCATTTATTTTTTCCATGTGTATATTATACTCCTTTGTGGCAATACTCGCATTATTAAATTGTGAGGTATTTGCCATGAATAAAAAAGTTTACAAGATTTTCGTCATTTTTTTAGCTTCAATCGCGAGTTTTTTGTCCATCATGCACTTTTTGCCGTCAAGCTCGGAGAGCGACTCAATTTACGACTCTGTTTTTCGCCTGCACATAATCGCAAACAGCGACAGCGAGGCTGATCAGAAAGTAAAGCTTCTTGTGCGTGATGCACTTTTGAACTACGAAAGGCAGGCAATGGAAAAAGCCGATTCGCGCGAGGAGGCAAAAGAACTTCTCATGCAAAGCGGTGACGAGATTTTAAAGCTTACGGAGAAAGTTTTAAAAGAAAACGGCTTCAACTATAAAGCACAGCTCATGATAGGCAATTTCTATTTTCCCGACCGCGAATATCAGGATAAATTCTATCCTGCCGGAAATTATGAGGCACTTCGCATAATCTTGGGTGACGGCAACGGCAAAAACTGGTGGTGCGTAATGTTTCCTCCTTTGTGCATATTAGATACCGATAACGGGCAGATTGAACAAGAGGAAATAAAGTTTTCAAGCTTTTTCCTTGATATACTAAATCGTATTGACGGAGGAGTTTTATGGAGTTCAATAAAAGAAAAATTTGCTTCCTGCTTGCAATAATACTCTTAATTTGTTTTTTGCTTGCCCCACACACCTTAGCCAAGGTATACAAGGTCGGCTCACGGGGCAGCGAAGTAAAAACCATACAGACAAAGCTCAAGCGTTGGGGCTATTATAATGGCACGGTTGACGGAATATTCGGCACAAAAACAAAGCAAGCCGTCATATCCTTTCAGCGTAAAAACGGACTCACGGCGGACGGAATTGTAGGCAGCGCAACCCTCAGGGCGCTCGGTATGGCAAGCTCGTCCTCAAGCTCAAGTTCAAGCAATAATTCAAACCTTTACCTGCTTGCGCAGCTTGTTCACGGTGAGGCAAGAGGCGAGCCCTACAAGGGACAGGTAGCAGTCGCCTCGGTTGTTTTAAACCGAGTAAAAAGCTCGTCATTCCCAAACTCAATACCGGGCGTAATATACCAAAGCGGTGCATTTTCGGTAGTCGATGACGGACAGATAAACCTAACGCCCAACGAAACTGCAATAAAAGCCGCGAAAGACGCAATGAACGGCTGGGACCCGACAAACGGTTGTCTTTACTATTACAACCCCAGGAAAACCACAAACAAATGGATGCTCTCAAAGCCCGTCAAGCTCGTAATCGGCTCACATTCATTCTTTTAAAGGAGTAAAAAGCAATGTCAATAACAATAAGAAGAATAGCTGAACGTTTTATAGTTCCCTCGATATTGCTCTGTGCACTTATCGCAGTTTCATTTTACGGACTTAACAAAAACGCAGAAGCAAAAAACTACAAAAACACGGCAGAGTCCATGTACCGCCGTTCATTTGCACAGCTCAATGACGATTTTTCGGAAATGGAAGTCCATTTAAGCAAGCTGAAAGCAGCTTCGTCAACTGCTCAAAGAATAATACTTCTTGACGATATATGGCGTTTGTCGGGCTCAAGTGTAAGCTTAATGTCACAAATACCGTCTTCTCACGTTGACACAAATGAATTGAACAGCTTCATCGTCCGTGTTGGCGACTATGCACACGCATTGACCAAAAAGCTCTTAAACGGGCAGGAGTTTTCAAGCGAGGACACGGAGCAGATAAGATCACTCCAAAAAAAGTGCCGCGAGATAGCCGAGCAATTAAACGCACGCCTTGCAGACGGTGATATACCGCTCGTTGCCCTTGACAATGACGGCTTTTTCACGTCTTCGCGTGAGCAGGAAGACTCTTTTAAGGACAGCGAAGGCATAGACGAGTTCCCCACTCTTATATATGACGGTCCTTTCTCGGAAAGTACGGAAAAGTCAAAGGCAAAAGGGCTTGAGGGCAACAACATAAGCGAAGACGAGGCAAAAAGAATAGCAAGTGATATTTTGAAAATAAGCACGGCTCCCTCTTCAATTGAATTTTCAAACGGTAAAATTCCCTCCTATGATATAACTTACGAATCAAACGATAATTCATGCGTGGATATATCTATAACCAAGCAGGGCGGCATGCTTTTGTGGATGATGAAAAGTGGTGCAAGCGGTGAAGCAAAAAGCACCCCCCAAAGCACCGACACAACAAAAAAGCTCACAGACACGGCACTTAATGAGCTTAAACAACTGGGCTTTGAAAATATGCACCCGACATATGCTCAATACTACGAAAATACTGCCGTAATAAACTTTGCGGCAACACAGGACGGTGTTATTTTATACAGCGACCTTGTAAAGGTTTGGGTGGACATGAGCACAAACAAGCTCGTGGGCATTGATGCGAGAAATTACATCTTCAGCCACACGCAAAGAACTTTAGCCGAAAAAACATTGTCAATGGAAGAAGCCGAAAGCAAGGTCACAAAAGACCTTGAAATCGAGGAGCGCAACATAGCCCTCATTCCGCTTACGCCGCAGAGCGAGGTTTTGTGCTACGAGTTCAAGGGCGTTATAGATGAGGAAGAATACATAGTATATATCAATGTTTCAAACGGAAACGAGGAGCAGATTTTCAAAATAATAGACTCGGAAAATGGACAGCTTGTAATTTGACAAAAAATAAATTGTCGAGCATAATATAAGCCATGTTCAGCCCTTATGAGTTTTTAAAAAAAGAGGCTATAAACCTCATAAATACAAGCATATCAATAAACGCAAGCCCTTTTGACATCAAGCCATGCCAACAGGGCTTTGAGCTTAGTACTCCGCTTCCGCTTATAATGGGCGAAGATGCCGAAACTTTGGTAAAAAAACTTAAAAGCTCACATTTTTTCGAATCGATAGTCGCAGTTAATAATCATATCTGCTTTAAGGTTTCAAAAGAAGCCTATGAATACTGCACGAAAAAAATAATAAGCGAGGAAGAAAATCTCCTCCCCGCCCTTGAAAGTATATCGTCCGATGCAGAATATGCCTATATGCGTATGCGAATGCTTGCACAAAATGAGAGCGACAAAAGCGTGTACGATGACAAAAGCGTACAACACGCACTCTGGTCTGCATTTTCACTTGCAAGCGAAAAGCCCTATGTTCACGACTCAGTTCAAAAAGCACTTTCAATCGGCGAAGATCTTTCTCCGAAGGAAAGATTTACGCTCAAAAAGTCATGCGGAAAAGTCGGTCTTTGCATAGCAATACTGCTTTACAGGCATATAAAATAATCTTTATCTCTTTTTATAAATGACAAGTTCCGGATTTGTGCCGTTTGCTTCGTAAGTGCAAACAAGCAAAAACTGCATATTTGCAGCAATGCCAAAGCACCTCTCACCGCCAAACTCGCAAGGAAGCTGATTTCCCAAATACGTGGCGTTGTCGTCAAGGAACTTTACTTTCTTTCCGTTTTGAAGCTCGTATTCAAGGTTTATAAAACTTCCTGAAAGCACATTCAGGCTTTCCACCTTGGGCATTCCCTCAACATTCAAAGCATTGAACTCGCAAATGAGCTGTTTCTTAAACTCTTCAAATTTTTCTTCGCCGCCAAGCTCAACATACCGCTTCCAAAAATCAAGTGTAAACTCCCCGTCGCTATAGCACCACTTGCAATATTCCTCATTGAATATGCCGTCAATTTCCTTGCTGGTTGTGGAGTCGTCAAGCGACATTCCGCAGCAATGACACACCATCTGTCGTGGCGAGCCGAGAAGCGTATTGATAGAAACATCAAACAGCTTTGACAAAAGCTTCAGCGTTTCTGTATTCGGTATTGTTTCACCGTTTTCCCAACGGGAAACAGCCTGACGGGTAACGTGAACCCTCTCCGCAAGCTGATCCTGCGACAAGCCTTTTTTAGTTCTGAGCTCAAGTATAACATCCTTTACATCCACACATAATCACCTCAAAACCATTGTATTACCTAAGCAAACCCAAAGCAAGCAACTTACTGTTGCGGTAGGGCTTGTTTTCACTTCTTCCATATTCATTATTGCTTATAACTTAAATCCCTCGTTTGCGGAGCAAACATATCGAGCATTGCTTGCAATGCATATCGAAAATCCCAACGGGATTTATATCGACAAAAACACAACACACAGAACCGTCCCCTGTGTTAAGTTGAACCCACGAGAACCCTTGCAAGTCGAGGCGAATGCAACAAAGAAAATAGCACCGTGCCACTTCATGGCACGGTGCTATGTTTACAAGGGTTAATCGCGTGCTCAGTATCAGAAGATTCTGTAAGCACAGTAATAAGTCTTCTGCCAATAATTTGTTGTGCAGGAACCGATAACGACCTTTGTGCTTGAGCTTGAAGCGTGAATCATTCTGCCGTCACCCAAAGCAATACCTACGTGTCCCTTTGAGCTTGACATCTTGAATACTATAACATCGCCTTTTTTGAGGTCTTCAAGGTCTGAAGTTATCTTCTTATATTTTGTGCAGGTTCGCCATGCCTTTGAAGTCATGTAGCCCTGCTTTATGCCTGCCTGGTTGAGGCACCAGTATACAAAGCCCGAGCAGTCAAATGTGTTGGGGCCCTTACCGCCCGATACATATCTGCAGCCAAGCTTGCTCTTTGCAACCTCGATAAACTTGCTTACGCTTGCGCCCGATGAGCTTGATGAACTTGATGATGAGGATGAGCTTGATGAACTTGATGAACTTGATGATGACGAGGAGCTTGATGAGCTTGAAGAGCTTGAAGATTTTGCCGCCTTTGCATTGCCGGAACGCAATACAGCCATCGTCTTTTTGCCAACCTTGCCGTCAACCGTCAAGTCATTACGGTCCTGCATTGCACGGACTGCCGCCTCTGTGCGTGAACCAAAATATCCGTCAACCGAGCTTAAGTACTTAAGCTCCTTGAGTATTCTCTGAACATTTCTTACGGTTTCACCACTCATGCCTATTGTGAGTGCGTTGGGCTGTGCATCATCTGACATCAGAAGACGCTTTGTTTCAACGCCTATATAACCGTCGGAAATAAGACCGTTCAATTCCTGGAAAAGCTTGACCGCCGCAACAGTATCCTTACCGAAAGTACCATCGGGCTGTGTTGTAAGATAACCAAGTGAAGCAAGACGGTTCTGGTACTTCTTTATCTCGTCGCTCTTTTCGCCATAGCTTGCGTAGTTACCTATTGCATCGCCGCTGTACAAAAGCTCCCTCGTGTTTTCGCCGATCTTACCGTCAACAGTAAGCTCATTCATCTTCTGGAACTTCTTGACCGCCTCGGATGTGCCTTCACCGAACACACCGTCTGCCGCACTGTCTGAATAACCAAGCTCACGCAGGCGAGCCTGCATTTCCTTTACGTCCTCACCCGTACTGCCAACGGTTATCATGTACTTTTTGGCATCGCCCGACATGAGCAAATCATATGTGGTCTGCCCTATAACACCATCGGTTTCAAGCTCATGGTCACGCTGAAAAAGCTTGACTGCACCGTAGGTTATATCGCCGTAATGCTCGGTCGGCTCATCGTAATCCATGTAGCCAAGCTCCATGAGCCTTTCCTGAATTTCTACCACTATAGCATCGTTCTGCCCCTTTGAAAGGCTAAGCGGTGCAGGCGTCCATACAGGAGCTTCAGTAGGAATTTCAGTCATTTTCTGAACTATCGTTACTACGCCCTGTTCATCAACAGTCAACGGAGTGGGAGCAGAAGTCCTTTGAACGTCAATCATCACTTCGTTCAGATTGTTGTTAGTCGGAGTTGTATTTTGTGATGACAAAATTGCAACTACGGGAATTGCAACCACAACAAGTGCAGATGCAGTCAAAAGTGCTATTGCCGATGCGTTTTTTGCTCTGACTTTCTCACCGAAATTTTCAAAATACGACTTTAAGCCACCGTTCTTTCTGAACCTGCGGCTTGAGATTGATAACTTCTTCGAAGCTGTCCTTAATTTGTTTGTAAAATTTGTAAGTATATTTCTCATGCTACCATTATACCACATAAATTGTGTCATGCACATTAAATTTGTGCAAACACATTGTGGAAAATGTTAGCCACCGTAAACTTCGCGCTTTAAAATGCCTATATACGGCAAATTTCGATAGCATCCTGCATAGTCAAGACCGTAGCCTACTGCAAACTCATTCGGTATTTCAAAGCCCTTGTAATCGGGAGTAATGTCGCATTGACGGCGTTCGGGCTTGTCAAGCAGTGCAACAATTTTGAGCGAAGCAGGCATGCGTGACTTCAAAAGTTCGGTTAAGTGGTTAAGTGTCAAACCGCTGTCCATTATATCCTCAACAATAAGAACATGACGGCCCGTTATGCTTGTGTCGAGGTCCTTTGCAATGCGTACAACGCCCGAGGTCTTGTGTCCGTTTCCGTAGCTTGAAATTGACATGAAGTCCATTTCCATACGGCAGTCAATGTTTCTGCAAAGGTCTGCAAAAAAGATTGAAGAACCCTTCAAAATGCACACAACAAGAACGTTTTTGTCGGCATAATCCTCGGTTATCTGCTTTCCAAGCTCTTTTACCTTTTCCTGTATTGTTGCTTCATCCAGCAATATGCTTTGAATATCGTTTTTCATATCAGTTTTACACATCTCCGTAATTGATTTATTATCATAATACTTAATACAAAGTATCTTTTTCGTATTTTCATTAACTTTAAGATTTTCGCTTATCGTGAACCCCGGAACAAAGCAAACCTCGTTACCTGCACAAACAAGTGCCATGCCCCTTTCTTCCCTCGGCACTTTTTTATCTATAAAGAAGTCCTTGAGCTTCTTTGTGCCGGGTGCCCCAAGCGGAAAAAATCTGTCACCCTGTTTCCTCGTCCTCACGCAAAGCTCAAGCTTTTCAGCCTCATCAGCATCAAGGTATGCAACATAGGGATTTTCCTCTATCCTGCACATATCAATAAGCTTTGCCTCGAAAGTTCCGAGCGGTGTTCTTGTAACTCCGCCAATGATAAGCGGATAGGAAAACTCTTCCCCGCTCTTTATCCTGCCAAAGAATATCTTATCATAGCTTATCCACGCCTGACACTGAGGCAAATCAAGCCTTGCACCCGTTCGTGCATCCAAAAGTGCAATTATGCTCTCAATATGTATAAATTCAATGTCCGTAACAGCGCCGATCTCGGCAAGTGCAAGCCTTATGACTCTTGACTTTATCGCAAAGTGCAGAGCTGAAATCATCTTCCTGTCAAAGCCTGCGCCCCGTCGTGCACGGTTAAGTGCTTCCTTTGCCTCCGCATCAAGATAATCTTCATCCCTTCTGAGCAACTCACCCAGACGGCAAAGCGTCGGCACAATGGCACTGTTCATATTCTTTTCTATATAGGGTATGACCTCAAGGCGAAGCTTGTTACGGCTTGAATCCGCCACAAGGTTTGTTTCATCGGTATGATAAACAATTCCGTTTTCGGCTAAATACGCCTCAATCTGCGCGCGCCTTACAAACAAAAGCGGACGGATTATATTCCCTCTTTTGACCTGCATACCGCCAAGTCCCAAAAGGCCGCTCCCCCTTGTCAGGTGAAGCATTATGCTTTCTGCCTGGTCGTCCATATGATGCGCGACTGCAATCTTATCAGCACCGAACTTAATCCTTGCACGCTCCAAAAAATCATACCGAACATTTCTGCCTGCCTGCTCAAGCGTTTCCCCGTTTCGCGACGCCAGATAGGGAACATCAATGCTCTCACAAAAAAGCGGAACACCGTAAAACTCGCACAATTCACGCACAAACTGCTCGTCCGCTTTTGCCGACTCGCCCCTTATGCAGTGATTCAGATGCGCAGCATAAACGGAAAGCTCCATCTTCTTTGAACACGCGAGCAAAGAAACCAGGAGCGCAACAGAATCAGCACCACCGCTCAACCCAACGACCACGCCCTGGCCCTTTTTCAAAAGCTCATATTCACTTATCGCTCGAATAACTTTCTCCAACATACCTAAAGTATACTTTTTTCTCGAAGATTTGACAAGGGATTGTGGGAAAACTTAATCGCATAAAGTAACGATAAGAAAAACAATTATTAAGTTAATACGAGAGGAAGAGTGTGCTGACAAGAAAAAGAGATTTATACCAAAATAGGGTACAAACCTCTCGCCTTCAAAAATTTATTTACACTTAATCAGCCCTTAGGAGGACAAGGATCATTACCATAAGAATTCCTCTTTCGGATAGTTCCTTTTGTGCTGTGAACGAGCAATTCGCTTTTTTGATTTTTAGCGATTGTCGTTGCTATAGAAATTGCTTCCTTTTGTGTTGCTGTGCGGACAGTTGCTCGGGTGTTCCTTGCACCCTTTACTTGCCACCCATCAAAAGGATGGGGAGTAACATGTTGATTTTTTCCTTTTGCCATAAAAATCCTTTCATTTAAATTAGATAATGTAATAAAAGGATGAAACCGCCAACATCCTTTTAATGTTATATTAGTTACAACTCTTTACAGGGATACAAAAAGCTTTTAAACCATACTGCTTAGCATAAATGCGTCTACCGTTTTTTAACGTTATATATGCAGTAAAGATGTGCGTATAAGCTTTATCTTCTGAAATATTCAATACGCATTACCTCCTCCAAAAAAGATTTTTCCGAAGCAAATCCCGGAAATGCTTGAAAAAGGCAAATACAGTGTATATACTAAACTTGTTGGTTAGAGAATAGTATAGACGGTTAGCTGTATTTACTTTCTCAAAATTAGTCTCTTTTGAGTGGTAACTCAAAAGAGACTTTTTATATCATGCAGTTACTCTGCGTGATATCTTATTTAAGTACAGTCGCTTTTGAAAGATCAAAAATCATAGCGTTGTCTTCTTTTAACAAGGCTCCTTCTGCTCGATATGCATTGACATTAAGATCCCAATTCATCATCATTTGAATCGTGTTAAGAAGATCTTTTCCATTCCACCGAACAGAGATCACATTATTTTTCTTAGGCTTATAAAACTGCGTTGAATTATCGGTTTCTTTTGTACATGCCTTAACAGCAATGCGCTGTGATTCTTCATCAAAGAGAAAAACAGCATATTCCGGTTTGCCCAGTTTCAATACAACGGATTTGTTAAATGTTACTCCATTAGAAGTTACCGATACATATGGAACTCCCTCATTAAAGTTAAAAGTTTTGAAGTTGGAAAGCATCGACATAACGTACCTCTCTTTCGATGCTATTATATCACACAGCATCGTTTTATTCAATAACAACGCATCGTTTTTTCATTGAACTTGCTTTTGAATCGTCTTCAATTCGCAGGGTTTTACAGATTCTGCTCGTACCAACGAGTAAACGGCTTTTTTTCGTGCGCGTTTGCGTTTTTTGATGTATCGTTTTAACGACAATGTTCTTTGCTTATTATAAATCTAAATTTCGTCTGGTTTTATATGCAATATGTTTGGATTTTTATTTTTGAATTTTTCATAGTAATATTCTTCGCCAAAAAATATCCAACCGTAATTTGATGCTTTGAGTTTTTGAAGATAATCTTTTAGTTTGTCAACATTATATCCGTGCGCCTCTATCCAAGGTCTGTCTGCACAAATATAATTCCCGCAATTTGGGCACTCATATCTTCGGTAAGGTGCAATGCGGTCATTCTTTAGCACATCCGTTAAATTTTCCCATTTTGTCAAAACATTAGTGCCACAAAAGATGCATTTTAAAAATTTTGAATCTGCCATGATTTCTCCTTTAATTATTATAAATCAACAATAACATAAGCGATAAAAATACACAAGATGTTTTTGAATAATTTCACAACATGTACACATTGTAATTCATTGTACCACAATATATTGTGATTCGCATTTTGTACGCCCTTGCATACAAAATGCATCATTTTTGTTGCATTATGCTATGTTTTGCGAACAAAATGAACGGGGTTTCGTAAACCATAGTTCATTTATACACGAAAAATTATTTTGTTAATTCCTGATACATCTTCATCAACTCTGCAACACAAGTGCTTTCCGTCATCGTCTTTATATCAAATCCATACGCCTGCATTACAGCGCGGTCGTTGGCTTGATGAGCCTTACGGAGTTCGGGAGGCATAGCAACTTCATCGTACAAATCGGCGAGGGAACAATCGGGGTAGAGAGCACGAGCGTCAAGAATCGCTTGTGCTGTTTCCTCTATCTTCTTTTTCTGCTCGGCGGTGGGCGTCGGCCACGGGAATGTATTATAGACGATTTGAAGCGAATAACTATAATCGCTTTTCATTCTCATGGCTACACACCGCATCCAAGCATTATGAACATTAGAGGTAAGAATACCGAACTGGTAAATCGTTCCGTCTGGAATGATACTGACTTTATTATTTGCAATGGTTGAATCATCAATATAACCCATAGGTATATATCTTCTTCGTTCAGAGGAAACGAGCGGTACAACAATGGCATTGGCAGGATTGTTGGTATCCCTGAATGTAGTGGGTGTATTGGCAAGGACATGCGCTTGTTTGTCAGCACTTGCTAATCTATCAGCTCGAACTTGCTCAACCCGTTTCATCACAAGAGGCATTTTCCTAAGTTCCGCAGGAGAAACACCGACTAACCACAAGCAAAAACGAGGTATGTTGTTAATGAATTCCTCAGCACCAATCATACGCTTAATATACTTTGCTGCTTGCGGTTCTTTTGCTATTAGTTCATTCTTCTCCGACTCATTCATTATCAATGCAAGACATTTGACCGTTTTGTTTCCTGCAATCATTTTCGGAACATTACTAAGAGGATTCTTCTGCGATTTTACGACAATGTTTGGACCGGATACAAGATAGGGGCAAATATTTTCAACAATAGTTGGTCTGCCTGATTCGAAAAGTAACTTTTGGGAGTTAGCTCTTTTTGCAGAAAAGCCAATAATTACACAGTGAACACTTGCGGATTTCTTAGATTCACTTGACCACACAAATGTCCTATGGGCAAAATTAATTTCTATATTGTGGTTGAACATAAACTCCCACAAAATACTTGGCTGTTCACCTTGGCTAATCGAGTTAGTCGAAACATAAGCGCATTTTATATTGGTGTTCTCAATATATTTTGCTGCTAATATATACCAACCGCATACATAATCCAGCAAACCGATGCGATCAATTTCTTTGCCTGCTAAAAGCTTCATATCGTCCCTTTGGGATGTTGTTTGCATTTTAAAACCCGAAAACGGCGGATTGCCCATAATGTAATTGAGCTTGTCCTTGGGAACGACATCTTCCCAGTCGATGCGGAGGGCGTTACCTTCCACGATATTGGCATAGGACTTCAATGGGAGGAAATCGAGGTTGGTATTCATAATTTCCTCGGTTTCTTTCATCATCTGCGATTCTGCGATCCACAGCGCGGTTTTTGCAACGGTAACAGCAAAGTCATTGATCTCAATACCGTAGAATTGGCCGATAGAAACCTTAATAATATCGCCGGTGTCAAGCAAAATCTGCCCTTGGTTTATTATTTCAAGTGCTTGGTTTTCCAAACGACGAAGCGAAATATAGGTTTCTGTCAAGAAGTTACCGGAACCGCAGGCAGGATCGAGAAATGTTAAGGACGCGAGCTTATTTCTGTATTCGTTAAGCTTGCGTTCTTTTGTTTTATCTACTTTTGTCTGCTTGATTTCATCCAGTTCTTCCCGAAGCTCGTCGAGAAACAGAGGGTCGATGACCTTATGGATATTTTCAATCGAAGTATAGTGCATACCACCGCTACGTCTTGTTTCGGGGTTCAGGGTGGATTCAAATACTGCACCGAAAATCGTGGGGCTGATTTGCGACCAATCAAAATCTTCACTTGCATTGTGAAGGAGAAGGTCAACGATTTCCTGTGTAAAGTTGGGGATCTCGATATTTTCATCAGCAAACAAGCCGCCGTTTACATAAGGGAATGCCGCCAAAGCATCATTCATATAAGGATCGCGCTCTTCGGTTTTGGTATCGAGTACACGGAAAAGGTCAATGAGTGCATGGCGCACATCCTTGACGTTAAAGCTCTTTATGTAGTTATGAAATTTCAGATGGCCATCGAAAACACCTGCATCCTCTGCATACAGGCAGAATACAAGACGGACACAGAGGATATTGAGGCTGTGCAAGGATTTTTTATCTTCGGGGTTTATGTACTGTTTCAGTATCGCGTCATAGAGCTTACCAACAAGTTCACCTGCTTTGATAGATATCTCTTCCTCGCGGTGCAGAAGCTCACTCTTTTCTTCAACGAGGAATTGCAGACGGTAGTATTCTTTTGCAAGGTCTTTGAGCAGAATACTTTCGGGTTCGCCCGTAGGCTTCTCCATATCGTAAATCAAAAATTCCTCAAAGTTGCAAGTGATAATCCAACGCGGACGCTGTGAATACGGCAGCGCAGCAGAATATCTCTGTGCCTGCTGAAAAGGATTAAGCAATGTTCCATCGGATTGACGGATAGGACTACGCAGATTCAAGCCTTTCTTTTTCTGTTCAATGAGAACGTGCGTGGACGGAATATGACCGTCAATAAAGCTTGTATGGTCAAGCTTTACTCGTTCCTCAAACAATATAAACTTTTCGGGTTCTGCAATGCCCAAAACATCACGCGCAAGCGAAAGCCAAAAAGATTGACTGTCACTCTTTTCGTCACCGCGATCTTTCCAATATTCCGCAAAGGCTTTTGCAGCTCTTTTTCTATCTGCTTCTGTCATTTTTTATTCCTCGCTATCTCTTGTGCCTACTTAAAGTGCTTATTGTACAAAAAGCACACCGTTATCTGATGTTATTTAATTATTTTATCATTTATTTGTGCTTTTTACAATTTTCTGCAAGGTATAATATGTTGTGAAATTATACTCCCCACGATTGCATCTTGAGGCACGGGGCGTTTTATGGTATCATTATTTTGTAATGATATGTTCTGTTTTGCGTTTTTGGGAAACAGAAATTAAGGAGATATAAGCGAATATGAAACTTGGCGTTGTAGGTATGCCGAATGTCGGCAAGAGTACACTTTTTAATGCAATTACACAGGCAGGCGCACAGTCTGCAAACTATCCTTTCTGCACGATAGACCCCAATGTGGGTATCGTTTCCGTGCCCGATGAGAGGCTTGACGTGCTTGCAAAGATGTACGAGCCTGACAAGGTTACACCGACCACGATTGAATTTGTTGATATTGCCGGCCTTGTTAAGGGTGCATACAAGGGCGAGGGCCTGGGCAACCGCTTCCTTTCGCACATTCGCGAGGTTGATGCGATTGTTCACGTTGTCCGTTGCTTTGAGGACGAGAATATTGTCCATGTTGACGGCTCAATTGACCCTGAGCGCGATGCTGAAACAATAAATCTTGAAATGATTTTTGCAGACCTTGAAACGGTTGAGAAGCGTCTTGCAAAGGCTATGAAGGACAGTAAGAGCGGCGACAAGAAGCTTCTTGAACAGGTTGAGCTTTTAAAGCGTATACAGAAGTGGCTTGAAGAGGGCAACCCCATAAGAAGCATGAGTGCCGACGAGGAAGAAAAGGCTGCAATCAAAGAGCTTTTCCTGCTCACGGACAAGCCGATAATTTATGTTGCCAACATTTCAGAAGATGAAATCGGCGCAAGCGAGCTTCCGATGGTTGAAAAGCTTTACGCCATTGCAAAGAAAGAAAACGCAGAGGCACTTACAATCTGCGCAAGAATTGAAGAAGAAATTTCAGAGCTTGATGCTGACGAAAAGCGTCAGTTCTTAAGCGAAATGGGCATTGGCGAAAGCGGTCTTGATAAGCTTATCAAGGCTTGCTACAAGCTTTTGGGGCTCATAAGCTACCTCACGGCAGGCAAGCAGGAAGTCCGCGCATGGACCATTGAGGAAGGCACAAAAGCTCCGCAGGCAGCAGGAAAAATCCACTCCGACTTTGAGCGTGGCTTCATTCGTGCAGAGATAGTCGCATACGATACGCTCATCGAAAACGGCTCAATGCAGGCTTGCAAGGAAAAAGGCCTCATTCGTTCCGAGGGCAAGGAATACGTTATGAAAGACGGCGACATAACGCTCTTCAGGTTCAATGTCTAATGCCATGGAAAATACAGAATTAAAGGCTGGGCGCTACCGCCATTTCAAAGGCAACGAATACGAGCTTTTATACATCGCAACTCACTCTGAAACCCTTGAAAAGTTTGTCGTCTACAAAGCCCTCTACGGCGAAGGCGGAATTTGGGTTCGCCCCCTTTCAATGTGGTCCGAAACCGTAACCCGTGACGGAAAAACATTCAGGCGTTTTGAGTATATAGGCGAATAAGAACACAACAGCCACCTGAAAAGCAGGTGGCTGTAATCATATTTTCATGCCGTAAATTTTCAAATCAACTTTTCCGTTTACGACTTTTATTCCGTCATCCTCAAGGCGTGCTTTTTGTCCCTCGATACCGCCAAAAACAAAAGCTTTTGCAAGTTCACCTTTTGCATTTACAACGCGATAGCAGGGTATGTTCACAGGGTCGGGATTTACATGAAGCGCATTGCCAACGACACGGCTCATCTTGAAATTGCCTGCCATGCAGGCAACCTGACCGTATGTTGCAACCTGCCCTTTTGGAATCTTCTTTACCGCCTCATATATTTTTTCGTAAGTCGTACTCATAAGCTATCACCTTTCAACATCGCAGTCAGATCGCATTTTCATCTAAAAGAAAATCGATCACATTGATATTTAAAATGCCGTTATCGTCATACCAGCGTTTGCGTATATCATGACGGATAATGATTTTCGGGAAAGAGTCACCCGTAAGCCCAAACGGTCTGTTTTCTGCCTCAGCCTTTGCCTCGTCATGCAGAGCATAGGCAGACTGGATATAGACACGTTTTCCACCAATATTTGCCACAAAATCGATTTCTCTCGGAACCTGTACAGTCCTGCCTTTTTTATCTTTGCCGTTGCCGTATACAATGCCAACGTCCACAGCACAGCCACGGATGATAAGTTCATTATAAATTATGTTTTCCATAATATGAGTCATTTCCTGCTGACGAAATCCGATGCGTGCGTTTCGAAGCCCGATATCTTCGCAGTAATACTTGTTCGGATAGTCAAAATAGCTCTTACCCTTCACATCCCAGCGCCTGCACTCGCTGAAAAGAAACGCATCTGAAAGATGAGCCATATAACTTTTAACAGTATTTTGGGCGACGGAGCTTTCTCCGCTGAGTTTTTGTTTAGAGTTAAGCGTGTTCGCTAAATTAGTAGGATTGGTAAGGGAGCCGACAGAGGAACAAAGAAGGTCCAAAATGGAATCCAGCACATCCACTCGCTTTATCTTTTTTCGCTCAACGATGTCTTTCAGATATACTTCGGAGAACAATGATTGCAGGTAATTCATTTTTGCCATATCGTTGGGGCGGGAAAGAATGAGTGGCATGCCGCCGAAAAATGCATAGTTGTCAAAGGCATCATATTTATCTCCGCCAACAACAGAATAATATTCGGAAAAGCTTAAAGGATGCACACGAATCTCATCGCTGCGACCTCTGAATTCAGTAAGTATATCGGATGATAACATACGCGAATTACTGCCGGTTACATAGATGTCCAGATTGGGGAGTGAGCGAAGATCATTCAGTGCGTCATAGAAAGTAATCTTTTTTCCGTCTGAATTATAAGGATTTGCTACTTCGTCGGACATCTGTATTTCATCAATAAAGAGATAAAATTGTTCACGATGGCTTTCCACTTTACCACGAACATATTCAGCAAGCACAAGCGGATTACGATATTTAATATCCTTTGCGAGATCAAGCTCAAAGGTCAGGATTTGATTACTGTTTACCCCTTGTTCCAAAAGATATTTGTAAAATAGAGTGCGAAGCAAATAGGATTTACCGCATCTGCGAATCCCTGTAATGACTTTTACCTGGCCATTCCACATATAAGATATGAGTTGATTTAAATATCGGTCGCGTTTAATTTCCATAGTTGCCTCCGTTGAAAGCTTTATTGATTTATCATTAAACTTTTCAATTTAAATTATACTCCGAATGAATTATAAAATCAAACATCTTATTGATAAGTTCTTTTATTTTTTAATTAAGTTCTCAACCGTTCAACTTTTTACCATTTTACAGTTACAAGCGGAGAGTTTTGCAACTTAAAAGGCAACCAACAAAGTTATTAAACAGATAATTATTGATAAAGTATAAATCTCCTTATTTTGCAAACACTAACATTGTTTAAAACAAATTCAAGGAGTGTAAAGAATGAAAGCAACCGGAATTGTACGAAGGATAGATGAGCTTGGGCGAGTTGTTATACCCAAGGAAATAAGGCGTACACTGAGGATACGAGAGGGTGACCCGCTTGAGATATTCACGGACCGCGAGGGTGAAGTGATACTCAAGAAGTATTCGCCCATCGGCGAGCTTGGGGATTTTGCGAGCGAGTATGCAGAGTCCTTGCATCAGGCATTGGGACATACGGCGCTTATTTGTGACAAGGACAATGTTATTGCGGTATCGGGAAGCGGTAAGCGTGACCTTATCGACAAGAGCCTGCATGAGGACATCGAGCAGATAATGGCAAGCCGTGAGCGTGTTGTGAGGAGCGCAAGCACTGACGGAAAGCTTTTTTCGGTCGTATCGGGCGATGAAACCCCCGATTACAGCGCCGAGGTAATAGTTCCCATAATTGCATCGGGTGATGCTATCGGTGCGGTAATCCTTTTGAGCCGTGAGTCGGGTGCCACAATGAACACAACCGAACTTAAAGCGTGCGAAACTGCTGCCCACTTTATGGGAAAACAGATGGAAACTTAATAACTTGTCTCAATAAAGTAAACAATCGGTTAAGATGCCAAGATTTTTACCGATTTCCCCCTCTTTTATGATATTGTCATGTTGAGGGGGTATTTTTATGCGTAAAACATATGTATTCTTTCTTATTTTTATCATGATTTTTTGCAGCTTTGCATCGGTTTCCTTGGGCGAAACGGCAGAGTTTGATACGGTTGATGTTAACATATCGCTTGACAGTGATGCGTTCTTGCTGTCACTTGATGTTAACGGCATATACTTCATTGAGGAAAATTCCGTGTTCCTGTCGGGCGGAACATTAAAAGTTACAAGAAATTCCGACATTGAGCTTACCGTTACCCACTCAAAGGACGGGTTCCTTTACAAGGGTAAAACAATATCCCTCATCCCTAAGGACACAGACATTGACTCCTGCGGTATCACGCTGAACGGCAAATTGTATCCGGGCAGTCTTATTCTGAGTGCCGACACCTCATCGTTCAACGTAGTAAACCGCGTACATATCTCACAGTATTTATACTGCGTTTTGCCCTCGTCAATGCCCGATTCGTTTCCAACGGAAGCATTAAAAGCACAGGCTGTTGCAGCAAAGAGCCACGCCTTGAGCGTATTTAAAAAAGAGGGCTCGCGCTGTACTGTATCGGACCGTGAAAGCGGACTTTTATATAACGGATTCAATCAAAATTCCAAGAACGTAATATATGCAGTTGATGCAACTTTAGGCGAAGCACTTTTCTTTAATTCGTCAATACTCGACAGCGAATACTGCATAAGCAACGGCGGCGAAACCACGCTTCCCGAAAATGAGAGCCGTGCCTACTCGGTTTCAGTTGATGATTATGACTTTATAAATCCCAACAGCAGAATAGAAAAGATATCGTTTGAGCTTGGAGAAAACAAGCCCATTCCCAAGGCGTTGTCCGATATGCTCATGAAAAAGGCATCAAGCCAGCTCGACTCTGTAATAAGCCGTATTGTTGCGATTTATTCTGTAACTCCCCATTCACCCAACACATCAAACGCAAAGCGTGATTATAACCTTTGCCGTTTTAATCTTCGTGTTGAAAGTGACGAAGGCAAGCTTTTTAACATACATCTTGACGTTGCATTCTCCTACGCTTTCGGATTTTTGAACCGCTATCTCACTTCATATTGGGGCGAGGTTCGCGATAATACGTGCACGCTCTACCATGCGCGACAGGGAAACGGTGTGGGATTGAGTATGCGCGGTGCACAGCAGCGTGCTCTTTCGGGACACGACTATAAAAAGATACTATCCTTCTACTATCCTGGGGCCTCGCTTGGCAAAGTAAGCATTAAAAAGCTCACAAGTCCGAAAACGCCCACTCCTTCGCAAAGGCCTCAAGGCTTATCCGCTATGGCAACAGGTGATGTCTATTTCCGCACAGGTCCTTCGACAAAATATGATATTATTGATGTTATAAAGAAAGATTCGCCCCTGACGGTTTATTCAAGCGAAAACGGCTGGGCTTTTGCAGTATACAACTCGGTTGCAGGTTATGTTTCCGAAAAATATATAGAATATTCGGGGGCTGCTCCTACTTCGGCACCTACAATTAAGCCTACAGTTTCGCCTACAATTAAGCCGACAAGCACGCCGACTCCGACTGTAAAGCCGACTGTTTCACTGACGGCTTCACCCACACCAACGCCACTCATACCGCCAACAGAAACGGCAGAGCCGATTGGCTGGGGCAGTGTAAGCGGCGACGGTGTAAACTTCCGCATGGGCCCTGCTGTTTCCTATGAGTCAATAGCAAAGCTCGACAGAGGCTGTACGCTTACTATATACAGCAAGGACGGTAATTTCTATTACGCATATGCTCCGACTCTCGGCAAATACGGCTACATCAGCACATCGTATGTGACATTCTTCCCGTCTGCTTTAAGCACGCCGAGCGTTACCCCCACGAACTCTCCGCAAGTAACACCCTCACCCACGCCTACCGCATCTGCCGAAAAATTCGAGTTTGCAAAGGGCAAAGTAAAGGAGGAAGTCAACTTCCGCACAAAACCGTCCTCAACAAACAGTACGGTAATACAGAAGCTTGAAGCAGGAACACAAGTAAACATACTCGGCAAAAGCGGAAGCTGGTATTATGTCATGGTGAATGACAAAACGGGCTTTGTAAGCGATGACTATATAACCGTAGAATCTATGGGAAGCTACGGAATAAACGAGGTTGACGGCACATTGACTTTGCTTGCCACCTCAACGAGTGCGGCCGTAAATATGCGACATGGGCCAAGTACGGATTCAGGCATTATACGGAAGCTTGCAGCAGGGGACAAAGTAACCGTATTTTTGGTGAAGGACGGTTGGTGCCTTATAAAGCAGGGCTCAGACTATGGATTTGTTTCATCCGACTATGTACGTTTAAGCTGAACAACAAACAGGAAAACTCTGCCTATGCAGAGTTTTAACTTCACTTATTCATTATTCACTATAAGTTATAACTTCAAAAAAGCGTGCTTTTGCACGCTTTTTTGTTATACACCGTAAGCATCATCGTCATCGGGCTCTGCAACGCATCTCAGCTTTACCTCGTTATCTGCATAGGGACGGTCAAGCTCTGACGACAGGAAAATATCAATCGTTTTTTTACCGTGCTCATCGAGACGGCGGTACTTTCTTATGAGTGTACTTTCTTTTGGTGAAAGCTTCTCGTCCCCTGCCTTATTGCCGACGAGAGTATCTATCGAAATTCCGAAATAGGCGGAAAGCTTTTTCAAGGACGTAAGCGAAACGCTGTTCCAACCCTTTTTATACCAACCGATAATGGTGGTGTAAGGGATGCCGCTGACCTTTGAAAGCACATTTCTGTTAATGCCTCGTTCTTTCAAGAGTGCATCAAGATTTTCAAGAAACATATAAGCCCTCCGTTTATTTGATGGGTATATTATACGGCAAAGCGTAAATTTAAACAAGTACAAACCGCTTAACCTTAAAGGAGAATGTAAACATATTTGATATTTATTTACCCCAATAATTGAATTTGCCGGCACGCTGTGATATGCTCAAATAGCTATGAAAAACAAGGGTGTTTTAACAGTAAACGGATTTTTGGCATCTGAAAGCTTTAATGAGCTTTACGGCTTTTTTCTTGATGCCGCAAAGAAACACGGTATTGAGCTTGCTTTTAAGAAAAACAGCGAGCTTTTGTTTGATGCGGTAAATAACAAGCCCATCTTTGACTTTGAAGCGGATTTTGTGCTTTTTTGGGATAAAGATGTGAAATGTGCAAAACAGCTTGAAAATGCCCACTTTAATCTTTACAATTGTTCACGTGGCATTGAGCTTTGCGATGACAAGGCACTTACGCATATTGAGCTTTCAAAGCATGATATCCCGATGCCGAGGACGATAATCGCACCCATGACATACGCAAATATCGGCTACATAGATACCGATTTTATTGACACGGTGATCGAGGAATTAGGGCTCCCACTTGTTATCAAGGAGTGCTGCGGTTCTTTTGGTCAGCAGGTATATCTTGCCAAAAGCCGTGACGAGCTTATAGCCACAATAACACAAAAGGCAGGCACAGCATTGATTTTTCAGGAGTTTGTGGAAACGAGTATTGCACGTGATATCCGTCTCTATGTTGTCGGTGGCAAAGTGATTGCTTCAATTCTTCGCGAAAACATGAGCGGAGATTT
The DNA here is from genome assembly GCA_017407205.1 of Clostridia bacterium. Taxonomy (GTDB): domain Bacteria; phylum Bacillota; class Clostridia; order Christensenellales; family CAG-138; genus RGIG3096. The sequence continues at coordinate 99,120 of JAFQXA010000011.1, forward strand.
CAGGGCAAACGTTGCAAACGGTGCTAAGGTATCACCTTATAACCCGACCGATGAGGAAAAAAAGCTTGCGATAAAGGCTTGCGACAAGCTTTCACTTGCCTTTGGCGGTGTTGACCTGCTCTTTGGCAAAGACGGCACTCCCCTTTTGTGTGAAGTTAATTCAAACGCACATTTTAAAGGGCTTTATGAATGTACCGGCGTTAATGCGGCAGAGAAAATAACAGAATTTATAAAAGAAGACATTAACTGATATGAGCAAAAGACTTTTTGGCATAATCGTTTATGAAAAAGAGGCGGCAGAATACAACCGCCACTACATAGATATGTACTTTAAAGCGTGCGAAAAGCGTAATATTGATTTAAAGCTCGTTTTGATTGAACGGCTGACGTTTTTGACACGTGAAAACGAAGCTTGCCTCATATATGACGGGGAAAAGCTCCCCTTGCCCGATTTTGCGGTAATGCGTACAAACTCCGTTCTGCTTGCCCGATTTTTGGAGCTATACGGTGTTCATGTTTTCAATAACAGCGACTGCATAGAAAACGCAAACGATAAAAGGCTTACATATATGAGAGCGCAAAGCGTCGGGCTTAAAATAATGGATACATATTACAGCGTAGCAGATGTACGCACTTTGGGCGATGAGTTCCCGCTTGTTGTAAAGTCAGCACACGGTGCAGGCGGAAGAAGCGTTATGCTTGCTCATAACGAAGAAGAGCTTCAAGCTGCAATCGACTCAATATCACCCGACAGCCCGGTTATCCAAAAGCTTGCTTCGGATGTCGGCAAGGACCTGCGGGTGTACTTTGTCGGGAACGAGATCGTGTGTGCAATATTGAGGCAGTCAAGCTCCGATTTCCGAAGCAATTACGGGCTTGGCGGAACTGCAACGATTTATGAGCTTAACGAGGATGAAAAGCGTTTGGCGTATAAGGCAGCAAGTATGTTCGACCTTGCATATGCAGGTGTTGACTTCATATTTGATAACGGCGAAATGGTATTCAATGAAGTCGAGGATGCCGTGGGTGCAAGAATGGTTTATGCAAACACGGATATTGACATTGTGGATATTTACGTGGATTATATACAAAGAAAGGTCGGGGCTAAGGCATGAATAAAGTAAAAAAAGCTTTTTCTCTTTTGCTTGCACTCGTGCTTTGTGCATCGGTATTTTCCTCATGCCGAGGCACTTTCAATGCAGAAAACGGGAAGCTCACAATAGTTGCAACGCTTTTTCCGCAGTATGATTTTGCACGCGAGATCGCAGGCAGCTATGCCGATATATCGCTTCTTTTAAAGCCGGGCGTTGAAAGTCACTCCTATGAGCCGACGCCTCAGGACATAATCAAAATAAACAATGCAGATGTTTTTCTGTACACGGGCGAATATATGGAAGCGTGGGCACACGACATAATAAAAAGCATTGAAAGCGATGTCATAGTAGTTGACGTTTCAAAGGGAATTTCGCTTGACACTTTAAAAGAGCACAGCCACATCGAGGGTGACTCTCACAATCACGAAAATTATGATCCCCATATCTGGACAAATCCCGTATTTGCAAAAACAATGGTTGAAAGCATTTCATCGGCCTTGCAGCAGGCAGACCTTGAAAATGCCCACATATACGCCGAAAACGCGGAAAACTACACAAAAAAGCTTGATAAGCTTGATGAAGATATGTTCAATATGCTCAAGGAAGCCAGGCAGGATACAATTTGTTTTGGGGACAGGTTTGCAATGCACTACTTTGCAAAGCATTATAATTTAAACTATATTTCGGCATACGATTCATGCTCTGAAGAAACCGAGCCGTCTGCAAAGGCACTTGCCGAAATAATAGATACTATAAACGAAAAAGAAATCAAGGCGGTATTTTATGCAGAGCTTACACAACAGACAGCCGCACGCACGATAAGCGAAAGCACGGGTGCAAAGCTTCTGATGCTCCATTCGTGCCACAATGTGTCAAAGGCGGAGCTTAAAAGCGGAGCTACATACATATCGCTCATGTATCAGAATCTTGAGAATTTAAGAGAAGGTTTAAAGTAAAATGCCCCTTGTTTCATGTAAAAACCTGACATTATCATACGAATCGGAGGTAGCCGTTCAACATCTGTGCATAGACATAGAATCGGGCGACTATTTATGTGTTGTCGGCGAAAACGGTACAGGCAAGTCAACGCTCATAAAAGGTATTCTTGGCCTTATGCGTCCAAAATCCGGCGAAATAGTATACGGCGATGTTAACCGTAAGGAAATAGGCTATCTTCCCCAGCAATCAGCCATACAGCGTGACTTCCCCGCCTCTGTTTGGGAGGTTGTGCTCTCAGGCTGTATCGGAAAACACGGTATATTCAATGTTACATATTCAAAAGAGGATAAAGAGCGTGCTTCAAAAAATATGAAAATCATGGGCATTTCCGATTTGAAAAAGCGTTCATACCGTGAACTTTCAGGCGGTCAGCAGCAAAGAGTTTTGCTTGCAAGAGCACTTTGTGCAACAACAAAGCTTTTATTGCTTGACGAGCCCGTAACAGGGCTTGACCCGCTTGCAACCGCCGAGCTTTATTCGCTTATCAAAAAGCTCAACCGCGAAGAAAACATAACCGTTGTAATGGTCTCGCACGATGTAAGCTGTGCACTTCACGACTCAAACAAGGTGCTCCATATGGGAAGCAACGGTGCCGTTTTATTCTTTGGTGAGTCGGACGAATACCGCGAAAGCAGCATAAGCGCCCGTTTCCTGCGTTGTGACTGTGCCTGTCACGGGAGAGGAGAGCATAACCATGTTTGAACTTATATCCGAAATGTTTTCATACTCGTTCCTTAGCCGTGCAGTCATTGTCGGAATACTCGTAGCGCTTTGTGCCGCCCTCCTTGGGGTTACGCTTGTGTTGAAACGCTATTCCATGATAGGTGACGGATTATCCCATGTAGGCTTTGGTGCAATGTCCGTTGCCATTGCAATGAACGCAGCTCCCTTAGCGGTTGCAATTCCCGTAGTTGTGATTGCGGCATTTTTGCTTTTAAGGCTCAGTGAAAAAGCAAAGCTCAAGTCAGATGCCGCAATAGCGCTTATATCAACATCCGCGCTTGCAACGGGCGTTATTGTAACATCACTCACAAGCGGACTCAATGCCGATATATACAGCTATATGTTCGGAAGCATACTTGCAATGAGCGACGGCGATGTGTATCTTTCCTTGTCGGTCGCCTTGGTTGTTCTTGTTCTGTATGTGATATTTTACAACAAGATTTTCGCGATCACATTTGATGAGGACTTTGCGCAGGCAACCGGCATAAAAACGCGTTTTTACAATGTTTTGATAGCCACACTTACAGCTTTGACCGTTGTTGTCGGTATGCGTATAATGGGCACAATGCTCATATCCGGGCTTATAATTTTCCCTGCACTCACTGCAATGAGGGTATGTAAAAGCTTCCGCACGGTAGTAATATTCTCAACCGTAATCTCGGCTGTCTGCTTCTTTGCAGGCATGGTTTTGTCATACACTCTCGGCACACCGGCAGGAGCAAGCATTGTTGCAACAAACGCTCTTGCTTTCATAATATTTTTCGTAATAGGAAAATTGAGCGCAAAATAGTATTGCAAACATGATTTTATAATGTTATAATACATTGCTAACGTACTTCTTGCTACACCCAAAAGGCGGTGTAGCCATCAGACCATAAGGAGGTGAAAAACGTGAACAAGTACGAATCTCTGTATATTATCACACCTGAACTTGAGGCTGAAGACACAAAGGCTGTTGTTGAAAAGTTCTCAGGTATCATCGCAGCTAACGGCGGCACAGTCGAAAGCGTTGAAGAGTGGGGTTTGAAGCGCCTTGCTTATCCCATCGATTACAAGACAGACGGTTATTATGTTCTCGTAAACTTTGAGGCAGCACCCGAGCTTCCCCGCGAACTCGAGCGTAACTTCAAGAATGACGAGAAAATACTTCGCTTCTTGGTTGTACGCAAGGAAGCGTAATTGTGCATTTTAAAATTGCATAATTAAGTCTTGGAGGCAGGATTATGAATAAAGTAATTCTTATCGGAAATCTTACAAAAGATCCCGAATTACGCACTACCTCAAACGGTACGAGCGTATGTTCCTTTTCAATAGCGGTAAACCGTCGCTTTCAGAGCCAGTCGGGCGAGCGTGTAACGGACTTTTTTAATATCGTTGCATGGCGTTCACTCGGTGAGCTTTGCAGCAAGTACCTTGCAAAAGGTCGTAAGGTTTGCGTAGTCGGCGAATTGCAGAACAGAAGCTATGATGCAAAAGACGGTTCAAAGCGTTACGCAACAGAAATTATCGCTGACGATATCGAGTTCTTGACTCCCCGTGGAGAAGAAGGCTCAAGGAACAGCTATGAAGAACGCAATGTCGCATCTTCCTCATCCTTTGCACTCTCTGATGAGGGCTTTGCCGAGGTTGATGATGACGATTTGCCGTTCTGATACAAACATCAACAATTCTATTCTATAAAGGAGATATATCATGGAAGAAAGCAAGATGAGACCCCGTCCTCGCAAGAGCAGACGCAAGGTTTGTGCTTTTTGCGTAGAAAAAGCTAACTACATCGATTACAAAGATGCAAACAAGCTTCGCAAGTATGTTACAGAACGCGGCAAGATCATGCCCCGTCGTATGAGCGGCGTTTGTGCTGAGCATCAGCGTAGTCTCGCAATCGCAATCAAGCGTGCACGCCAGGTTGCAATATTGCCCTACGTTTCAGACTAAAATAAACTTAATCTCTTGAAGTCGTTAGTTAAAGAGCCGTGTAAAGCGGCTCTTTTTTTGTGTTATATGTGTAAAAAAACAGATTTTTATATACTAATGAAAAGATAAGCGTGATATAATAAGCGTATGAAGAAGATAATTGCAATATTTTTAGTTTCAATGTCACTTGTTTTAATGTGCTGTTCGTGTTCGAAAACAAAAAATCCACAGCCGTCTATTGATGTTACTACGCAGACGAAAAAAGGAAACACCAACGGCAACCTTCTCGCATCAGGCCTTTTTGCCCAACAGGGCAGTGAGGTTTATTTCTCAAGCAACGGGCTTTACCGCATAAATGAAACAGGCAGCGAATGGGCACAGCTTTACAGTGCGGATGTTTCAAGCATCAACATAACAGACGGCAATCTTTACTGCCTCGTAAGTGCAGATAACGGTGACCGCATAATCAGCAAAATAACAGGCGAAACAGGCGAAGCCGTAAAAATCGTTGACGGTGATGTTCAAAGCTTTATAATTGTTGACAATAATATTTATTATTCGAGTAAAGCACTGGGCGGCATTTTCAAGACGGACCTTACAGGCAGCAATCCCACCAAGCTCTATGATGCCTACGCATGGAACATAAGCTACGACAACGGATTTTTATACTTTGTTGCTGAGGATTCAAAGTACAACATACACAGAATTGACAAAAACGGCGAAAATCACGTCATAGTTTATGACGGTGAAGCGTTGTCCGCAACTGTTGACAACGGCACGGTCTATTTCACGGTAATAGCTCAGACCGGCTCAGGCATTTACAGAATAGGTGAGTCGGGCAAGGCAGAACTTTTGGTCGAAGCCATACCCATGCGCATAAATGTTCTTAACGGTTATCTTTATTACACAACCGCGGAGGGACTTTTTAAGTACGATACCGCAAAGGGCGGCAACACAATCAAGCTTGCAGAGGGCAGCATAAACCATATCTACACAGGCGGCGGATATATCTACTACACACTCAACAACGCAGGCACCTCCAAGCTCTACCGCATAAAGCCCGACGCCACAGGCGCAGAGCTTTTCCTCACATTGGTATCGGAGTAAGTTCTTTTTGTGGGGTTTCACCCCACACCCCGAGTCGCTTTTGAAAAAGCGACGGAAAACAAGCAGAAAATAATATTAAATCCTCCGCTGTCATATGGGACATCGGAGGATTTTTCATGCAGCGCTTATTCAATAGTACTTATAACTTCAAGTCTTTTCGGATAATATAATAACATTTTTATTCTTTTTAACTGCATATTCCAAAGCCATTTTTGTTCCGCTTTTGCGGTTTTGCGGCAAAGAGTTTTCTTCAAAATAAAATATGCAAAATTTGCTTTTGCTTATCATTTCCTGATTGCGTTTTATATAAACTGCTTTACCTGCTTTCAGAGCTTTTAGCGAATAATAGGTTTCTTCATAGCTTTGCAGTAAAAAATCCCGATAACTCTCATTGATTTCCGGGAATTCAGCCCTCACATAAATTCTTTTTATAAAAGGATATTTTTCTTTAATCTTTGTTACCTGTTCATAACATAAGCTGTTGAAACAGCTCTTACTACCAAAAAGAAAAGTATCTACTTTGTTATTCAAAATCAGGCTTTCGATAACAGAATGTATTGCTTGCTTAAGCTCTTCTGTTTCTTTCGTTTTTCTATGTCCTATAAAACAACAAGTGGTTATTCCCAATTCTTCATTATTCATCTTTTACCCCCTTAAATAATAGATATATAATATATCTATTTTGGACATTGTACCATGAATTCTGCGTAGAATAAATATGCAGTATATTTATTTTGGAGTTGTTTTATGTCTGTAAAGAGTGTTTCAATAAGAATTGAAGAAGAGATGTTGCGTAAAATCGCCTATGTGGCAGACTATGAGGGCAGAAGTGTAAACAGTCATGTGCTTGTTCTGATAAGGGACAGTATTCGCAAATTTGAGGCAGAAAACGGCACCATCGAAGACAGCGTGCCTCCTCAAGTAAATGTAAAGCCGACAAAGAAATAAAAAACATATTCAAAAAGGCAGAGAAATTCTCTGTCTTTTTCGCACTTATTCACTGTTCAATATTACTTATAACTTCAAGCCGATAGGCTCACTCTGACTGAGGGAGAGAATAACTTGCACCAATTTTTAAGTTATTTTAAGAGTTATTTGCACCTTTTAGCATCTTTTTCGGCTTATTATTTGCACCTTTTGCATAAAACGGCAACATTCGTACACAAAAACCCCTCCGTCATGACTTTTGTGACGGAGGGGTTAATACTATCCCTTATTTGTTTTTGCTTACTTTTTTCAAAAAGCAAGTGGGATTCTGAGAGCAACGCCCCTTAGCAAACAATCACAATTCAGTTTTCCACAGACCGTGAAGGTTGCACCATGCAAAGACAGCGAGGGGCTTTTCGTCCTCGGTTACTGCGAATGTAACTTCGGGAGCCTCGCCTGCCTTTAAGCACTTACGCTGACCGCCTCTTTCTGTCTGCAGATAAACAAAGCCGATGAAATGTTCCGGAATCATGGGATGGGGAACATCACCGATTGCTACCTTGACTTTTCCTTCTTCGCGTGTTACAACGGGCAAATGCTTTTCAGTACTTGCTTCGACCGTGTTGGGCTCAAGAAGTGTCATGGGCTCACCGCAGCAAATCATGGGCACACCTGCATTGTTTACCATACCTATAAGGTTACCGCAATGAGAACATACATAAAACTTACTTCCACACATAATAAATCTCCTTTCAGATTTTAATATAATTCAGCATAAAGTATATGCATTTAAATCACAAAATACCCAGCGCTTTCAAGAGAAGAACAACCATCAGAACGGGAGTGCAGTACTTGATTACAAACGAGAACAAATACTTTCTCGTGAACTTGTGGCCGCTTGACTCCATCTCCTCTATTACCCACTTCGGCTTTGTTATCCAGCCGATAAGTATAGCAGTCGATATCGTGATAACAGGCATTAAAAGGCTTGTTGCAACATAGTCAATAACATCAAGAAGCTGCTGTGCCTTTGCACCGTTTGGAAGGTCTGCTTCAAAGTAAAGCACATTGTAGCCCATGCAGATGACTACCGCTATGAGTGCAAATATAACAAACATTGTAAATGCTGCCTTTTTCCTCGTTGTCTTGAAAAGCGACATAACGCCTGCAACAACGGTTTCCATAATGGAAACGCTTGAAGTCAAAGCCGCAAAAATTACCATGAGGAAGAACAATGCGCCGACTACTCCGCCGATTGCACCCATGGAGTTGAACACCTTGGGAAGCGAGATAAACATGAGTCCTGCGCCTGCGTTCATGCCCTCAAGACCTGCGAAAACATATATCGCAGGAACGATCATGAGTCCTGCCAAAACAGCAACTATCGTATCAAATATCTCAATTTGCGTAACGCTCTTAGTAAGGTTGATATCCTTCTTAACGTATGAGCCGTAGGTTATCATTATACCCATTGCAACACTTAAAGAGAAGAAAAGCTGGCTTACAGCGTCAACTATTATTTCCAAAACCTTTGAAAACGTCAGCCCCTCGAAATTGGGAACAAAGTAAATCTTCATACCCTCAAGGCCCGTTCTTGTGATGCCGTTTTCATCGGTATACGAAAGCGTAAGCGAGAACACCGCAATTGCTATTATGAGCAAAAGCAAGCCGGGCATTATGATTTTTGAGAACTTCTCAATACCCTTTTCAACGCCGAGATAAACAATAACCGAAGTGATTGCAAGGAATATGAACATGAATACTATGGGCGAAACAGGCGATGAAATAAAGCTTGTAAAATATCCGTCCTGCGCCATTACCGATGCATCGGTCACAACATAGTCCACAACATACTTTGTTATCCAACCGCCGATAACGGAGTAATAACCAAGGATAACAAACGGGACTATGAACGACAATACGCCCACAAACTTCCACTTTTTGCTGATTGCACCGTATGCTTCAAGTGCGTTCTTGCCCGTTCTTCTGCCGATTGCAATATCAGCCGTCAAAAGTGTGAAGCCGAAAGTCAACGCTAAAATTATATAGACAAGAATAAATAATCCGCCGCCGTCTTTTGCTGCAAGGTACGGAAATCTCCATAAATTGCCAAGACCGACGGCACTTCCTGCTGCTGCCAGAATGAAGCCTAACGAACCTGAAAATGATGTCTTTTTGTTTTCCATAAAATCCTTTTCCCTAAAATATTACAACTGTAACATTATAATACTATAAACCCATACCAAAGAGCAAACAAAAAGTTTATCCTTCCATCTTTGCAACATTAATTACCGTCTTTCCCTGCTGTTTTGCATATCTTACCGTATATGCCGTGCCGCCCCCATCCTTCCAAAGACAGCAAATGCACGCATCGCTGTTGTCAACAAGTGCACGGTTGCGTTTTTGCATACAGCCTGCATAATACTCATCACTCGTATATGTCACGCTGTCACTTTGCTCAATGATCTCAGCATAAACCGCCTTTTGCAGAGCAGTCCACGGGGCGGACTGATTTTTGCACGGCAAAACAAGCTCAAGCCTTATGTGAGGAAACTCACGCTTAAGCTCTAAAACAGCCTGTGCCGCCATCGTGTCAAACCCGAGCGCACCGCCTGCCAAAAAACAAGTTGTCCCGTTCTCAATAAACGAGCGAATGACAACCCTCAGATTTTCTTTGATTTTTACATAGTCTTTTTGTGCTATGTACCTGTGCCCTGTAAAACAGCATGCCTTACAAACAGATGTTTCTTTTTCCATAAAACACTTCTCCATATAAGCGTTAAATACAGTATACCATATTTTTATAAAAACTGCCGTGCAAAAGCACGGCAGTGGGAAAAAGCCTTAATATTACCAAATAAAAGGAATAACTTTATATTTCACACGTTTTTTGTACTCACAGTAGCTCTCGATGCCTTTTCGAGCTCTTTTTCTTCGTTGTTTATTCTAACGACGATTGCACCCTTTAAAGCGATCATTAGTTTATCAGAAATCATCCATTTGTGTTTTCACGTGTTGCTTTCCGTTGGCGTCTGTCCACTCGGTAATGATTTTGAATTTGGAAGCAGCACCCATAAGGGTAACCAGAACCAACTCATAACTCTTTCTTGCTTCTAATTCTTCAAACGGCTGCTTTCCTCGGTCCATAATCATGATTCCAACATCACCATCAAATCGGGCAGTTACATTATAAGCGGTCGCATTTCCAGAATTCCAAACTTTCAGTCTGTGCTTGCCTTTGCCCACAGTAATAAATCTTGCCTCAACGCATGCAAGCGCTGCTTCTTCCTTCTCTTTGGCTATTCTGTCCAGTTCATTCTGCTTAATCTTGAGTTCCAGTTCATTAACCTTATTCTGGAGGCGCTGTGCCTTTGAAGATTTGAATAGCGAAACGACAGCAACCAACAGGGATATGGCTGCAATGATCAGTGCGCCCCAATCTTCTAAGAAGGGCACTGCTTTTTTCAGAGCGTTAATCAAAACTTCCATTTTTTCATCGCCTTCTTTAATTCTTTTTCAAGTTCTTTGACAGCATCTTGCGCAAGCTCATCTACAGCATTATCGATTATTACGGCATTACTATCGAGCAACTCTCGTTTCGTGTATTCCGAACCACAATCAGAGCAGCGAACTCGTACATCGTCACTTGCGTGAAGAAGATCTTCAAACTCT
>JAFQXA010000002.1 GCA_017407205.1 Clostridia bacterium
TGGAAGCTGCTATATGGGGATATGATATACCGGAGCTTCTGTCGGACATATATAATAATGGCGTGACCGTAGTTTTGAGTGTAGCAATACTTCGGTTATATAATTCCAAAGATAAAGACGAATAAATCCTACTATATCTGACAGTTCGCATAGCTTGAGTTTGAAAGGAAGACCTAACGTAATGAAAAGAAAAGTGAGTATCGGTCAGCTTATTAGTATTATAGGAACATTGATTTTGTGTATTGGGCTGTTTTGCAACGGGTTTGAGCTTATTTCAATTACTGCTTTTCGCATCATCATCACCGTCGGCATAATTGCTCAAGTGGTTGCTCTCTTTTTCATTCTTAAAAAGAATGAATTTTGAACGCACGAATCCCATCACATCAAAAAGCGCAGGAAAACCTGCGCTTTATCATTTTATTTGTATCAGAAAAATTCCTTGCCTCGAACTGTCTCAAGCTTTTTCTCAAGAAAGGCACGGTCGTCATCATTTAGCGGCGAGTGCAGACATTCATCAATGTGGTCCACTGCAAAGGAGAAGCTGGCAAAATTGCCCGGAGGCACCAGCGTATCAACTCCAAGCGAAAGTGCGTATTTCATAGCGGCAGTACCGAATGCCTCGTCATCCGTATCAATAGGCTTGCACCAGGATTTCGGGAACTTTGAGGCTATTCGCTCATCGTCACACTCCCACTTGCGCTCGATAAACGCCTTCATGCACAAAACGCCCATGCCACGTTCTTTAGCCGCACGGATAAGCCGTGAGCCCATGCCGTGCTCCATATTCATAAACCAGTTGAATGGGAAAAGCACCGTATCAAAATCATACAGCTCAAGGCACCTGAGTGCCACGTCCTCGTCGTGTGCGGAAAATCCAACGTTCAAAGCAATACCTCTCTGCTTGAGCGTGGATACAAGCTCCATAACGCCGCCCGGACCAAAAGCAATATCAACGTCCTGCATGGCGTTCATGCCGTGAAGCTGGTATACGTCAAAATGGTCGGTATGAAGACGGTCAAGCGACCGCATAAGCTCCTTTTCAGCATTCACGCAAAGTCTCTCACCCGTCTTGCAGACAAGGTGCACGTTGTTGCGATAAGGCACGAGAGAATTGCCCAGCTTTTCCTCGGCATCTCCGTAAGAGGGCGCCACGTCAAAGTAGTTGACCCCACGGTCGATTGCAAATGAAACGTAACGGTCAGACGCAGCCTGCCCGTCCTGCATAGAAACGATACCGCCGTACGCAACGGCGGATATATCAAAACCGGTCCTGCCAAATTTACGGTATTGCATACCCATATCCCCCTAAAACACTTTGATTGGTTATCTGCTTCCCATTATACCATACCTGCATCGAAATGACAACAAAAACACCGCAAAAGAAAGCTTTCTTCAGCAGTAGATTGAAAAAACAGCATACTTATGATATACTGGATATGTGAAAGTAGTTCGATAAAACTGAATTTGACGAGGAGAACGTATATGAAATACAAAGGAACGCTTATTGTTGTTAAAGATTGTAACAGTGCGTTAAAGTTCTATAGTGATATGTTTGGATTTCAACTGCTTCAAGACAACGATGGGAATATGGAATTGACGAATAATTTATATTTACAGGAATCGGGATACTGGGAACAATTCACAAAAAGAAGTGTAATTCCAAACAGTAATCATTCGGAGTTGTATTTTGAAGAGCCCAACA
>JAFQXA010000012.1 GCA_017407205.1 Clostridia bacterium
CAACATACTTCTCCAGATAATGGAAGACGGTCGATTGACCGATGCTAAAGGTCGTACAGTTGATATGCATAATGCAATCATAATAATGACTTCAAATGTGGGTGCAGCCCGTGTCGGCAAGTCCTCATCGGTCGGTTTTTCATCAAGCGAAAAACATTCCATCTCCTATGAGAGAATGCGTGAGGATATAATGTTTGAGCTTAAAAAGACCTTCCGACCTGAGTTTTTGAACCGTCTTGATGAGATTATAATTTTCCGTCCGCTTGAAGAAGCACAGACGCTTGAAATAGTAAAGCGTATGCTTGAAAAAGTTAAGGCAAGGCTTAAAGAACGCGGCATTACACTTACAGTTTCTGCTGAAGCAGATAAGCATCTTGCCGCCGATGGGTTTGACCCGACATACGGTGCCCGTCCCTTGCGTCGTGCAATTCAGCACCAAATCGAGGACGGCTTGAGCGAAGAAATACTTTCGGGAAATATTGCCTTAGGTGACAGCGTTCAGGCATATATCAAGAACGGGAAAATAAGTTTTAAAAAGCAAAAGAGCAAGTAATTTTATGATACATAAGATAAAAAAGGGCATTGCTTACATTTTGATACTGACATTATTACCGCTTGCACTATGCTGTTGCAGCGGTAATAATGCTGCATCGCCCTCACCGACGGACGATATTGTTTTGACACCTTCCCCCACCCTTTCAGCATCAAACAGCAGTGTACAAAACACTCCCTCGCCCTTTAATCCGCTATTTGCTTTTTATTCTGATTACAATGCCTATTCAAAAAAGCAATTGAGTGAATATGTGATCGCACTTGAGGGTGCAAATGACGAAACACTTTTAAAGCTTTTTAATCACCTTTTCTATTCAACACTTCCGATGAATACTGTCGGTTTACTTATTTCTTCGACAAGTGAAGATTATTATGGAAGCCTGTTTGACGGATTTGAAGGGAGCGGTTCCATGCTCACATATGATGACCGTTATGAGTTTTCGTACGACTTTGCAAACGGTGAAAGGCTATGGGGCACTTTTAACAAAGATGGTCTTTCCTTTTACAAGAGTTTTTCGGGTACTGAAGATTACTATAAGATGACACTTTTAAAAACCGAAGAAGGCTACACGTCAACTTGTCGCACGCAAAACGAAACAACAACGCTTCACGTAACAGCACAAGAGATAACATTTAACTGACAAAAACGCTTCACGGCAAAAATCCGTGAAGCGTTTTCTTAAGTTTTAAGTAATTCTGCAAGCTTTGTCATATCACTTTTCAGCGTATCAATTAAGCTTCTGTTATAAATAACGCTTGCAGGGTGATAAAGCGGGAACAGCACCGTTTCATCATCAATTTTTATGGGGGCACCATGCACATTCCCTATAAGCAAATTGCCGAGCGAAAAAATATGCGAAACAGCATAAAGCGGTGAATTGCCGAGAGTTGCTATAATTCGTGGTTGCACAAGCTCTATTTCCCTTTTTAAGCACTCAGCACTTTCTTTAATTTCATTTTTAGCAGGCGTACGGTTGGCCACAGTCCTTTTTATACGCGTAGGTCTATACTTTACCGAGTTTGTGACAAAGGCGGTTTTTCGGTCAATCTGAACCGCTTTTAAGATTTCATCAAGCTGTTTGCCTGCCTTGCCGACAAACGGACGGGAAAGCGTTGTTTCATCCTTGCCCGGCGCTTCACCGATAAACATTAGCTGTGCATTTATTTTCCCTTCACCAAATACCGGAGAAGTATATTCGCCTGTAAGAGTTGATGAAGAAAGAGAGAGCAACCTCTCCCTTTCTTTTTCATATATGGTTTCAAGTATTTTATCGCTCATTAAATTACTCCAAATCACGAAGTATCAACCTACCGGCGGATAAAGCAATGAAATTACAGTATAGTTATACTTCAATGCGCTTGTTGATGAAACTATATCAGCGTACGATGCCATGGAAATATATTCAACCAAGCTTGCAACGCCATTCTCAAGCACTGCACGTTCAGTATCCGGCAAGCCCTGAACATTGTTCAAATAGGTTCTTACCTCGATAACAAGATTGTTCGCTTCTGCAAGAGCCTCCGTGTATTCCTGGCCGAAGTTCTCATAAGAATGTACGTGACAGGTTACAACATTTGAGCCCGTATGATCAGGATCGGACGGCAAAGATGCACCCGGATCTTCCAAAACGCCAAACTCATCAGGTGTAAGCTCTGAATATATTGAATTGGGCAGATACTGGAGCAAAAGTTCCGGTTCAAGCTTTGAATACGGAGATTCCGAATCAATCAATATTACGCTTGAAGCTGTGACAGACTGTGTCGGGCAATAGATCGTTGCAATCTCATTTGAAATACTGCAAATATTTACCGTTGCGTGCATATCACAGAACTCATCGGGGGCTGTATCCTTTGTAAACCAATCTGTTACAGGAGTATAACCGTTGGGATCATACTTACAAGCATCAGTTGCCAAAAGCCCCGAAACACTGCAAACTGTGCGTTTTACGAGTCCAAGTTCGGACGGTGATGCATCTATGATGGGCTTATTATTAAGTCCTTCATGTATTTGTGACATGAACTCTTTGAATATCGGTGCTGCCACTCTGCCACCGGTCGAACCGCTGACAAGCTTCTTTGAGAAGTCATCATGGCCTACCCATACGGAAGCTGTGTAATAAGGAGTCATACCGCAGAAGTATGCACTTGAATAGTCAGCGTTAGTACCCGTCTTACCGGCAACCGTTATACCGCTAAGCTGTGCACGTGTACCTGTGCCACGCTCAACTGCATCTGTCAAAATATCAACGAGCATATATGCAGTAGATGTTTTGAATACTCTTCTCGTTGTTCTTACCGTGTTAGCATCTATTATCACAACACCGTTATCATCAACTACCTTTACAAACGAAAGAGGCTCTTTATACTCACCGCCTGCAGCGATAGCACCGAAAGCCGCTGCCATTTCAACAGGTGTTATGCCTGTTGTACCAAGTGCAAGACCTGAACCTGTTGCGCTTATCCTTGCAGGATCTACGCCCAATTTTGCAAGGTATTCGGCTGCTGTAGGAATGGTAACGCCTTCAAGCAATGTTCGTGCTGCTGCAACGTTGAGTGACTGCACAACGCCCTCTCTTAAGAGCAAAGGACCAATATGTTCTTCAGAACCGATTGCAGGATAACCCTTTGAAGTATCCCAGCCCTCAATCGGAGACGGGAAGTTTAACAATACGCTCGCAGGTGACATGCCAAGCTCAAGAGCCGGTCCGTATACTGCAAGAGGCTTAATTGATGAACCGACAGGCGTTGAGCTTTGGTATGCGCGGTTTAAAGTCTTTCTCGCTGTCGGTGATGTTCTTCCGCCTACAACAGCTCTTAATTCACCCGTATGGTAATCAAATACAACTGCCGCTGCCTGCGGTTGAACAGTAACCGTTGTTGAACCGTCCGAGTTGGTTTGAGTTATTGAGTAAGCGGATGAATCCTTAAGCTTGGGATAGTTGTCCCAATTAGCAAGTGTGTTCTGAACAGCATTCTGTATTTTGGGATCTACCGTAAGATAAATATGATATCCGCCTGTACGAAGCTCATTTTCAACCGCTGTACGGTTTGCCGTAGTGTCCAAAAGACCACGCTGTTCAATAATGTGCAATACTATGTCACGTATTGCGTACTCTACAAAGTAGGGCATATCGTATATACTGCGATATGTTGACTTTTCAAGAATGGTAACTTTTTCATTGAGCGCATTATTATGCTGATCCTTAGTAATGAAGCCTGCCTTATACATACGATCAATAACAAGATCTGTTCTGCCGTCAGTAACAGACATCTTGTTTGTTCCGTCTTCATTGAATCTTGAATATGTATTAAGACGCGGATTATAATACTGCGGTCTTTGTACCATAGCGGCAAGCATCGCGCATTCTCTTACCGTTAAAGCGGAAAGCTCTTTTCCGAAGTAATCCTTTGCAGCTGCTTTCATTCCGTAGTTCGAGCCACCAAGATAAACATCATTAAGATATGCTTCAAGGATTTGATCCTTTTCTATTTCCGTTTCAACCTCCAAGGCAAGGTAAGCTTCCTGTATCTTTCTCTTATATGATTGCTCGTTTGAAAGAATTTTGTTCTTTATAAGCTGCTGAGTAAGCGTACTTCCACCATGCGTATCAGCATTTCTGAGTGTATTTACAACGGCAGAAAAAAGACGTTTATAATCAACACCGCTATGTTTATAAAAACGGACATCTTCAATTGCAATAACTGCATTCTTGAGCATATCGGGAATATCCTCAATATCTGCCCAGTCCCTGTATTCCATGCCTGAGAACGTAGTTATAACAGCTCCGTTTATATCGTAAATATACGAAGTCTTTTCACTCTTTGTAAGCAAAGAGACATCAAGATCCGGCGTTGTGTCAACATACGCTTTGGCAATACCCATTATAAGCCCAAAACCCGTAGCTCCTACGAGCACGACCAAAACGCCGAGTATTTTCAAAGTGTTAAAAAATACGGCAAGGGCAAAAGAACGAGGCTTTGTCCTTTCAACGAACAGTTCGCCGTCTTCCTCGGTACCGTTAAGTTTTTTAAACCAATTTGATATTTTATTCCAAGTTTCCTTAAGGAAATCTTTGAATTTCTCCATAAATTCCACCTCTTTACAATTAACAGAATTATACCACAATCCAAGACAATCCTCAACCACTCTATATCTGCATATAATATAACAAAGTTTTGTGTTATAAAGGTGAACAAATCGTGGAAAATGAATGCATCCTTCGAAAAAGAAAGAAAAACACGGCTCACAAGGCCTCCAAAAGGTTGATTTTTCTCTCACTTATACCTATCAGCCTTATTCTGATGTTTCTGTTTTTAAGCTCAAATATGCGTCCTGCAATGACAGCGCTTGCCACCGCACGAATAAAATCAATAGCCGCAAAGGCAATGAATAATGCAATACTTGAATCAATGGACGATGAAGCAAAATATGCCGACCTCGTTGAAAGCTTTGAAAATGGGCAGCACGTATATATGCTTAATGCCAACACAAGGAATTTAAACATACTTGCTGCTGACTGTGCGGATAAAGCTTTGGAGTTTATAGCTTCAATGGGTGAACAAGGCATTTCAGTTCCGCTTGGCACAATAACAGGAATATCTTTCTTTTCAGGCAGAGGTCCTGCCATCAAAGTATACTTCACTCCTGTCGGAAGCGTACAAAGCACATTTAACTCGAAGTTTATTTCATCGGGCATAAATCAAACGCTTTACAGGGTAAACCTCGAACTTAAGGCAACAGTAAAGCTTGTTATGCCATCCGTTTCAAAAACCATTGAAGTAACAGCACAGGCCGCCATAGCCGAAAGTATAATAGTAGGCGACGTTCCGCAAGTTTATACGAACGTCGCCAACGAAGATGATATGCTGAACCTTATTCCGACAGAAATTCCTTAAGAAGCTCATGCCCCTTTTCAATATACTTGCCGTTCTTCGCGTTTTTCTCGCAGAAAGAAGAGCCAAGCCCTGTATCCTTTCTGCTGTCAAACAGCAGGAACGGAACGGGCGAACCATCATGGGTTCTTGTTTTTAAAAGCGTAGGATGGTCCGGCAAAATCAAAATCCTGAACTCCCCAAACTTTTTCATATTGTCGTACATAGGCCCTACTACCTTTTCGTCCAAAAGTTCAATAGCCTTTATTTTGGCTTCCATATCGCCCATATGCGAACATTCATCGGGAGCCTCGATATGAACAATTGCAAGGTCGCTTCCGTTTTCAAGTGCACCTATTGCAGCATCCACCTTGCCCTTATAATTTGTCGTTATTTCCCCGTTTGCACCATCTACCTTTACATTTCTGACATTTGAAAGTGCAGCTATGCCTTCTACAAGCGGAACTGCGGTAATAGCCGTTGCAGTCTTATTATATGTCTTTTCAAAATCAGGGAGTGCAACGCCTTTTCCTGCTCCCCAGAACCAAAGGCTGTTCGTTGCTTTACCGCCCTTTTCTCTTCGTTTATCGTTTATGGAATGATTGTTGAGCACTCTGTATGCAATCTCCATCATGCGGCGTTGAACCTTTGAAACCATATCAGTTGGCTTGTTTATATATTCACCGATTTTTTCGCCCAATATATCATGCGGCGGTACAAACTCAACAGGTGGCACTTCAACATTTGCTGCAATGCCAATATGACGGAATGAGCTGTTTAAAACAAACCTCATACCTATTTCTTCGGCCAAAGCTTTAAACTCAGCATCTGCAATCAAGGTTTGCATAAGCTTTATTGAATCTTCACCGCTTATATTGTCACCGCTGTGCGAATAAATGCGTTTCTCATTAAAATCGTCTTCCTCTTCAGAAAGCGCAACCATATTAACGCGGAAAGATATTTCGTTTTCCTTGAGCAAAACTCCTGAGCCTGCCGCTTCAAGCGGTGATCTGCCTGTATAATATTTCAAGGGATCGCAACCAAATATGGACAAAATCGCAGTATCACTTCCCGGCGGAAGTGTATCAGGTACATTTTTAACCATGCCAATCTCACCCGCTTTTGCAAGGGCATCCATGTAGGGCGTATCGGCAACTTCAAGCGGTGTTTTTGCCTTCAAGGCCTCGATAGGCTCATCAGCCATACCGTCACCTATTATTATCGCATACTTCATATCGTTCCCCTCTTTCTGTTCTGTTTTATTTCTTTTTCCCATTTATACAGCATAATAATTCCGGTTGCAAGGTATACAACCCACATAAGGAGTGTTGCCATATTGTCGCTGCCCGACTTGAAATCGCACCACCACATATAAATACTAACTGAATTTACAGCCGTCCATATCCACCATTGCTCCGAATACATTTTTATTGTCACTATCATAGCTACAACGGAAGCAGATGTTGTAAAACTGTCTATAAACGGCATTTTATCGCCAAGCCTTAAAAGCAGTAATCCGTACAGAAAAGTCAATGCACAAATGGAAAGCACCGTTACAATTCTTCCCTTATTTTTCATATGATGCTTTTCAACTTCCTTTGTCTCATCGTTCATATGCTTACTCCATACAAAGAAGCCCACAAACTGCATCGGAAGATAATACAAAGCATTGAGCATTGTTTCTCCGTAAAGCTGTGCTTTACACGATATTATTGAATACAACACGCAGTTCACAGCACCGAAAATATAGGCACACAGTTTTCCCTTACCATTGCAAACAACATATGCAACACCTGTAACCGCACTTACAATTCCAACTATTGAGTCACCCAAATAAATCGAAAGTGCACATATTATACCGCAGGACAGAAAAAGCCACAATGCCTCTGAAAGCTTCCAGCCTGAAACCTCGTTTTTTATAAACTTTATAATATCAACATTCATTTGTTTATAATACTCCTACCTTCCCACTTTTGGCAACAAAAAGATAAAATTGACCGAAACAGTAAAACAGCTCATACAAAAAACCCCGAAGCCATAAAGGTTTCGAGGTTTTGTAATCTTGTAAATGAATGAATTATCTCTTTGAGAACTGAGGAGCACGACGAGCTGCTTTGAGACCGTACTTCTTTCTTTCCTTCATTCTGGGGTCACGTGTTAAGAAGCCAGCCTTCTTAAGTTCGACACGGAGCTCGGGCTCTGCAACGATGAGGGCACGTGAGATACCGTGACGGATTGCACCGGCCTGACCTGTTGTGCCGCCGCCGCATACGTTGACCTTAACATCATACTTTGACATCGTGTTTGTAAGAACCAAGGGAGCGCGGACGATCATCTTAAGTGTCTCAAGACCAAAATACTGCTCGAGGTCACGCTTGTTAACTGTGATATTGCCGCTACCGGGAAGCAAACGAACACGGGCAATTGACTTCTTACGTCTACCTGTACCTAAAAACTGTGTGATTGCCATTTTCTTGCTACTCCTTCCCTATTACTTAAGCACGAGTACTTCGGGTGTCTGTGCCTGCTGCTTGTGCTCGCTTCCGCGATAAATGCGAACCTTTGTGAGCATCTTGCGGCCAAGGGGACCCTTGGGCATCATGCGACGAATAGCTTCGTATACTGCGAACTCAGGCTTCTTTTCCAAGAGTTCACGGTAAGAAGTTTCTTTAAGTCCTCCGGGATAACCGGTGTGATGATAATACTTTTTGTCTGTGAGCTTGTTGCCTGTCAAAACAACTTTCTCAGCATTAATGATGATGACATGGTCGCCCGTGTCAACATGGGGTGTGTATATAGGCTTATGCTTTCCGCGAAGTATTGCAGCTACCTGTGATGCCAAACGACCCAAAACCATGCCGTCTGCATCGACTACGTACCACTTACGCTCGACAGATTCGCCCTTTGCCATATAGGTTTTCATGGCGCGTCCTCCAAATAGAATTGATATTTTTGTTTTCGATTCATACTCGATTGCTGCCGGGGCTGTGGCCGCAAACCGCCTATAATACGAAACTCATAACATTTTAATAAAATATTCCAGATATGTCAAGCACTAATTTGTTAACCTTCTAAAATCTTTTTCTGCAATGCTGCGATATCTCTTGAATTTACCTTGCCGTCACTATTCATATCGGCTGCTTCGAGAGCTTTTCCTTCCAGCCTTGCAGTATCAAGAACATGCTTCTGAACTGCTGCTATATCTCTTGAATTTACCTTGCCGTCACCGTTTACATCGCCTTTTATTGCATCAGTGCCGGGTGTAGGTGTCGGAACAGGGGTCGGTGTAGGAATTACAGTTGTTTCATTAGGTGCAATTTTGTAACCGTTCCATGTTGTTTCACCATTGGGTGCCCATGAAAGCTTGTAATTTTCGGGGTAGTAAATTGTGAAATTTTCCTTCGCACCGTCAAATACGCGACCGCCGAAGTTGATCGGGGGCTCGCCGTAGCATACTGCACTTTCAAGGTTCTTTGCATTGCGGAATGCATTATCACCGATTGTTTCCACAGATGCACCGATAAATACATTTTTAAGTGAAGAACAACCGTTAAACGCGCTCTCCCCTATTTCCTTAACGCTGTCGGGAATAACAACTGCATCGAGTGCTGTGCACTCTGCAAATGCTGCGTAGCCGATAGTCTTAAGACCATCGTTAAGACCCATACCCTTGAGTGACTTGCAGCCGTAAAATGCATTCTGGTCTATCTTCTCTATACTTGTCGGCAATACCATGTTTTCAAGTGATGTGCAAAGATAGAATGCACTATTGCCAATGTTCTTTACACCATTGGGTATATTTACCTTTTTCAATGAAGTACATTCAAAGAACGAGTAATCGCCCAAAATATTTACGCTTGCAGGGAGCTCTATTTCTGTTAACTTGGTGCAATATTCAAATGCTGAAGCAGCTATGGTTGTTGTGCCCTCTTTAACCGCAAGCTTACCTGTTTTACCGGGTACGCACAATATAAGAGCCAAACCGTCCTTTGTATAAATCACATTGTCAATCACCTGATATACGCTATTATCAGCGGAAACGGTTATTGTTTCAACGCCTGCACTATTTGAGAATATTGCTGTGCCGAGCGACTTAAGTCCCTTACCGAAGCTTACGCTTTTAAGACTTGAGCAATAACTGAAAGCTTCCATGCCAACCGACTCTACCGAATCAGGCAAAGTGATGCTTGTTATCTTCGAGAATGCAAATGCAAAGTCTGCAATCGCTGTTACAGGATAATTATTGCCGATTGTTGCAGGAACATTAACTGCACCGCCCGTACCTTTGTAGCCTGTTATCATAGCCTTTGAGCCTACGAGGATATACTCAAACTCTGCATCAACAGGAAGTTCGCTTATGCTTCCGTCAAACTTTGAGAGTTGGTAACCATTCCAAGTTGTTTCACCGTTAGGTGCCCATGCTGAAGCTTTTTCTTCCGTATAACCTACTGTGAAATTAAAAGCTGTACCCGTAAATACATTGCCGCCGAAAGCTGTAGGCGGTACGCCCTTGAAGTTCGCCGCAACCAAGTTTGAAGCGTGCATGAATGCCATATTACCGATTGTAGTTACGCTTGCAGGAATTACTACATTTGCAAGGCTTGAACAATTTCTGAAAGCACTTGATCCGATTGTACTCAGGCTGTCAGGCAATTGAACCTGTTCAAGACCTGTGCAATCAAAGAATGCTTCACTGCCGATTGCTGTAACGCCCGTAGGCAATACAATATTCTTCAGCATTTTGCAGCCTTCAAATGCACGGTCGGGAATTTTTGTTGTGCTGTATGACCACGACATACTCTCAAGAGCTTCGCAGAAACTGAATGCACCGTTATCTACTTCAATAACACTTGCAGGAATAACTATATTTTTCAAAGAAGACTCAGCGAAAGCATATTCGCCAATCTTTCTCAATCCGTAATTCAAAGTCAACTCGCCAAGTTTACTTGCACCTTCAAAAGCGGTATCTGCAATTTCTTCAACCGATACGGGGACTGAAAAAGCACCTGACTTTGCTTCAGGATAAGCAACAAGAACTTTCTGTGATGCATTATAAAGAACTCCGTTATTTGAAACAAAGGAAGCATTACCGGAAGCAACACTTATTGTTGCGAGGTTTCTGCACTTTGAAAACACGCCCATGCCAAGAGTTTCAACACCCTTACCCAAGGTTACAGACTTGATACCCGACTCTGCAAAAGCTTCATTACCGATACTCGTTACGCTGTCAGGAATTGTAACGTTTTCAAGTGCCGTACAGAATACAAACGCCAAGGGACCTACCGTTTTTATAGTCGAGGGGATTGTTATCTTGGTAAGCAATTCGCAACCAAAAAATGCACCTTCTCCAATCGCTGTGACATTTTTTCCATTATACTGTGACGGTATATCAAGTGCACCGCTTGCCGCATTGTCGCAAGCCGTCACGCTGTACGTGCCGTCTGAAAGAGCGGTAAACGTCAAGCTCTCAACACCTGCTTTTGTTTCAACCTCTACAGCATAAACAACACCGAATGTTGATAATACCATCACAAATGCTGTTACAATAGCTATGAGTTTTGCTGTTAATCCGTGCTTCATTTTCTGTATTGCCTCCGTTCATTTTATAGCATCGTTATATTCTGATTTGCACAAACTTGTCCAAAGTACAACTATACGTTTACAGTATACTTACATTTTTGCTCAATATCAAGATGTTAATTTAGTATATTTTTAGTAAATCTATACAGTCATCCTTTCTCTACTTTACAATTTACCGCACAGGAATTAAAATATAGTTAATTATGATAATATGCGGAGGTTATTCTATGAAAAAACTCTTATCCGTCATTTTAGTATTTTCATTGCTCTTGCCGATAATTTCTTCGGCTGCAGCTTTTGCCTCATCCAACGCCATCACTCTGTCCGTCGGTACAGTTTCGGCAAAAAGCACTCAAACAAAAGAGATAACAATTCCTGTAGCTGTTGAAACAAACGCTCAAGGATTTATTAACTTCCAGTTTGCCGTCTCCTATGATTCGGAGCTTTTCAAGGCAGTCACGGCAAAAATCCCCGATGACTCAATTTTGGTCTACGCTCCCGACGCAAGGGATCCCGAAACACTGGACAAGCCCCCCCTCTCCGTTTTTGCTCCCGAAAACAAGGGCGAGATTTATGTTGCCTCGATGGGTGCTTTCTCGACAGATAAAAACGGAGTCATGTCAAACCACGCATTTTTCAAGATGGGTACACTTGTAAATCTTACTTTCAAGTTATCCGATGCTCTTTTAAACGGTGAAATCAAAGAGCTTGAAGATGCTCTTTCCACAATAGAAATTTCTGTTGATAACGAAACAACGCCTTTAATGCTTTGTTATGCTGACGGTTCTGTAATCCCTGCAGAGTCAATCAGCTGTAAGTCGGGCGGAATAACAATAAGTGATTGTGGACACCCTGACAAAATAGAAATAACTTCAAAGGGCAACACCGAGCAATCGGACGATTCAATAACTTCAGTTTCCTTTACCGCAAGCTTCACTTCTTCTTCCTTTTTTGCGGTAGGCAATACACAGTGGTATGTAAATGACTCCCTCCAGGAAAAAGCAAGCGGTCGTGTATTCTCATTTACACCCGAAAAAAGCGGCACTTTCGTCATAGAAGCACGCAACGGTTCAGTGCGTTCAAATACGATAACGGTTACAGTAACACAAACTGCTCCGAGCACACCTTTTGTACCGAATACAACACCCACTCCCAGACCGAACAGCAATTTTGAATACTATATTCTCAATAAACAGGTAGTAATTTCAAAATACATCGGCAAGGCAAAAGATGTTATTATTCCTTCCGAAATCGACAATATCGAGGTCGCTAAAATAGGCGACAATGCATTTGCAGGTCGCACTGATATAATATCTGTTTCAATACCCGAAGGAATTGACGAAATAATGAGCGAGGCATTTTCAGGCTGCAGCTCGCTTAAGGAGATTACATTCCCCAAGAGTCTTTACTTCATACAGAACAACGCTTTTGAGAACTGCACATCACTTGAACGTGTTGACTTCTTGAATTCATTTGTATGGTTCTACCAGGAAGCCTTTGCAAACTGCAAAAAGCTCAGCAGCGTTTACTGCTATACAGAAACACCCATGGCACTTGATGAAACAACTTTCAACGGAACAGCAAGTGACCTTACTATTTATTATCTTGGCAGTTTTGTAAACTATTGGTCCCCTGCAGGTGAAACTACTTACATGGATATTCCGATAAAGCCGTTTAACATCGACCGTATTTTACTCACAAGCGAAAGTGAGCTTTCAATCGCAAACGGTATGCTTTTCGGCGTAACACCTCAAACAACAGTTGCTGCCTTGCTTGCAAACTTTGCGGGTGGCAACATGAGCGTAGTTGACAAAAACGGCAAAGTGCTTGACATCGACAAAACTGTCGGTACAGGCTCAAGGGTAAGACTTACTGACGGTGATACTGTAATCGATGAGCTTACCGTTGTAATTTCAGGCGATGTAAACGGTGATGGTAATATTAACTCACGAGACCTTGCGGCTATGCAAAAGCATATTTTAGGTACAGCAGAGCTCACAGGAATATACATAAATTCGTCTGATGTAAACGCAGACAGCAAAATAAACTCACGAGACTTAAGTGCATTGCAGAAGATAATACTTGCATGACGCATTAAAACAAGCGGTAAAATCCGCTTGTTTTTTTATTGCCAATCCGTTTACCGCAGAATTCTTTTGTTGTATAATAATGGTTGATATAATTTCGGAGGTAATATTTATGACAAACCCCAGCAGAGTGGCATTTTCACTCTTTGGCAAGGATGTTTACTGGTACGGCATACTCATTGCCACAGGAATAATACTTGCTGTATTTTTAGCTACAAAGGAAAGCAAAAGAAAACAGCTTCCCAAGGATACAATAATCGACCTTGCACTTTGTGCACTCCCTTGCGGTGTAATAGGTGCAAGACTTTACTATGTTCTTTGTGAGCTTGACCATTATCTTGAAAATCCCATAAGCATGCTTTACATATGGGAAGGCGGTCTTGCAATATACGGTGCTATAATCGCAGGTCTTATTGCTATCGCTGTTTATTCTCTCGTGAAAAAGCAACGTCTTCTTCGCATACTTGACTGCATTGCACCCGGTGTAGTCTTGGCTCAGGCAATAGGTCGTTGGGGCAACTTCTTCAATCAGGAAGCTTTTGGTCTCCCCGTCGGTGAAAATCTTGCATGGTTTCCCCTTGCTGTCCGCATAGACGGTTATCACACATTCAATGATATCCTCTGCACAGAGCCTTATCACCTTGCAACTTTCTTCTATGAGTCAATATGGTGCTTTATAACATTTATAATAATCTGGTCGCTTCGCAAAAAGTTCAAGCATGACGGTGATGCACTTTTCACCTATGCACTTTTATACACATTCGAAAGAGCCATCGTTGAGGGCTTGCGCGGTGACAGTCTTTACCTCGGAAACACTTCTATCCGCATAAGTCAGCTTTTAAGTGCCGTAATATTCGTTGCAATACTTGTATTTTTCATCATAAGAGCCGTCAAAGAAAAGAAATCGGGTACACTCATGTGGCCAAAGCCCTTGGCGGTAATGCCCGCAGGTGAAGTAACAGAAACGGCAGAAGAAACAATCGAAGCAGCAACAGAAGACACAGTTGCTGACAACATCAATACCAACGAAACAGATATTGACAAGGAAGGCGAAACAAATGACTAATATGCGTAATCTTACAATGATGACGGATCTTTATCAGCTTACTATGATGTACGGCTACTACAAGCACGGTATGTCTGAAAATGAAGCTGTATTTGACCTTTTCTTCCGTTCAACACGCGAGCACAGTGCATACTCAATAATGGCAGGCACTGAATCCGTTATCGAATACATAAACAATCTGCACTTTACCGATGAAGATATTGACTATCTTCGTTCCCTCTCCCTTTTTGATGAGGATTTTTTAAATGTTCTTAAGAACTTGCGTTTCACGGGCGATATTTACGGCATGGAGGAAGGAACGGTTGTATTCCCATATGAACCCCTCTTAAGAGTAAAAGCTCCCATAATGCAGGCACAGCTTGTCGAAACAGCACTTTTAAACCTTGTAAATCATCAGACGCTTATAGCTACAAAAGCGAGCATGGTATGCTATGCCGCACAGGGTGACAAGGTATTGGAATTTGGCTTACGTCGTGCACAAGGCCCCGATGCAGGTATATTGGGTGCAAGAGCTGCTATAATCGGCGGTTGCTCATCAACGAGCAATGTTATGACGGGACAGCTTTTCGATGTTGGCATAGCCGGCACGCACGCCCACAGCTGGGTAATGAGCTTTCCGACAGAGCTTGACGCTTTCCGCGCATATGCAAAAGTATTCCCCGATTCCTGTATGTTGCTCGTTGACACGTACGACACATTAAGAAGCGGTGTTCCCAACGCAATCAAAGTATTCGATGAGCTTCGTGCTCAAGGTCATAAACCCGTAGGTATCCGCCTTGATTCGGGCGACCTTGCATACCTTTCAAAGCAAGCAAGAAAAATGCTTGATGAAGCAGGCCACACAGATGCCAGGATATTCGCTTCAAGTGACCTTGATGAGCTTGTTATTCAAAACCTTAAGTCACAGGGCGCTCGCATAGATGTCTGGGGCGTTGGTACAAGGCTCATTACGTCGGTTGACTGCCCTGCCCTTGGCGGTGTTTATAAGCTCGCGGCTGAGATTGTAAACGGCAAAGTTATCCCCAAGATCAAGCTCAGCGAAAATGTTGTCAAGATGACAAACCCCGGCATTAAGAAGGTTTTCCGTTTTTACGACAGCAACAACATGGCAATAGCTGACCTTATTGCTCTTGAAGATGAGGAGTTTGACGGTTCTGTTCCTCTTAAGCTTTATCATCCTGAACAGACTTATAAAACAATGACTATATCAAACTTCAAGGTTCGCGAATTGCTTGTTCCTCTTTTCGTCAATGGCAAACAGGTATATGAGGTTCCCACGGTTAAAGAGAGTGCGGAGTACGCACAGCGCGACCTTGCAACCATTTGGGAAGAGAGCAAGCGCCTTATGAATCCCCACATTTACAAGGTTGATATTTCAGATAAGCTTTATGACCTCAAGCAAAAGCTTATACGAGAAAGTAAAGGAAATTAACACGATGCCGAATTTTATAAAAAGCGGTGTTCTTGCGCTTGCAATTGCGTTGACGCTCATGTTTACAGCTTGCGTGGGCTCGCGCGGTGAGTTTAATCCAAATATTCTTGCCCCCACCGTTATTCCCACCTACGAGACAACAAGCGAGCCGACACCCAACATAACCGCTCCCGTAATCGACCGAACGACCGACATTTTGGGAAACGCTGTTCAAGGTGCAAACCATTTTGAGCGTTATCTTAACTATTTTGATGTTCAGGTTTATGAGCAATTTGATGATACATTTGTTGATATGAAAATCACAAACAGTTATCCCGAAGCTCTCAAAACAGCATTAAAGATTACATTCTTTGATAAGACCGGCACGGAAATTGCAAGCGCAATGTTTCAATCGCAAGACGGACAGTATGCAATGGTACTTCCCTCCGGCGAATCAACACTCTATGCACAAGTCAATACGGACACCACGGTAACGGACTTTGATTTCACTATCGAGTATGACACATCGTTTGCCGTAATGCCCGAAAGCTGGTAATAATGCTTACATAAAAGCACCCAAGAGTGAATACTCTTGGGTGCTTTGTAGTTTTAAGTTTTAATCTTATACAAGTGCCTTTGCCAAGGCTTTGATTTCTTCCATGTTCTCATCGCTTAAAGCAGAGTGAATTGTGACGGTGGGCTCTATAAAAGTTATATCTTTGCTGTTTTCAAGCATCTTCATGATTGTCTTTTTAGCCATGGGTGCCCAGCTTCCGTTTTCGATTATGCCGACTGTGCGATTTTTAAAGCCACGCTCCGTCAAGTGATTTATGAACTCGCGCATGAACGGGAAAATCTCGGCATTATATGTCGTTGTTGCCAAAACGATTTTGCCGTAACGGAAAGCATCCTCTACAGCTTCTGCCATATCGCAGCGTGCAAGGTCGTTAACTGCAACCTTTTTGCATCCGTTTTCTTCAAGGGCTTGAGCAAGCAGCTCTACGCCCTTTTTCGTGTTTCCGTATATGGATGTATACGCAATCACAACGCCGTCACTCTCAACACCGTATGATGACCATGTATTGTAAAGGTCAAGGTAATAATCAAGCTTTTCGGTGAGCACGGGACCGTGAAGCGGTAAAATTGCTTCGATTTCAATACCTGCAAGCTTTTTCAAGACCATCTGTACTTGGGCACCGTACTTGCCGACTATACCAAAGTAATATCTTCTTGCTTCGCAAGCCCAGTCCTCGTCCGTATCGAGTGCACCGAACTTACCGAAAGCATCTGCCGAGAAAAGTACCTTTGCATACTCGTCATATGTGAACATTACCTCGGGCCAATGCACCATTGGTGCTGTAACAAACTTCAAAGTATGCTTGCCGAGAGTCAGTATATCGCCGTCTTTTACAACGAGCTTTCTGCTCTCAAAATCAGTTTTAAAGAACTTGCTCATCATTGCAAATGCTTTATCCGTTGCAACGATTACAGCATCTTTATATTCATTTGCAAAATTGAATATATTTGCAGAGTGGTCAGGCTCCATATGCTGAACAATCAAATAATCGGGGCTTTTTTCACCAAGCACCGCCTTTATATTGAAAAGCCATTCATCGTAAAAGCCTTCTGCTACCGTATCCATAACAACAGCTTTATCATCATTTATCACATATGAGTTATAAGCCATTCCGTTCGGAACTATATACTGTCCCTCAAAAAGGTCAATCTTTCTGTCATTTACGCCGACATATGAAATATCATTCTTTATCAACATTTATTTACTCTCCTTTTTTAATATCATCCACGAATAAGCTAAAGCTATCACAATAACAATAACCGAAATTATTATCTGAAAGCCTTGTTCTTTTGCAAATACCGACAACGAATTCAACAAAGCGTGAGCAATTATCGGCGGATACAAGCTCCCAGATTTATAGAATATCACAGTGAACAGGAACCCTATAACTATTGCACAGCATATTTGCAAGAGCGTTGATGCAAACTCTGCACCGTTTAATAAGTTTATTATGTGCCCCAAGCCGAAAGTGATACTCGAAAACAAAACCGCAGTTTTTATGCCTTCTTTGCAAAGTGCGCGGAACAGGAAACCTCTGAATATTATCTCCTCTGTTATGCCAACCGCAAGCATTGAAAGGATAAATAAAACAATTTCTTCAAAGCTGACTTTTATATTTATCCCATGCCAAAAGTTTACTGTGCAAATTAAGGCAAGCGGTATAAAATACAAATACTTTTTATAGTCAAGCTTTACTTTTGAAAGTCCGTACTTTGAAAACAAATCGTGCTTCTTTATCCATAAAACCAAAAGAGCGACAAATACTGTTCCCACAAGAGCCGTAATTGATTTTTGTATGCCTAAACGCGATGACAAACCGTCTGCAACGGAAAACAGCACAACATAGGCCGCAATCCATAAAATTGCAAACGCAGTTTCACTTTTATCATACAAACGCTTCAGCATGATTATTTTATCCTCTTAATACAAATTGTATTGCACCTGATACTCTGCAGCAAAGTTATGTGCTGTACTGCCTGCAGTTGTAACTATAACAAGCTTGGGCGAATTTTCAAAAGCAGTTGGAGCAATCTTTGTTATATGTGCACCAACATATACCTGTTCAACCTCTGCTTTGTTTGCAAAAACATTATCGCCTATCTCAACCACGGCTTTTCCGTCTATTTCTTCAGGAATTATTACATTTATGCCACTGCCTGAGTACTCAACGATTTTTACACCGCCCTCGGTGTTCTCAACCTTGAACTCCTCGCCTGCGTTTGGCGTATTATGTGCAAGCAATGTTTCCTCGGGAGCATGAATGTTTTCGGGAATATCACCCTGATCGCTAACTTCTTTTTTGCAGCCTGAAAATGCAAGAACGACCATTAAACTCAAAATCAAAGCAACTAATCTTTTCATAATTTTCTCCTTTATGTTTCTTTATGATTTTATCATGTACTCACAATTTAAAACAAGGAAATCTGATTGGATACAGGTATTCCTTCAAGACATCCCAAATCCTTAAGTGCTTTTTCAACGGCGCTATTCGCCTTTGTACGCTTCCTGAAGTCTTCAAGCGAAACATACTCGCCACCCATTTTCGCACCTTGCTCAAGCAATATTGCGGCATTTTCGCCAACACCCGCTATTGACGAGAAGGGAGGTCTTATCGCACCGTCTTCTATAAGGAATTTATTTGCCGAAGACTTATAAATATCAATCGGCAAAAGCTCAATGCCTCGTTTGTTCATCTCGAATACTACTTCGAGTATCGGTAATAGGTTCTTTTCCTTTTCTTCCGCATTAAAGCCCTTTCGTTCAATCTCCTTTATGTTCAAAAGAACTCTCTGTGTGCCGCCCAATGCCTTTTCAACATCGAAAGCATCGGCACGCACAGTAAAGTAAACCGAGTAAAACTCTTTGGGGAAATGCACCTTGAAGTACGCTATGCGGAAAGCCATCATAACATATGCCGCAGCGTGCGCTCTCGGGAACATATACTGTATCTTCTTGCATGAATCGACAAACCACTTGGGGATATCCTGCGCCTTCATTGCCTCTTCCATTTCAGAAGTAAGTCCCCTGCCTTTTCGTACATTTTCCATGATTTTAAACGACATGGACGGCTCACAGCCATGAAGCATCAGGTAGTTCATTATATCGTCACGGGTACATATTACATCGGACAAAGTGGCAGTACCCGACATGACAAGATCCTGAGCGTTGCCTACCCAAACATCCGTACCGTGTGAAAGACCTGAAATTCGTATAAGCTCCTCCATCTTTGTAGGTCTTGTGTCGCAAAGCATTTGCCTTACAAAGTTTGTACCGAATTCAGGTATTGCAAGACTGCCGACGTCACAATTGATCTCCTCAAGCGTTATGCCCAAGGACTCGGTTGATGAAAAGAGCTTCATAGTATCAGGATCATCCTGAGGAACCGTCTTGGGGTCAAAGCCCGTTATATCCTGGAGCATACGCAATGCCGTCGGATCGTCATGCCCCAATATATCAAGCTTAACGAGTCTGTCATCAAGTGCGTGAAAATCAAAATGCGTTGTTATTGTGCTTGCATCTGTTTTATCGGCAGGGTGCTGTATCGGTGTGAATTCCATTATATCATTTTCTTTAGGCACAATAACTATACCGCCGGGGTGCTGCCCCGTAGTACGCTTAACACCCAGACAGCCCTGAACAAGCCTGTTCATTTCTGCCTTTGACATATTTATTCCGTTATCTTCAGCATATGCCTTGACATATCCGAAAACGGTTTTATCCTTAATACCGGAAATAGTACCTGCACGGAAGGCATAGCCCTCGCCAAACATTTCCTCAGTGAATTTATGAGCGACAGGCTGATATTCGCCCGAGAAGTTCAGGTCTATATCGGGGGTTTTGTCGCCCTTAAAGCCCAAGAATACTTCGAACGGTATTTCATATCCGTCACGCTTAAGCTCCGTGCCGCACTTTGGGCAATCCTTTTTAGGCATATCCACGCCACAGGCATACTTTGTTCTGTCAACATCAAAATCGCTGTACTTGCAATTTGGGCAAACATAATGCGGTTGAAGTGCATTTACTTCCGTTATACCTGCCATATGTGCAACAAACGATGAGCCAACACTTCCTCGCGAACCTACAAGATAACCGTCCGACAACGACTTATGAACAAGTCTTTGTGCCATGAGATAAAGTGAGCCGTAACCGTTGCCTATAATCGAGTTAAGTTCTTTATCGAGTCGCTTCTGAACGACATCGGGAAGCACTTCACCGTATATTTCATGTGCACGTTTTATCGCCCTGCCCGAAAGTTCTTCCTCTGCACCCTCTATAGTAGGTGCGTATGTGCCCTTTTCCGATAAGAACGGAGGCATTTTTTCGCACATATCTGCAATCAGATTCGGGTTTTTAACAACCGCCTCAAAAGCTTCCTCCTCACCTAAATACGAGAACTCCTCAAGCATCTCATCTGTTGTTTTAAAATAAAGAGGTGCCTGCTCCTCAGCATCTTCAAAGTTGCGTGCGTGCATAAGTATTTTTCTGTATACTGCATCCTCAGGATCCAAAAAATGCACGTCACCCGTTGCCACAAGCATTTTATCTTGTTTTTTTGCTATGTCTGCAACCTTGCGGTTTAAATCGCGAAGCCCCTCGTCATCTTTTACCATTCCGTTTCTGACAAGGAATTCGTTATTACCTATCGGCTGAATTTCCATGTAATCATAAAAATCAGCAATATCCATTATTTCATTTTCACTCTTGTTTGCAAGTATTGCACGGAAAAGCTCGCCACTTTCGCAAGCGGAGCCCACTATAAGCCCCTCTCTGTGCATCATGAGTAAGCTTCTCGGAATTTGTGGCATCTTCTTAAAATGCTCAAGATGCGAATATGAAACAAGCCTGTAAAGGTTCAAAAGGCCTTCATGGTTCTTTGCAAGGAGTATTATGTGATAATTACTGCGCTGTCCTTTTACTTTTTCCTTTGGAACACAGTCTGTAAGCGGAAGCGTGTTTATGCCCTTTTCCCGCATCTTTAAAACAAGACTGTTTGAAAGCTTCTGCAAGCTGTTTACTTTATCGCGTGCAGAAAGCATTTTAAGCTCAACACCGAATGCATCACACATATTTTCAAGAGTGACATCTTTAACAAGCCTGTTTAAATAATGCGAAAGCATACCGACGCTTACGCATTCAGTTTCGGGAGCAAGATTGAACTTCTTTGCAATATCCGTAAGCTTTTTCATAAGTTCCGTATCAAAAACAACGGGAACCGTGCCCTTTACAAATTCAAAAAGCTTCGTTATTCCTTCTTTCAATGTAACGGCATCGCTGTTTACACCATCATAACCTGTCTGCTTTTTGAGTGCTTCACTCATCGGCGCACCGGGATCTATGAAAATGTCACAAATTTCTTCTCTGCCGTCCGTGCATACTTTCTTTGCGCAGATTGCATATATAAACTCACGGCTGCCCTCGGAGTCACTTGCAATATCAATAAAAGTAAAATCGCCTTCTTGGCTGATTATTTTACTGTCGGGAAGCAAGTATCCTTCAACACCGAAAATTACTTTTATACCTAAGTCCTTTGTTGCCTTAAAAGCTGCAGGGAATGCCTGAACAACACCGTGGTCGGTTATCGCAAGTGCTCTATGTCCCCATCTTGCAGCTGTGCTAACAGCATCTTTTACATTAACAAGGGCATCCATCGTTGACATTTGTGTATGCAAGTGAAGCTCAACACGTTTCTTGCCTTCCTCGCCCTTGTCCTCACGCTTTTCCTGATCTGCTGCCATCAATGCATCCGGCATTATGCAATAATCACGCATATAATTATCAAAGTCGTATTTTCCGCGAACCAGCAACAGCTCGCCCGACTTTTTCATTTTTTCAAGACGCTTTATGAGGTCTTCCTTGCCCTTATCAAGGAAAATCTTGGTAAGCAGAGTATTGGTCTTATCGCTGACCTGAACCAGAACTATATAGTTGCCATCCCTGCGAACCTTTGTTTCAACCTCTATAACGCTACCCTTCACGGCAACCGTTTCCGCCTGCTCGTCTATCTCGTTCATACGCGATATGTTAAGGCGTTTTAATTCTTTGCCGTACAAAACCTCTTTATACGGTTTGGGAGCAGATTCCGCATTTTTAGAAGACTTTTTTTCTTTTGGCACATCCTTGTAAAATTTAGGCATCTGCGCCTCTATCATTTCGGGATTAAATGCCACATCCACTATATTTTCATCGACTGCTATCTTGAGACTTATTTTCTGATTAAGCTCATTTTTCAAGAATTTGTTTATGGAAGCAGTACCGTCACCGCCAAGCGACAGTCCTGCCTGCTTCTTAGACATTTTTACTGTTATGTCACCGTTATCATCAAGCTCATACGCTCCGCAGCTTATGGCATGCTTCAATACGGGCGACAAAACCGCCCACATATTTTTTATGTATTCAATAAACGTACCGTCCTGCTTTGCTTGTTCAATCGGAGCTGAAAAATCAATTATAACTTCAATTTTCACATCATCCAAAAGACATGAAAATTCGCGTTTTATTTCTCCAATCAAAGCATATGGCAAAAGAGTTTTTGCCACAAGATTCACACGTATGATATTTTCATCTTTTACAAGGGATACTGATTTTAATTCAATATACTCCCCGTACTTTTCCATCAATTTATTTATTTCCATTACTGTTCTTCCGTATTGATCAACAATTTTGCCTGTTGAAAAAACTCTTTTATAACCTCATCCTTCTTGCCTGAGAATACACGCTCGCCTTTTTTGAACATTACTGCTCCGTCAGGTGCAAAGGCTATGCCTATATCGGCTTCTTTTGCCTCTCCCGGGCCGTTTACAACACAGCCCATTATTGCAACCTTAATATACTTATCATCACAAACAAGCTCGTTTTTAGCGCGATTTACAACGCTTGTCAAATCAACCTTGCATCTTCCGCAGGTAGGACAGCTTACAACCTCAACACCCGTCTTTAAAATACCTGCTGCACGCAAAATCATTTTTGCAGCCACGACTTCCTGAACAACATCACCAGTTAACGAAACTCTCAATGTATCACCTATACCGTCCAGCAAGAGTGCACCTATTCCCATGGATGACTTCACAAGACCTTCGCTGTCACTTCCCGCTTCGGTAACACCGATATGCAAAGGATAGTCAACTTGCTTGTCAAGTAATCTGTAAGCCTTTACCGTATCGGGAACATTTGATGCTTTAACCGAGAGCACCATATCTTCATACTGAGCTCTTTCAAGTATCCTTACGTGTTTTAAAACGCTTTCAACCATTGCTTCAGGTGTAGGTCCGCCATACTTTTCAAGCATTTCCTTTTCAACGCTTCCTGAGTTCACACCTATTCTTACGGGAGCCGAATGCATTTTAGCACAGGAAACAAGCTCTCTGACCTTTGCTTCTGAGCCAATGTTTCCCGGGTTAAAGCGTATTTTATCTGCACCGTTTTCGATAGCGGCAATCGCAAGTCTGTAATCAAAATGAACATCTGCTACAAGCGGAATACTGATATTCTGCTTAATTTTGCTTATCGCTTTTGCGCACTCTTTGTCATATACGGATGAACGCACAATATCACAGCCTGCACTTTCAAGACTTTTAATCTGTGCAACGGTCGCGTCAACATCCCAGGTTTCCGTATTAGTCATTGACTGCACCGTAATGCGTGCACCGCCGCCAA
The DNA here is from genome assembly GCA_017407205.1 of Clostridia bacterium. Taxonomy (GTDB): domain Bacteria; phylum Bacillota; class Clostridia; order Christensenellales; family CAG-138; genus RGIG3096. Next base: position 23,799 of record JAFQXA010000012.1, read on the forward strand.
TAAGCTTATCGCCTGCTTTGACTTGCCTTTTACTGCTCATTTCATCCTCCGAATAATCCCATTACATCCTTCACGGACAAGAAAATTATCAATCCGTACAAAAGTACTATTCCTATAAAATGCACCATACCCTCTTTTTCAGCAGGCAAGGCTTTTCCTCTTATTGCTTCTATTATCAGGAAAACAAGGCGTCCGCCATCAAGCGCCGGTATGGGCAAAATATTCATAACGCCTAAGTTTATGCTCATTAAGATGCTTATTCTCAACACCGTTTCAAAGCCCATGCGTACAGCTTCACCAAGTATGTTTATAACTGCTACGGGGCCACCGACTTCGCCTTCTTTTACGCCCTCTGTGAAAATATTGCCTATAAAGCTGAACATTTCACCTATTATTGAGACTACATAATCAAAGGAATTACCTATTGCCTCAAAGAATGTAAAGCGTTCTCTCTCAACAGCACCGTACGGATAATATGATATCCCCATACGCTTTTCGTCGGTACTTTCGTTATATATTCCCTTTACTTCAAGGGTTATTTCCTCACCGTCACGCAATACCTTAAACTTTGCATTTTCACCGTTCGCTATCTCTACTATCTTTGAAAAGTCAGTATCGTACGATATATCAATGCCATCAACACCCAATATTACATCACCTTCAAGCATGCCTGCTTCTTTTGCAGGGCTTTCTCCGTCCGCAAACTCAACTACAACGGGAAGGTAATAATAATCGCCATATGCGCTTAAAGTTATGGTTGCAATCAACAATGCAAATATTATGTTCATCAACGGGCCGGCAGCTACAACCGCAATACGTTTGAAAACATTATGCGAATTGAATGAATCGCCGTCGTTTGCTTCCTCGTCCTCTCCGTAGAAGCGGCACATTCCGCCTATCGGGAAAGCACGAAGCGAATAAAGTATCCCATTTTTTTCTTTCTTTAAAAGTTTCGGACCCATACCGATTGAAAACTCAAGGATTTTAAAGCCCAAGAGCCTCCCTGCAAGATAGTGTCCAAGCTCGTGTACGAACACGAATACAGAAAGCACCAAAAGTGCTGCCAATATCGACAATGCTGTATTCAAATAACCATTCCTTTCATAATATCAACAGCAGTATGTCTTGCCTGTGCATCGATATCCAGAATATCGTCAACACAGTTTATCTCACCTGTTTTTGTTCTTTCCATTGTTTTCTCAACAACACTTGCTATCTGAGTAAATTTAAGCTCACCCTTTATAAAGGCATCTACTGCCACTTCATTCGCTGCATTATATGCGATAGGTAAAGCTTTTCCCTCTTTCAATGCTTCATATGCAAGCAAGAGTGCCGGGAATTTTTCATTGTCCGGAGCATGGAATGAAAGATTTGTAATTTCCTCAAGCCTGAGTTTTCCGAACTCACCCTGCTTTCTTTCGGGATAAGTCATCGCATACTGTATGGCAAGACGCATATCAGGCTTTGAAAGCTGTGCAATATTGCTTCCATCGCAAAACTCGACCATTGAGTGAACTATGGATTGCGGATGAACCAAAACATTTATCCTATCGCCTTCAATGCCAAAAAGATAGCTCGCTTCCATTATCTCAAGACCTTTATTAAAAAGGCTTGCCGAGTCTATCGTTATTTTTCTGCCCATATTCCATGTGGGATGTGCAAGAGCATCTTCAACAGTAACACATTGAAGCTGTTCTTTTGAATATTCTCTGAAAGGACCGCCCGATGCCGTGAGTATCAAGCGTGCAACTTCTTTTTTCGCACCTGAGAAAAGACATTGAAAAAGTGCAGACTGCTCACTGTCAACGGGTAAAATTTCAGCGCCCTCCGTCTTTAACGCTTCATCCGTCAAGACATGACCGCAAACCACACTTTCCTTATTAGCAAGTGCTACTTTCTTGCCTGCCTTCAATGCGCTTATCAAAGGAAGCATACCGTCAAAACCGCTTATGCCGTTTACGATGATATCCGCTTCTTCCAGCTGTGCAGCTATACTTGCGGAATTTTCGCCCCTTAAAATTTCGGCTTCGCAATCAGGCATGGGTACCGATTCATTTTTCAAGCATACAAGTGAAGGTGAAAACTCACGGGCTTGCTCTGCCAAAAGATTTGCATTATTGCTTGCACTTAAGGCTATTACTTTAAATTTATCAGGAGCACTTCTTACGACATCCAAAGTCTGTCTGCCGATTGAACCTGTGCTTCCCAAAACAACCACTTTTTTCATTTCATGCCTCTCATGCTACGAACATTAAATAAAAGTATATAAGTACCAATGGTGCGCACATGAGTGCACTGTCAGCTCTGTCCATAACGCCACCGTGGCCCGGGAAAAGTGTTCCGTAATCCTTAACACCCGCCCAACGCTTTATCTTTGAAGCATAAAGATCTCCAAGCTGTCCCAAAACACCGCAGCCAATGCTTACAAGCAAGAGGTGCCAATAAGGTATTGCCAATCCCCATATTCCCTGCAGGAAGTACACAAGTAAACCGCCCACAAGCGAACCGAAAAGTCCGCCAATACTTCCCTCAACTGTCTTTTTGGGACTTATACTCGGACAGAGCTTATGCTTTCCGATTGCTACACCGATAAAGTATGCAAACATATCGCCAACCAGGGGAGCTGCAAACAGGAGAAGCAAAGCAACGCGGCTAACTTCATAGCTGTGAATTGAGCCTACAACCATAAGCATTATATAGAAAAGTATCGGATAGCAATAAAGCGACAAAGCATAGTATGCTTCAACATCTGTGCGTTTTGAGTTGAAAAGACTTTCAATCAGGGTAGCTATAACGCAAGCAAGCATGAGCGTAACAAGCCCCGTAACCTGAAAATACTCAAACATGAACACATAGGCTGCCGCGAAAACATATGCAGGCAAAGCAAAAACACGTACACCTCTCGCTTTGAACGCGCGCTTCATTTCCCAAACACTTATAAGCGTTGCTATAGCAATTATAATGGATTGAAACAATCCGCCGAACCAAAGCAGTACTGCAAAAAAAGCAATAAGCAAGCCTCCGACAATTATTCTCGTAACCATAATTACTTAAGTCCTCCGTACCTGCGTGTTCTCTTTTGGAATTCTTTTATAGCTTCCTCGTATTTTTCGTTTGTAAAATCGGGCCAATAATCATCCGTAAATACAAGCTCTGCATATGCCGCCTGCATGAGCAGGAAGTTGGAAAGTCTCCTTTCACCGCCCGGGCGAATTAAAAGATCTATATCGGGAAGCCCTTTTGTATAAAGCCTGTCGCTTATCAGTTCATAGTTTATATCGTCATCGTCCAAAGTACCGTTCTTAACATCGCAAGCAATACTCTTTACGGCGGTCGTTATTTCATCACGGCTTCCGTAATTGAGAGCCACATTGAGCTTCAATCCCGTATTATGCTTTGTTTTTTCCGCTCCGCGCAATATTGCATTATGAATTTCAGGAGAAAACTTTGTGGTATCACCCAAAGCAATCATGCGTACATTATTGGCGTGAAGCTCATCAATTTCTTTCGTAAAGTATTCCAAAAACAAAGCAGAAAGTGCCGCTACCTCAAATTTGGGACGTTTCCAGTTCTCAGTTGAAAAAGCATACAGTGACAAAGCCTCAACGCCTATGTCGGACGAGTGCCTGATAATCTCCCTCATTCGTTCAATACCTGCACGGTGGCCAAGTGTACGGATCATGCCCCTTTCCTTTGCCCATCTGCCGTTACCGTCCATAATTATGGCTACGTGTTTAGGCATATCGGGTGAAAGACCGCGTGCAATAAGTTCTTCGTCAGTATATTTACGCATCATGTTCATCATTCTCCAAACTCTTTGTTATCGGTACTGTCTGAAAAAACGAGTATACAAGCTCTACGCTCCCATCAGGAAGCTGACGAGAGCGTATAACACGTTTTTCATTGCCAAAGGAGCCCTTTAAACATTCAACCTTAACGGGCACAGCTTTTATGCCGTTTTTCTCCAAAATGCCAATCGCTTCATCAATCGGTAAACCGAGATACGATGTCAAACCGCCATTATCTCCTTTTCCTTTTCGGATGTTATCTTATCGATTTCTTTTACCATTTCATCAGTCAAATCCTGGATATCTTCTTCCAAAATCTTCTGATCATCTTCTGTTATTTCACTGTCCTTACGCTGTTTCTTAACAGTTTCAACAGCATCACGTCTTATTGAACGGACAGCAACCTTGGATTCTTCACCCTTTTTACGAACTGTTTTGCAAAGCTCTTTTCTTCTTTCCTCTGTAAGTGTGGGGAATACAAGCCTTATAAGCTTTCCGTCGTTTGCAGGATTTATACCAAGCTCGGACTTTAAAATTGCCTTTTCAATAGCACCGATCTGTGTTGCATCATAGGGTGCAATAACGAGCATACTCGGTTCGGGAGAAGAAATGTTACCAACCTGATTTATTGGAACATTTGCACCATAATAATCAACCATTATGCGATCAAGCACCTGAGCATTTGCTCTGCCTGCACGCAATGTTGCGAGATCCTTTTCAAGAACCGACAAAGTCTTTTTCATTCTATCTTTTGCATTTTCGATAACGTCCATGAGATTTACCTCCGTACACAATAATAATCATATATGTATTTTAATGGATTATAACAAAATTAACAAGATAATTTTATGCGAACTGTTTGACTGTTTTTTTAAATAGTGATAACATTTGAGCAGCAATGTAAAAATAGTGGTATTTTATCAAACTTTTTGCCACAATTTTAAGACGATATTTTTCCAAGGAGCATTTTATGCAGGCCGTAATACTTGCCGCCGGAATGGGCAAACGTTTAAAAGAGCTTACCAAAGATTCAACAAAGTGCATGATTCGCGTAAACGGAGTTACTCTTATTGAGCGTATGCTCATGCAGCTTGATTCTTTAAGACTTGACAAAATTGTCATTGTAACAGGCTATCATGCAGAGGAGCTTATTGATTTTATTAGGGCAATCAATATAGCCACACAGATAGAATACATTAACAACCCTATATATGATAAAACGAACAATATATATTCGCTCTACCTTGCAAGGCATCATCTTTTGAATGATGATACTTTGCTTTTGGAGTCTGACCTGATATTTGAAGACAGTGCACTTCATGCCCTTATAAACCATCCCTATCCCTCACTTGCACTCGTTGCAAAGTTTGAAAGCTGGATGGACGGTACGGCGGTTACACTTGATGAAGACGATAATATAATCCGTTTTATAGGCACAAACAGCTTCAAATACGATGAAATCAAGTCTTACTACAAAACGGTGAACATATATAAATTCAGCCGTGAGTTTTCAAAGACGCATTACGTGCCATTCCTTGAAGCTTACAGCAAGGCACTTGGAAACAATGAATATTATGAGCAGGTATTAAAGGTTATAATCAACCTTGAAAAGCCCGACATAAAAGCACTTGTTCTGGGTTCTGATGTAAGCTGGTATGAAATTGACGATATACAGGACCTTGATATAGCAGAATCAATATTTGCTCCGTCGGTAAAGGATAAGCTCTCGCTCATACAAAGGCGTTATGGCGGTTATTGGCGTTATCCTAAGCTTATCGACTTTTGCTACCTTGTAAACCCGTTCTATCCATCACAGAAGCTTTTGGACGAAATAAAAGCAAACTTTGAAACGCTTATTTGTGAGTACCCCTCGGGCATGGCGGTAAACACACTTTTGGCAGCAAAGTATTTTGATATTCCGTCCGATATGATACTTGTCGGTAACGGTGCAGCCGAGCTTATAAAATCACTTATTGAAAAGCTTGACGGTAAAATCGGCATAACCCTCCCTACTTTCGAGGAGTATCCGCAGAGAACAAAGAGTGAAAACATTGTTTCATTCCTGCCCCAAAACCGTGATTTTTCCTATACGGCAAGCGACTTGATGAACTTCTTCTCAGACAAGAACATATCATCCCTCCTCGTCATAAATCCGGACAATCCGAGCGGAAACTTTATACCCCTTTGGGATATGCTTTCATTGTGTGCTTGGGCAAAGGAAAACAATATAAAGCTCATAATTGACGAATCATTTATAGACTTTGCGCGCACCGCTGAGGATAACTCGATTTTGAAGCGTGACCTGTTAATCAGGTTTGAAAACCTCGTGCTCGTAAAAAGCATTTCAAAATCTTTCGGTGTTCCGGGGCTTCGCCTTGGCATACTTGCAAGCGCGGACAAAGAGCTTATTGCACGCCTCAAAAAAGATGTTGCAATCTGGAATATAAACTCATTCGCAGAGTTTTATATGCAGATATTTGAAAAGTACAAAAAAGACTATGCTGAGGCTATGGAACGCTTCAAGGATGTCCGCGATGAATATGTTTCGCTCCTTTCTGCGATTGACAAGCTTTACATAATCCCCTCGCAGGCAAACTACATAATGTGCGAGCTTGTAAACACTTCCATCACTGCACGCGAGCTCACGGAAAAGCTTTTGGATAAGTATCATATACTCATAAAGGATCTTTCAACCAAAAAGGGCATTTCAGGAGAATATATAAGAATTGCCGTAAAAAGAGCCGAAGAAAATCAAAAGCTCATCGATGCATTGAAAGAAGAGCTCAAATAATCAATAACATATAAATAAGAGTTTCAGGAGGTTTTTAGTATCAGCATGAAAGCAATCAAAACTTTGCCCGAGGGCTACAAAGAGATATATTCCATCGACCTGCAAAAAAACAAAAAGATGTCATTGCTTGTCAATTTGATAGCAATAGCTATTGCACTGTTGCTGATAGTACCGATACACTTTTTAATTCCAATCTCCACCTTGTTTTCCATGGAAAACGGCTTCGGTAATTATGCCATAAGGTTTTTGGCACTTATCGTTTTGATGATCGTGTATATGGTGCTTCATGAACTGGTACACGGCATTGCTATGAAAATGTGCGGTACGGAGAAAATACGCTATGGCTTTACCGGCATGTATGCTTTTGCCGGAAGTGACGATTACTACGGTAAAAAGCCCTATATTTTTATCGCTTTGGCACCTGTTGTTCTTTGGGGAATTGTTCTTGCGATAATCACACCCCTTGTTCCCATTGAACGGTTCTGGGTAGTTTATTTCATTCAGATCATAAACATATCCGGCGCAGCAGGCGACCTTTTTGTTACCGTCCGCTTTTCTCGCTTACCCAAGGATATCTTAGTAAAAGATTACGGAGTCGGCATGACGGTTTATTCCAGAAGCTAAATGTAGTACACAGACAATAAAAGCCAAGCTGCAATATGCAGCTTGGCTTTTACTGTTTTATCTTTGTTAAGGGCTTTTTATGCCTTTAACTTACGAGCAGTTTTTGAACTTGTGCTATATCACGTGAGTTCAAAAACTCGTCCATCGTGCAGTCTGCGGCATAAAAGAAAGCGCCTTCAAGCTTCTTAATCTCCATAACATGTTTTTGCATCATGGCAACATCCCTTGAATTTATATAAGCATCACCGTTTGTATCACCCATAACAGCCACACTTACTTTATCAACAATATTTCCGTCTTCAAGAGTAATCTCGATAATTGTACCCGTTCCGACAAGTGTGTTTTCATCGGTAATAGCTTCACCTTTGCTGTCTTTTATAACTATAAATTCACCGTTTAAAAGGTTACTCTCCAGTGTTTCTAAATTCGTATTTGAACCGATGCCACTTAATACGCCAATCTCTCGTTCTACTTTATAACCGCTGTTTTTATCCACAGCAACAGCGTCCATAACAACAAACGGTATATTCCTGTTTGATGCACATGTATGTGCAAATGATTCATTTTCAACATAAAGAGTTATATTGTGGCTTCCCTTGAACGCATCATAATCTATGCTTGTTGAAGTACGTGGAATAACCACCTTTGTCAGAGAAGGACAATCGGCAAACACCGCATATTCTATGTATTTCACACTATCGCTAATAATCACACTTGTCAGTAGTTCTGAATGTTCAAATGCATTCATTCTTATGTTCACAACATTATCAGGTATATCTATACTCGTTAATTTACTGTTATAAAACGCACTAGCGGCTATCCCCCTTACGCTTTCCGGTATAAAATAGCCGTTATCTGTTCTTCCTTCCGGGTAATGACAAAGAACCGTCTTGTTCTTGTTAAACAAAACGCCATCCACATCACAAAACGTCTTGTTCCCCTCTGAAACCTCTATATTCGCCAAGGATCTGCACTTCAAAAAAGCATCTTCCAATATTATCGTTATATTCTCCGGAATTATTATACATTCTAACGAGCGACAACTTTCAAATGTCCCTCCTTCTATTTTTTTCATACCTTTCGGAATATTTACGCTTTCCAAAGCCAAACATTGCCTAAACACATACGAGCCCATTTCAGTCACACTGTCAGGAATAACTATGCTTTTCAAGGCGCAACAACCGCCAAATACTCGGTCGCCTATACTTGTCAGATTTTTTCCTAATGTTACATTTTTCAAAGACGAGCATCCCTCAAACGCACCATACCCTATTTTCGTAACTCCATCACCCACAACAACGCTTGCTAATCTTCCACAATAGTAAAATGCATTTCCACCAATATCAACTACACTGTCAGGAATAACCACGCTTTCCAACATCATACGATTATAGAAAGCACCGTTGAGTATTCCCGTCACCGGATAACCGTCTATTTCAGACGGTATTATAACATCCTGTTCAGAACCCGTATATGATAAAATTGTTACAGCTTCGTTGTTATATATTTCATATCTGAAGCCATTCTTTTCACCTTCGATTATTATCACGTCGCTTGCACTTGCACTCATGCCAAGCATTAAAACGCCGATACAAAACATAAATACAACCAAAAGCGTTGCTGTCTTTTTGCTTTTCATGTTTGTTCTCCTTAAAAAGTATTTTGATCAATAGAACGAATCAAGAAGCGGATGGATTTCGTAGGGGCCGTTTATAAACTGCTCTTTCAAATCGTCCCTATCGCCTGTGTATCTGTACTCCTGCATTACGTTGTACTTTCGTTTCAGGTCGGGATAATCTGAGTTTACCATCCAGCGGTATGTTCTTCTTTCGCGGGTTTCATTTTCGTCAATCTCGAATATTGTTTCACCAAAGAGTGATGCGTCGCCGCCCGTGAGTTCAATCATTGTGGGCATGAAGTTTTCGTGTGATATGGGAGCTTTTGATATCACGATTTGCTCATGCTTCTCGTTAGGCTTTTTCAGCATGAATACAGCCTGAACATCGGCATTTACATCCCCTACTTCAAGGTCACCATGGTCACTCATTACGATTATCGTTGAGGAATCATAAAGACCAAGCTCTTTCATCTTCTCAATATACGTTTCGACCATTTTTAAATAGCCCTTTGTTTGTGCACCAAGTGTTGAACCGCCGCTTGAACCGCAATAAGTGCCCTGTGATGTTACCGAATACGGAGGATGTGCACCCCACAAATACTGCAATGTTACACGGTTTTTATCGTCTTCATCGACGGTCAAACCAACTTTTTCAAGCTCGGTAAGATAGTTCCAGCGAAGCTTGATTGCGCTTTGCGTATCAGCCTCATTGCTGTATGTAACGCACTCGTTTACATCGCTCGTATCCATGAAGAAATACTTCTTAAGTGCAAACGGCATATATCTGTATGCGGAAAGCTTCAAAAGGCAAGGCATTTTATCATAATTGACAGTAACCTCTGTTTTAGCAACCTTTAAGTTTGAAACCTTGCCTTCCATAAGAGATGCAGGGTTTGCAATATACGGTGTTTCGTCATAAAGATTGAACTCATAGCCATTGTCTTCAAGCGTTTCATAGAAAAGCTTTGCCCTATCACCGTTCCACGCATTTTTAAAGAAGTCACGGTACGATTCATTAAAGTTATATTCGTAGCCGGTCAAAAGGTACGTTGTTGATGGGAATGTGCCTACATAAAGAGTATTGTTGTTCGCATAGTAGGTAAAGTCTGCAAAGCCATCAAGTGCACCCTCGAAAGCCGCATTCATTTCTTCAATTGCTTTGTTTGAGAGTGCATCCAAAAGGAATATTACAACATTGCCCTCGCCTGCAAGCTCGAACTGGTCTTCAAGCGATAAATATGCTTTTTCTTCCGTATGTTTTTCCTGTGCAGTCATGCTTCCAATTAAGCCGACAAGCTGCATTCCGACAAGTATTCCCGACAATGCAACAAAAAGCTTTTTGAGATTGCCTTTTGTAAAAACGCTTATTGCAATCGGAGCTAAGAATATAATTGCACAGATTATATAATTCCAAACCGAGTGGGATGCAAACTCTTCCCACGCAGGCTCAATCCCGTTCAAAGTTCCAAGATGCTTGTTTAAAAAAGTACCGTTTATATAGCTCATCAAGCCAAAACCTGTAAATGCCGCCAAGATGCTACTTAAGGTCTTGCCTTTTGTCAGCGCACAGATCAAAGCAAGAAGAATTGTCACCACCAATGCACTTACAAGCAATACCCACAAAACATCAAGGAAGTGGAATTTTATATAGTCCGAGTTTGCCATTATCATATCCAAAGGTCCAAAAATAAAGTATATGAATACAGGCAAAAATACAGGCAACAGCGCCGTTAAAAAACGGCGCATATAGGTTTCTTTTTTTATGTTTTTAGTTGTGCTTTCCATAGTGCTAATTCTTTCAGTTTATAAGTGTTCCTACTTCCTCTCCGCAAACCGCTTTGAGTATATTTTCTTCTTCCTTCATTGCAAATACGAGAATCGGAATCTTCTGTTCACGGCAAAGTGTGATTGCGGTAATATCGGTTGCATTGAGATTCTGCTCAATAACGTCATCATATGAAAGATGTGTATAGCGTTTTGCATCCTTTACAAGCTTGGGATCAGCAGAATATACAGCATCAACATTCTTTGCAAGCATCAAAACTTCTGCATGGGTTTCAGCAGCCTTGAGTGCTGCAGCTGTATCCGTACTGAAGAACGGAACGCCCGTACCGCCTGCAAATATAACAACCTTGTTTTCATCAAGTGCTTTCAGTGCATTTCTTGAGCAATATCCGTCCGCTATTCTCGGCATCTCAACCGACGACATAACAACGCAGGGAACGCCTTTCTTTTCAAGTGCATCCTGTACTGCAAGGCTGTTTATAACCGTTGCGAGCATACCCATATGGTCTGCACGGTTCCTGTCCATATCGCCAGAGCTTCTTCCGCGCCAGATATTGCCGCCGCCCAATGTGACACCAACCTGCACTCCCATTTTATAAAGTGAAGCTATCTGCTCAGCTATTACATCAACTGCATCAAAATCAAGGCTTTCGCCTTTGCCGCCCATTGCTTCGCCCGAAAGCTTTAATGATATGCGTTTATATTTAAGTTCCATATTTTCCTCCTATGTAAACATTCTTTCTGCATTATAACATAAAAAAAGGCATCTTAAAAGATGCCCATTTTATTGTTTATTAAATCTATCTATCAGTCGAGGATAGCCAAGAGTATTGAAAGAACTGCAATGATGATTGAAGTAACGAGCGTTATCTTCTGAAGCTTTGCTTCACGGCTTGCAGCCTTACCGCGTGCTGTGAATGACTGTGTATCGCCACCGAAAGCACCGCCGAGACCTGCGCTCTTTGTCTGCTGCATCAAAACTACTGCAATCATAACTGCTGCACAAAGTGCAATAACGATTATGATAGCTGTCTTAATGCCTTCGGGTGCAGATACGGGATTGCTCTGCTCTTCACCTGTTGTGATAGTAGCTTCATCACCTGTTTCTGTATCACCGGCTTCGTTGTCAATCACAACTTCTGCTGTTGTCTGTGCTTCTGATGTAGCTTCAACTTCTGCCGTTGTCTGTGCTTCTGCTGTAGCTACCAACAAAATATCCTCTACAGGCTCTGCTGTTTCTGCCAATGCAACTGTGCCAAAACAGAAAGCGAGTACCAATGCCAAAATCAATGATGCAATTTTAAAAGTCTTCTTCATAATTATTTACCTTTTCCTCCATTTATGTGCATAGCAACATCGCAGATTATACCACGCAATGCAAAAAACTGCAAGCGTTTTTATACAATCAATGATTCACCCGTCATTTCTTCGGGTTTTTCCAAGCCCATAAGGTCGAGCAATGTAGGTGCTACATCCGAGAGTCTGCCATCATTACGCAAGTTTGCATCAAGCATATCGTTATCGACCAAAATAAACGGTACGGGAAGCGTTGTATGTGCAGTGAACGGAGTACCGTCATCAGCTATCATGAGCTCGCAGTTACCGTGGTCTGCTATAATAACAGCTCGTCCGCCATTGTCAAGTATTGCATTTATAACCTTGCCAAGGCACTCATCAACTGCGTGAACAGCCTTTGTTGCGGCTTCCATATCGCCTGTATGACCTACCATGTCGGGGTTTGCAAAGTTCAAAATCATTACATCGTATTTCTTGCTGTTGATACGTGCAACTGCTTCCTCTGCTACCTCGTATGCGCTCATTTCGGGCTTCAAGTCATAAGTTGCAACCTTGGGTGACGGAATAAGTGCTCTGTCCTCACCCTCGTTGGGAGCTTCAACACCGCCGTTGAAGAAGAATGTAACGTGTGCATACTTCTCAGTTTCAGCAATACGCAGCTGTGTCTTTCCGTTCTTTGCAAGGTATTCGCCCAATGTGTTTTTAAGTGAATCGGGCTTAAATGCAACCTGCAATCTGTCGCCGAACGTCTTGTCATACTGAGTCATTGAAACATAGTTTACTTTGAAGAAACCGTTTCTGCGCTCAAATCCGTCAAAGTCTGAGAAGATAAACGCACGGCTTATTTCTCTTGCTCTGTCGGGACGGAAGTTAAAGAATATAACGCTGTCATTTTCAGCTATCGTTGCCTTTGCCTTGCCGTCTTTTGTGATAACTGTAGGAATAACGAACTCGTCCGTTACACCCTCGTCATATGAAGATTGCATTGCACAAACTGCATCTTCTGCATAATTGCCTTCGCCATATACCATTGCAGCATATGCCTTTTCAACACGCTCGTAACGGTTATCTCTGTCCATCGCATAATAGCGGCCCATAACAGTTGCTATCTCGCCACCGCCGATTTCATCAAGCTTTGCCTGAAGCTGTGCAATGAAATCCTTACCGCTTTGGGGAGGAACGTCTCTTCCGTCCATAAAGCAATGGATATAAATCTTCTTAAGTCCGCTTTCATGACCAAGCTTTACAAGTGCGTACAGATGCTCAAGATGGCTGTGAACGCCACCGTCACTGCAAAGTCCCATAAGGTGCAATGCGCTGTCATTCTTTTTGCAGTTTTCAACTGCATCAACAAACTCTTTCTTTGTAAAGAAATCGCCATCCTTTATGGACTTTGTTATGCGTGTAAGCTCCTGGTAAACGATACGGCCTGCACCGATATTGAGATGACCTACCTCCGAGTTACCCATCTGACCATCGGGGAGACCTACGTCTTCACCCGATGCTCTGATTTCAGTATTGGGGTATTTTGCCATCAAGCTGCAAACCGTCTTTGCACCGTCTGCCTTTATAGCATTGCCTTGAACATCACAACGGCAACCAAAACCGTCAAGTATTATAAGTGCTGTAAGTTTTTTATCCATTTGTCCCTCAATAATTTACTACGTTTGAGAAATCAACAGCCTTCAAGCTTGCACCGCCGATAAGACCGCCGTCTATTTCACTCATAGCCATGAGCTCTGTTGCGTTCTTGGGATTCATGCTTCCGCCGTACTGAATACGAACTGCATCTGCAACTTCATCACCGTAAAGCTTTCTTATAACGCTTCTGATAACACCGATTGTTTCATTAGCCTGCTCAGATGTTGCTGTCTTGCCTGTGCCGATAGCCCAGATGGGTTCATAAGCAATAATAAGATTTTTTACATCGCTGCCCTCGATACCTTCAAGGTCAAGAGTAATCTGCTTTGTTACAAGCTCTGCTGTTTCACCGTTTTCTCTCTGTTCAAGGCTTTCACCTACGCAGATGATGGGTGTGATACCGTTTGCAATGGCTGTCTTTGCACGCATATTAACAGTTTCGTCTGTTTCGCCAAAGTACTGTCTGCGTTCGCTGTGGCCGATTATAGCAAACTCTGCGCCTACGCACTTAAGCATAGCTGCACTGATTTCGCCTGTGAAAGCGCCTTTTTCTGCCCAATGAATGTTCTGTGCACCAACCTTAATGTTTGTGCCCTTTGTAAGCTCAACAGCCTTATAAAGGTCTACAAACGGAGGGCAAATTACAACATCACATTTTGCATCCTTTACGAGGGGGATAAGCTCATTGATAAGAGTTTCTGCCTCGCAAGGAGTCATATTCATTTTCCAGTTTCCTGCAATTATAGGTTTACGCATTGTTATATTCCTTTCAAAATGTAGGCTGATATTATTTGTCGTTAAGTGCTGCAACGCCGGGAAGCTCAATACCTTCAAGGAACTCAAGGCTTGCACCGCCGCCTGTTGAAATGTGAGTCATCTGCTTTGCAAAGCCGAGCTTCTTAACAGCGGATGCAGAATCACCGCCGCCGATGATTGTTGTACCTTCACACTCTGCACAAGCTGCTGCAACAGCGGATGTACCCTTTGCAAAGTTTGCAAATTCAAATACGCCCATGGGTCCGTTCCAGATAACTGTCTTTGCACCCTTGATTTCGTTTGCAAAGAGTTCTCTTGTCTTTTCGCCAATGTCAAGACCTTCCCAATCAGCAGGAATTTCTGTTGAATCAACAGTCTTGAAGTTTGCATCTTCTGCAAATTTATCAGCTACTACTGTGTCGATGGGCAAAAGAAGCTTTACGCCACGCTTTTCAGCATCAGCCATAAGTTCCTTAGCAAGCTCGATATTATCAGCATCAAGGAGTGAATTGCCGATTTCGTAGCCTTTTGCCTTCAAGAATGTATAAGCCATGCCACCACCGATTATAAGGCTGTCACACTTGCTCAAGAGGTTCTTTATAACGCCGATCTTATCCTTAACCTTTGCACCGCCGAGGATTGCAACAAAGGGACGCTCGGGATTCTCAAGTGCTGCACCCATAACTGAGAGTTCCTTGCCGATAAGGAAGCCTGCTACTGCGGGCAAATACTTTGCAACGCCTGCTGTTGAAGCGTGTGCTCTGTGAACTGTGCCGAATGCATCGGAAACGAACAGCTCAGCGATGCTTGCAAGCTTCTTTGCAAATTCAGGATCATTCTTTTCTTCTTCTGCGTAGAAACGAAGGTTCTCGAGCAAGAGGATTTCGCCATCGTTAAGTTCAGCTGCTGCTTTTTCTACTTCTTCACCAATGCAGTCATTAACAAAAGTTACCTTTGTATCAGGGAGAAGCTCTGCAAGTCTCTTAGCAACGGGAGCGAGTGACATTGCGGGGTTCTTTTGTCCCTTAGGACGGCCGAGGTGTGAGCAAAGAATAACCTTTGCTTCGTTCTTGAGAAGATACTCAACTGTGGGAAGAGCTGCAACGATACGCTTATCGTCTGTTACTTCCTGCTTGTCATTGAGGGGTACATTGTAGTCAACACGCACTAAAACGCGCTTGCCTTTTACCAATACATCTTCTACAGTTTTCTTTGCCATTTTTATTTATCCTCCTAAAATTGAATTTTGATTTTCAGTAATGCCACAATATGTGTATTTTACCACTTTGTTTATTTTACCACAATTAAGGAAAAATTCCATACATTGTTTTTATACTTAATATAACGCTTTTTTTATAAAAAGAGTCTTCTATAACAATTGTTATAAGCAGACCGGATTTTTCACTCTTTATCATCATTATAAAAGTATTTTATATACATTATCGCAACCGTAAGTGCAAGAATACATACAACGAACATAATCATTCTTGCTATGTCATTATCAATGAATTGCATTGCAGGATTGACGTAATCAATACAAAAAAGCACGATGAGCATAACCGCAAGTACAATGCACAAATTAGGTAAAACTGTTTTTAAAAACTTTTTCACAAAACACACCTCTATTCAAAGTCAGTTATCATAACTATATCGCTGCTATCTCGACAATCGCTGTCCAGATGCTCATTTATCATGCTGTCATACATGACCATGCAAGCCGTTTTACCGCCATCAAGATTATAAGCCGCCTTGCATCCCATACCTTCGAGCAATGCTGCAAGCTCTGCAAGTGTCAACCCTTCAGAATCATTTGCCCCGCGCCCGTCAACTACCACAAAGCAATAATGCCCCGGTTCGTAGTATCCAATTGCACATCTCGGGTTTTTGCCTAATATTCTGCTTATGAATTTTGTTATAGCCTTACCGTTTTCGTCAAGAAGATTAGGGCCAAAGTCCCAAGCCTGATATGCACCGTTCAAGATTTCCTGTTCCCCGTCGAACTCTTCCTTGTCTATGACGCGCATGATGCCATTATGGTAAAGTACACAGACATCATTATACGTGCTGTCACGGTAAAGAACACCGTTTCTTATAACAGCACTCTTTCTCCGTGCTCCGTAATAATCGCCGGATACCGCACACACAGCATTGTTGTTCACCGCCATATCAACAGGATGTTCTTCAAAGCCTCTGCCGTAAGTGTCTTCCGCAAACGCTGTTTTAAGATAATCTATTTTTCTCACATACACGTCCTGAACATAGTAACGCAAACCGTCAATTTCATGATATGTAAGCTCAACACTCACATTCTCACTTTTATACACAGTTTCTGTCTGCTCTTTTTGACCTTCTTCCAAAAACACACCTTCAAAATAAAACTGTGTATCACCTGTTGCCTGGGGCATGGGGGTTCCTGTAACAGCAGAAGGTGTGTGTGTAAGCTCCGGACGCACCACTGGTGCCGGCATACCCACGCTCGGTATTACATGATGTAAAAGTGCAAATGCATTCAGTCCAAGCCCTATAAACAGAATATCAAGTACAACTGTTAACCATACCTTTTTCTTAAGGCTTGTCCTTTTAGTTCTTGTCGCTTTTTTAGCGTCAACCTTTCGGATTTTCGATTCTTCGACCACATCTGTATCTTCAAGTTCCTGAACAGGGGCTTCTGCCTCTTTGTTATCTGCAACTTCAGCATCTACGGTTTCGTGTTCTGTTGTTTCAGGATTGACTGTGTCGGAACTCGTTTCCGCAAAAGGATTTTTTTCATCATCACTTGCACGGCGTGCTGAAAAAGCTTCAGCTTCTGTATAATGGTAAGATGCTTCACTTTTTTCAAAAACCGCTTTGTCGGTTTTTGTCGGATTTTCCATGTTCTCCTTTTTTATTTTCTTATCGTCCATATTTTTCACCTCGTCCGTATTTTATCAATCATAATCAAATAAAATCATCTGTTTTTTCTGCCGAACACAAATCTCCCCTGTACAAAAAAGTTGAGCACAAACAACACAATTTCAACAATTATCTTGGCCAAAGGCAACGCCATAGACAAAACTATGTTCAAAAGTCTCAAAAGTAAGTAATTAAGTGCCAGTATTACCGCCGAAAGCATACCGTACCGCAAAATCGACGGCAACAGCTTTTCGTGGCTATGGAACACGGCTTTTCTGTTTACTGTATAATTCACAGCAGCACTTATTATTCTTGCTGCAACCGTACTTACAAGCAGTGACATTTCTTCGCCGAGCGGTTCTTTCAGAAGTGCACGGAATACAAGCAACAAAATAAAGTCTATAATAAACGCCAAAAATGATGAACTTGCAAACTTCAGGATACACATATAAATTCTGAATGAATCCTTGAATTTATTAAAGTGCGAGTGCGAATTATCGTCATAATAAACAGTTTCAATCGGAATTTCAACCATGTTTATGTCGTTTTGCGCCGCGTAAAGGAGCATATTTATTTCGTACTCATAACGTTCGCCCTTTATTTCGAGAAAGCTCTTGAAATGTTCTCTTGAAAATGCACGCAAACCTGTCTGCGTGTCGTTGACCTTCACACCGCTTGCAGCAGCAAAAACATGACGTGTTATTGTATTTCCGAACCGACTTCTGAAAGGAACATCTCCCTCAAAAAGTCTTCCGCCCAATATAAGTGACTCTTTGTTTTTAAGAAGCGTATCCTTGATTCTTAAAATATCCTCGTATTTATGCTGTCCATCTGCATCCGCTGTTATTATGCCGCCGCAATCGGGCATATTTTTTTCTATGTGGCCAATCGCAGTTTTTAACGCTCTTCCCTTGCCTTGATTGACCTGGTGCCTTAAAAGCACCACCCATTCAGGCAACGCCGAAAATACAGGTTCGAACTCACTTCCGCTTCCGTCATCAACAACTACTATTTTTATGTCTTTTGTGTCTTTAAACTCATCAACAAGCGCCAAAAGCTTGTCCTCGGGTTTATAAGCAGGTATTACTATTGCAGTATTCATAATTTGATTTTCCCCTTTATAATGTACTGCACGAGTGCGGCACATTCTCTCAAATAATTATTAGGTGAAACATAAAACGCATCTCGCGTATTAAGCCCCTTGGCAGCAAACAACATGCTGTCTGCAACCTTTTGCGACCTGTACACATGAAATGTACTTGTCATAAACAGACACGATTTCCTCTCGCCCAGTTTTTCTTCAATCAGGCGTTGCGAAAACAGGAAGTTTTCATAAGTGCTCACAGAACAGTTCTCCTGTATTATGCGTTCCTTTGAAATTCCGTTTGCAATAAGATACTCGCTCATTGCACTCGATTCTTCCATGCTTGCACCTTTTGCTTTTCCGCCCGACAGTATTACAATGCACGAGGGATACTTTTTAAGGTATGAAACGGCACCGTCAAGCCTGAGTTTCAAGGTTGAAAGCATTTTCTTGCCCTTCAATCCCATTCCGAGTACAATCAGGACATCCGCTTCTTTTTCCGTTTCTCTTTTGCCAAACTTATACAAGAAAATCGAAAGTGAGACAATAAAAGCAAAAAACAGCACATACCCCACTATCACAGTCCACATTGCAACAAGCAAAATTTCCGAGGCAACTACTGCATCAAATAAAATACCTATCAGCAATAACGGGACTGATAAAACGACGAGCAAGGTGTTTCCCATATTCGGTTTTGTAATAAGCATTACCACGAGGCCATCAACCAAAAACGTACTGCCGATGACAAGTAATGCGATTTTCAGCAACAGCATTTTATTATTATAGCATACTTTATGACGATGTTAAACAACAAAAAATAATATCATGTCATTTTTTTATTACTTTTCCGTCACGCTATTATTACTTATTATGATTGTAAAAAAAGTCGGAGCATGATACAATTAAAATACTATGCGGAGGTAAACTATGGCAAGTTTTATAGACAGACTTCTCGGCAATACAGCCGAGGCACAAATCAAAAAGTTAAAGCCCATGCTGGCAAAAATAAATGCACAGGAAGAAACAATACATGCCTTAAGCAATGATGCACTTCGTGCAAAGACGGACGAATTCAAAGAAAGAATAAACAGCGGTGAGTCCCTTGATGATATACTCCCCGAAGCTTTTGCCGTTGTACGCGAGGCAGCACTTCGTACAATCGGGCAGCGCCACTATGATGTTCAGATGATCGGCGGTATGGTTCTTCACCAGGGCCGTATAGCTGAAATGAAAACGGGCGAAGGTAAAACCATAACCGAAACCCTCCCCGCCTACCTCAACGCTCTTACAGGCAAGGGCGTTCACATCGTTACGGTTAACGATTACCTTGCAAAGCGTGACGCACAGTGGATGGGCAAGATCTATAAGTTCTTGGGACTCAGTGTTGGCTGTATTGTTCATGACCTTGACAATGACGAGCGTCGTGCTGCATACAACTGCGATATTACTTACGGCACAAACAATGAGTTCGGTTTTGACTATCTTCGTGACAACATGGTTGTATACCGCGAGCAGATGGTACAGCGTGAACTCAACTTTGCAATAGTCGATGAGGTTGACTCAATTTTGATAGATGAAGCGAGAACTCCTCTCATCATTTCCGGACACGGTGAAAAGTCCACCGACATGTATGAGCGAGCTGATAAATTCGTATGCACACTTGAGCGAGGTGCAAACATAGAAAAGAAAACAAAGACAGAGCTTATGATGGGCGAAGACCAGGAAGAAAGCGGTGACTATATGGTAGACATTAAGTCCCGTTCAATCATGCTCACGCAGCAAGGTCTTAAAAAGCTTGAGAAATACTTTGGCATTGAAGATGTAAGTGCCCCCGAACACAGCGAGCTTAATCATCATGTCAACCAAGCATTGAAGGCTCATGCCCTCTTTACTCTTGATAAGGACTATGTAGTTCAGGACGGTAAGGTTCTGATTGTTGACGAATTCACGGGCCGTCTTATGTTCGGAAGGCGTTTCAGCGACGGTCTTCATCAGGCACTTGAGGCAAAAGAACACGTTACTGTTGAACGTGAAAACAAAACGCTTGCAACAATAACATTCCAGAACTATTTCCGTATGTATAAAAAGCTTGCAGGTATGACAGGTACTGCAAAGACCGAAGAAGCTGAATTCCAAAGCATTTACGATCTTGATGTTGTTGAAGTTCCCACAAACAAACCGCTCAGAAGAACCGATAACAATGATGTTATATTTGCAAGCGAAAAAGGCAAGTTCACAGCCGTTGTTGAAGAAATAGTAAAAGTACACGAAACAGGTCAACCTATACTTGTAGGTACAGTAAGTGTTGAAAAGAGCGAAATGCTTTCGCATATGCTCAAAATGCGCGGCATCAAGCACGAGGTTTTGAACGCAAAGCTCCACGCTAAAGAAGCTGAGATAGTTGCACAGGCAGGTAAGTTTGGCAAAGTTACAATTGCTACCAACATGGCAGGTCGCGGTACTGACATACTTTTGGGCGGTAACCCCGAATTCATGGCACGTACCGAGCTTAAACAGCAAGGCATGGAAGATGAGCTTATCGAAGAAGCAACAGGCCATGCCGATACCGATAACGAAGAAATTTTAGAAGCACGCGCAAAGTATGCTGAGGCTTATGCACGCTTCTCTGCCATTACAAAGGAAGAACACGATAAGGTTGCAGGAGTTGGCGGTCTCCACATAATCGGCACAGAGCGTCACGAATCAAGGCGTATTGACAATCAGCTCAGAGGTCGTGCAGGCCGTCAGGGAGACCCCGGTTCCACACGTTTTTACATCTCACTTGAAGACGAGCTTATGCAGCGCTTTGGCGGTGAACGCATAAAGCTTTTGATGGACAGACTCAATCCTGCCGATGATATTCCTCTCGACCTTGGTATACTTTCAAAGCAGATCGAGGGTGCACAGAAGCGTGTTGAATCTCATAACTTTGATATACGAAAGAATGTTCTTCAGTACGACGATGTTATGAACAAACAGCGTGAAATCATATACGGTCAGCGCAGAAGCGTTTTGATGGGCGAAGATATTCATGCTTCAATCATGCAGATGGTTGATGAATCCGTTGATGCAAGAGTTGCTCAGTTCTTCAATCCTCACATGAAATCAACTGATTGGGATGTTGACGGATTCAAAACAGAGATTGGTGTTCTTACAGGTCTTGATCTTGCAAATGCACTTGACAACTGCAAGACCATCGACGAAATAAGCACTATGAGCAAAAAAGCACTCACCACATATTATTCTGTCCGTGAAGATGCAATCAAGCAGCAGGCTCAGGAGCTCGAAGGCGCTCCCGATATGCGAGAGATTGAACGCATTGTGCTTTTGCGTGCGGTTGACTCACATTGGATGGACCATATAGACGCAATGGATCAGCTCCGCCAGGGAATCGGCTTACAGGCACTTGGCCAGCACGATCCCGTTGTTGCATACAGGAACGCAGGCTTTGATATGTTTGACGACATGGTTGCAGGCATTCGCGAGCAGACAGTACGCGGCATTTACCACGCAACGCTTACGGCTGCACCCAAGCAGCGTGAACAGCTTGCAAAACCCGTTGAAACTGCAGGCGACTCAAAGCCCCAGCCCAAGCGCGTAAGTGCAACCCCGGGTCGCAACTCACCCTGCCCCTGCGGCAGCGGTAAAAAGTATAAGCAATGCTGCGGTAAAAACTGATTTCAAGATATAAATACACAGTAAAGGAAGTGAAAAAGTGGTACAGTTGGACGAATATAAGCTTCAGCTTAACGAAACAATTGCTATTTTAAACGAGGCAGGTGGCTCTCTTTGACCTCGCCAAATTGGAAGAGGAAAAGAGCGAGCTTGAAAATTCAATGGAAGCTCCCGACTTTTGGGACGATGTTGATAAGGCAAACAAAGTAAATCAACGTATCAAGATTCTTTCGGGAAAGCTTGACAGGTATGCTTCTTTGCAAAGTACAGCCGAAGACATAGAAACACTCATACTCATGGCTGACGAAGAAGAGGACGAAAGTCTTATCGACGAAATAAAGAGTGAAATCGAGAGTTTTAACACAGCAGTTCAGGCATTAAAGCTTGAAACGCTGTTAAAGGGCGAATACGATTCAAGTAATGCCGTTTTGTCGCTCCATGCAGGTGCAGGCGGAACAGAAGCTCAGGACTGGGTACAGATGCTTTTCCGCATGTACTCACGCTATTGTGAGAACAAGGGCTACAGCGTAAAGGTTCTTGATTTATTGGACGGTGATGATGCAGGTATCAAGAGCGTTACTTTCGAGGTTGACGGTGAGAACGCTTACGGTTATCTCAAGGCAGAAAAGGGTGTTCACCGCCTGGTACGAATTTCTCCCTTTGATTCATCGGGCAGACGTCACACTTCATTTGCTTCGCTTGATGTAACACCGATATTTGATGACGATAACGACACCATTGAAATCAATCCCGATGATCTTCGCGTTGATACATACCGTTCAAGCGGTGCAGGCGGTCAGCACGTTAATAAAACAAGCTCGGCTATCCGTATCACTCACTTGCCTACAGGCATAGTTGTTCAATGTCAGAACGAACGCAGCCAGCTTCAGAACAAGGAAATGGCAATGCGTATGCTTCGCGGTAAGCTCCTGGAGGTTCAGGAACGCGAACGCATGGAGCAGATGAGTGAAATCAAGGGCGAAATGAAGAAAATCGAATGGGGTAGCCAGATTCGCTCCTATGTTTTCCAGCCCTACACCATGGTAAAAGACCACCGTACAGGCGTTGAAAACGGAAACATCCAGGCAGTTATGGATGGCGACCTTGACAGCTATATAAACGCATTTTTGGTTCAGTCATGACAAAAACACAACTGTGGTTTGAAAAACTGCGCGTTACAATAATAACATATATACCTTTTGAAAAATTAGGGCTTTGTGCGGCTATTGCCATAGCCCTTTTTTCCTTGTGTTTCGTTCTGCACCTTTTATTCTCAAAGCTAACGAAAAAAACGCATAAATTTGACTTCATGCGTTTTTTGTCACTATCACTTGTTATTGCGTTTATTTACTTTATTTTCGATGTCACAATACTCTCAAGGCTTTCTGTGCAAGGCATAAATTACGGTTTGAATATGCAGCTTTTCACACCAAACCCCGAGGGAATGTTCAGCACCGTAATAACAGCGCTTTACAACGCACTCATGTTTTTGCCAATCTCGCTTTTATTACCCCGTGTTGCAAGGCCGTTTAAGTATGTCGCATTGCCTCTGTGCATACTCTTGGGCTGTGGCATAGAATACTTGCAATACTATCTGAAGGTCGGTATGTGCGAGCTTGACGATGCCATATATTATGCACTGGGTGCTTTGGCAGGGTTTCTGCTCTCCCCCCTTGTTTTTAAGCTTGAGCAGAAATTCAAGGGCAGAAAGAAATCTCAATAAGCAATGTTTGCGGTCGCATAATCGACCGCTTTTTTTAATTCGTCGGGTGCAATTTCTATCTGAAAGCCAATCTTTCCTGCACTTAAAAAAATTGTGTCGTACAAAATCACGCTTTCATCAATCGTTGTAACAAACTGCTTTTTCATACCGACGGGCGAACAGCCACCGTGGACATAGCCGGTAAGCGGAAGCAATTCCTTTTGCTTTATCATTTCAACCGACTTTTCCCCCACCGCTTTGGCAGCATTCTTGAGGTCAAGCTCGGTTGATACGGGTATGCAGAAAACATAATGCTGTCCGCTTTTTGCAACCGTTACAAGCGTTTTGAAAACACAATCCGCCTCTTCATTTAAAACCCTTGCAACATCAAGACCGCTTACAGCATCGGTATTTGAATAATCGTGCAATTTGTACGGTATTTTCTTTTGGTCAAGTATTCTGCATACATTTGTTTTTTCAGCCATAATAACCTCGCAAGAAATAAAAAGTGTGCCATGTAAATATAGCACACTTCTTATGATTTTTAAACCGTCAGTTCTCACTGGTAAAGCTCGCTGTCATCAAAAAGAAGCTTACCGTTTTCGTCGTAAATTTCAGTAACTCCTACTGTCATCTCTTCCATCATATCTCCATCGTTCATCACGGTAACACCAAATGCCAATGCACGGTACTTCCAGTTAAACGAATCAGTCGCTTCAATATATGTTTCTACCGTATCGCCAACATTTACATTCAATTCTTCATCAAGAGTGACTCTATAAACATTATCGTTAAGCTCATTGTCTTCAGTATCCGTAACCTTTGTCATTGCAACACGCTTTACTTCTTTATCATTTACGCATATTGCAAGCTCGACCTTTCCCATCTCAAACGCATCTGTTTTTGAAGATACATGTGCAAGCATGTCGCCTTCAAGCAAAAACTCGGGAGTTGTACTGCTAAGCTTACCACCGTATGAGCCGACAAATTCGGGATATATGTCGGGCAAATAATCGTATTTAGGTGATGCATCAAACTCTACAGCTTCTGTACGAACTGAATCTCCATCCTTAAATATGAATTGTGAAACCTTTATCTTATCCGCAAAAGAAGCTTCGATACTTCCTGTAAACGTGCCGTTTTCAAGCGTCATGGGATATTCTGTGCCGTTACAGACGAAAAACGCCTCGGTAGTTGTACTGTATTCCTTAGGAGTTACATTAACTTTTACAGCAACCTTGCGATTTTGCATATCTTCATTCACATATTCCCAATCATATGATGAAAGTATGCTTGCCTCTTCTTCTTTACTGTGTTCAATAAATGACTCCAATTCATTTATTCTGTTTTTAATATTATTCTGTGCATTCTGGATTTGAGATGAAAGCGTATCCACTTCCTCTCTAAGTCCAATTATCATTATAAGCATAACCACCGAAAGTAATAATGATATTATAACCGCTGCTTTTTTCATGCTCTTATTTTCCTTTCTTTTTCTGACAAAAATATTATATCACACTTTTAGTCGCAGTTGCTTTAAATATTGTTTTTTATCGTCGCTTATGCGATAGCTTTCAACAGCCTTTTGTATCGTTTTGTTATGCGTCCACGCATCAAGCCGTTTTTCCTCAATATACGTAATAACGCTGTCGTACTGCTTTGCAAGTGCAGTTGCAAAATACCATGCTTTCATCATTTTGACATAATACTCATCTGAATTTACGCCTGCAACCATTCTCGGCCACTCGCCCGAAAAGTGTTCGTCGAGATAGTAATTCATAAGCAATTTTATTGCAAAACGCACTTTGTATGTATGATTTGACCTTATCCATTCTTTGATTTTAAAAATGAGCTTATCGGTATTCTTCTTTAAAACAGGCGGATTTAAAGAGTCGCAAGTTGCCCAATTATCTATATAGGGCAAGAACCGTTCAAGCTCAATTATACACTCATCATAATCCTTTATCTTTTCTATCAAAAAGCCATGGAGATTGTTTTCCTCATAGAACTCATGCGGAAGCGAGTTTAAAAATGCTTCCGCCTCTTTTGTATTTGATTTTTCCTTTGCGATTTTTCGAAGTACAGGAGTTCTTACGCCTATAACTTTGCTGCTGTCAACAGTGGGCATGAGTGCACTGTGAAAGGCTTTATACTCCCCATCCTCAAAGCTTAACACAAGGCTTGTTATACCGTTCACAGTGAATTGAACCTTTCTGCGCCCTTTGTTTTAAGGCTACGGTAAAAAACGAAGCACAGTATCAATGTAATTGCCGTAATGCACATCAAAAAAACAGTCTCATCAAGAATATTTCCGGTAATAAAATACAAAGCTGCAGCAAGCATTATATATGCCCACGGAACAAACATTCCGAGGAATGTACTCATGCTCTGCTTTATTACGACCGCTTCGCTTACATAGTCAAGCTTGGGCAGTTTGAGATTTATATAAAGCCCCCATAATGCACAGAGCAAGACAAACAGCGCACAGCAAAGCAATACAGCAATACATTCAAATGCACTGAATTTAAGAATATACGAGAAGCCAAGCGAGGCAATGAACACAGCAGGCAATGTTATAATCAAATGCAATGCTATCTTTGCCTCAAATATTTGCCACGGCAAAACGGGCAAAGATTTTACTATCCATATATTCTTTCCTTCAAGCGAAATTGACGGTGCAGTTATGTAATTTACAGCTGAAATAAGCATTATACCGCCGCAAGCTATAAGAGAAAAAACATCTTTGTTCAAAAGTAGCGTAAGCTTTGATATCACATCAGCATTTATTGCTCCGAATATCAAAACAACAACGAGCATGACACTACCTATTCCGCAGTTGAACATATAAATCGGACTTGAAACAAACTTTTTCATTTCCTTTCTTAAAAGTGCGCGAAAAGGTGATGATGCTTTTATGCTCTTCTCCCTGTACGCTTTTTGCGTTATACCTTTTTTAGTCGTAGCAAGCTTTAAAAAGCTGTGTGAAATTATGGCATATATTAAAGCAAATACTGCAAATGCAATAAGTACGAACAACGCAAGCGAAAGCGCATCTCCTTTTGCACCGCATCCGAAAAGATATAAGGGATACAAAAATGTTTTTATAAATCCGCCTATTTGCTGTGCATTTGATAAAATCGCGGCTATTAAAGACGACATCTGAGTATAGCAATATAAATATAAGCCAAGGAACAAAACATATATTACCGTTATTACAGCGTTTGTATTCTTTAATTTTGAAGCAAGCAGCGCAATAAGATAACCCAATATGCACGAAAGCACGAGCGTCATCATGGGAAGCACAAATATTGCCGTAAGCAAAGCAAAAACACCTTGAACTGTAAGTGCATTATTCATAAAATACACTATAAATGCAGGTATAATTACGACAATCTGAAATATAAAACACATTATATATACGCTTATCATGCGTACAAACAGTATTATTGACGGTTTTATGGGCATTGACAGTAAAAGTTCATTATCCTTTGCCTGATAGAGCATAGAATACGTCGAAAATACCGAACCTATTATTCCCGATATAACTGATATACCGCCAAGTACGGCAAAGTACAGCCACAAAAGCCCCAGAGGAACAAATGAATCGTAGAGCGTTTGTGAAAGTCCGAAAAATATAAAGCCGAACATAACAAGACAGACAAGCAACACAATGTACGTCAGTTTTTTATTTGACTTTTTACTGCCCCTCGTCATGCTTGAAAGCAGTTCCATCAACTGTTTTCTTAAAAGTGCTTTAAGCATTGTTTGTTTCGACCTCCATCTCAAGGAATACATTTTCAAGAGAAGCATCGCCTTTTACCTGTTCCATTGTGCCGCATTTTATTATTTGTCCGTTCTTTATTATGGCGATATTGTCGCAAAGCTTTTCCGCAACCTCCAAAACATGGGTTGAAAAAAATATTGCTCCGCCGTTGTCGCAGACTTCGCGCATCATCTGCTTTAATGTATAGCTCGCCTTAGGATCAAGTCCAACAAACGGTTCATCCATTATGATAAGCTTCGGTTCATGAATAAATGCCGCAATTATCGCCAGCTTTTGCTTCATGCCGTGAGAATATGATGATATCAGCTGCGAGAGATTTTCCGTCATCTCAAATATATCAGAGTATTTTTTTATAAGTGCTTTTCTCTTATCTGCTCCTACCTCAAAAACATCTCCCACAAAATTGAGATACTGTATACCCGTCATAAAATCATACAAATCGGGATTGTCAGGGATATATGCAAGCTTGCTTTTGCACTTTACGGGATCGTTTTTTATCGAAACGCCATCTATATATATTTCACCCTCGTCAAACTGCAAAATTCCGCATACGGCTTTTATCGTTGTCGTTTTTCCTGCACCGTTATGTCCGATAAATCCGTATATTTCACCCTTGTTTATATGCAGATTTATATTATCCGCTGCCTTTTTTTCTCCGTATGTTTTCGTAAGTCCCACTATTTTAAGCATAGTTACCTCCGGATTTGATGTAATTGTTTCTATGAACATATTTACAAGTATATCACAGCTAAATACCCGTAGCAACACAGCCATTATTCAAGCAAAAAGTTAACACTGTTTATTTTCTGTTCCGTTTAATTGACACTGCATTTGCATTGGTTTAAAACAACGATATATTCCATTTATTATATAAGGACTTTAGTCGATGAGCAAAAAACATAAGATTTTCTTTAAAATTCTCTGTCCCCCGTTAAGTCTTTTTCTGCGTCTTAAATTGGGATATACCTATACAAAACCAAAAGAGCTTCCGGAGCAATACATAGTTTTATCAAACCATAATACGGACTATGATCCTATTTTGGTCGGTGTCGGCTTCGGCAAGCAGATGTACTTCGTTGCAAGTGAGCATATATCCCGTTGGAAAAACGCATACAAATTTATAAAATTCGTTTTTGACCCGATAATGCGTTATAAAGGCTCCGTAGCTTCATCAACGGTTCTTGATGTTTTGCGCAAAATAAGAGGCGGTGAAAATGTCTGTATTTTTGCAGAGGGTGCTCGCTCGTGGGACGGTATTACAAATCCCATACTACCTTCAACAGGAAAGATGATAAAGAGTGCAAAATGTGCACTCATAACCTATAAAATCGTGGGCGGATATTTTGCAAGCCCGAACTGGAGCACGAGCAACACAAGAAAAGGTTATCTTCACGGTGCACCAGTAAACATCTATACAAAAGAGCAGCTTGAAGGCATGACCGTTGATGAAATCAACGAATGTATAAAGAACGACCTTTATGAGGATGCATACGCCCGCCAGCTTGAGGACAAAAAGCGTTACAAGGGCAAAAACCTTGCCGAAAAAATGGAAAATGTATTGTTTGTGTGCCCCAAGTGCAAAAAAATAGATACAATAAAGTCACACGGCGATACAGTATCCTGTACAGAGTGCGACATGAGCTTCACATACGATGAATACGGAATGCTTCACGGCATACCGTACCAAACAGTAAAAGAGCTCTATGCTTGGGAAAAGGATCAGGTTAAAGAGCACGCACAGCAAGGAGTCATTTACACAGCTAAAGAAGCTACTCTTTCCACCGTCAAAAAGCATGAGGAAACATTGCTCACGCAAGGTGCTTTGACACTTTCAAAAGAAGAGCTTGTTTGCGGTGATATAAAAATTCCGTTTTCTGATATTTCAGAGCTTGCAATGCACGGAAGGCACGCTCTTGTATTTACGGCAAACGGTGTTTATTACGAGCTTATTATAAACGAAAGCTCAAACGCTTTAAAATTCGCTTTGCTTTATGAAGCTATCAAAAACCAATAATTGCGAGGTAGAATATGGACTTTTCATCAGCTAACACCACACTTTGGAACCCGATTATTCAAATCGGCATTTTGGCAACACTGATACTGTTTTCCAATATATTGCTCAGAAAGCTTCCGTTTGTCAAAAAAACGCTTATGCCGACAGCAGTACTTTCAGGCTTTCTGCTTTTACTCATACGTTCACTCAACATCATAAATATTGACGGTGTATTTCTTGAAAAAGTCACTTATCATGCTCTTGCTCTCGGCTTTATCGCAATGTCTTTGCGTATTCCGGAGAAAAACAGCAGTTCATCAACACTTATCGGCAGTAAAAGCGGTGCTTTGATTGTAAGCACATATCTTGTTCAGGCAGTAGTCGGCCTCGTTGTAACGCTTGGGCTTGCATACACAGTAATGCCCAATCTCTTTAAAGCAAGCGGTATACTCCTCCCCATGGCTTACGGTCAGGGCCCCGGTCAGGCAAACAATGTCGGTGCAACATATGAAGCACTTGGCATGACGGGCGGACGTTCTTTTGGCCTTTCACTTGCAGCTGCAGGCTTCCTTTGCGCTTGCATAGTAGGCGTAATATATATCAACATTTTAAACCGAAAAGGTAAGTTCAAGCGTTCCACAGACAGAGAAGATGTTTCCGGCTCCGTTACCGTTGATACTTTCCAAAGCAGCAACGAAATTCCGATTTCTCAGTCAATTGACCGATTCAGTATTCAGTTCGCACTCGTATGTTTGATTTATCTTCTTACATACCTCGTAACTCACGGCATAACAGTGCTTTTGGCTGAAGTTGCACCCGGTCTTGCCAACATGGTTTCCGCATTACTTTGGGGCTTTAACTTCATAATCGGCTCTGCACTTGCAACAGTTTGTCGCGTAATAATCGGCAAGCTCCGCAAAACAAAGATTATCAGCAGACAGTATCAGAACAACTATCTTTTAAGCAGGATTTCAGGTCTTGCATTTGATGTTATGATTGTTGCAGGCATTGCAAGCATCAACATCGAAGATTTGCACGGTTATATACTTCCCTTCACAATTCTTGCAATCTTGGGCGGCGTTGTTACTTTCTACTACCTCAAATTCATGTCGGACAGACTTTATCCCGAATACAGTGAAGCAGGTTTTCTTTCAATGTACGGTATGCTCACAGGCACGATAAGCTCGGGCATATTGTTGCTTCGCGAAATAGACCCGGACTTTGAAACACCTGCCGCAAACAACCTCATAACAGGCAGCTCCTTTGGTATCATATTCGGTGCACCCGTTCTTTTGCTTGTAAGCCTTGCCGCTGAAAGCGATCTCATGACATGGGTTGCACTCGGACTTGTAATTATATATTTGGCTTTCCTTCTCCTTTTCATGTTCAAAGTCGGCAAAAAAGCTGAAAAATCAAAAAAACAATAATTGCATTTATAAAATTCATCATTTTTCGGGAATACTGTTTTTATAAACAAAAATAAAAGGAGTATTCACGCAATGAAAAAAGATGATTTCAGACCCATACAAAATAAAGAGCAAGAGGAAACCGACAGGGACCATATGCAGACTGTGTCCGCCACGGAGTTCACAGGTCTTATCCCTGCAGGATTGACCTATGACGAGGATGCAGATATGTATGATGAGCTTTGCCCTTATCTCCCTCCCAATGCCTATATGCGAGGCTTTGGAGATTTGGAAAAATAAGATTAAACAAAAATCAAAGCCACAGTTTTCGCTGTGGCTTTGTGCATTTTAGGTTTTAAGTCTTAAAACAATTCATCCTGGTTCGCAGTTTTTATTCCTGCACTTGCCAGTGCCGCTGCTGCTCTTTGATTATCATCAACACGGAGTATAATATATGCAGAGTCGGGCTTGGATGACAAGAACGCATATGTGTATTCAATTACAATATTTGCTTCTGACAAAACCTGTAGAATTTCAGCAAGACTGCCGGGCTTATCGTAAATCTTAACAGCCAAAACATCTGTTACAGTCGTTACATAGCCGCCCTCATTCAGAACACTCTGCGCAAGTTCCATATCATCGCAGATTATGCGAAGTATGCCAAACTCTGATGTGTCAGCAATTGACAGTGCTCTCAAGTTTACATTATGCTCTGCAAGGTATTTGGAAGCTTCTGCCAACTTACCCTTTTTATTTTCAATGAATACGGATATTTGTCTAACGCTCATTTTCACAATTTCCTTTCTGTATTATTGAAGTAGAATTTAATCGTGCAGCTTTCTCTTGTCGATAACGCGTACCGCTTTGCCCTCGCTTCTTGTTATCGTCTTTGGAGCGACAAGATGAACCTTGGGATTTATGCCAAGCATTGTCTTGATAGCAGCAGCCAGTGCCTTTTCCTTTGCAGAGATCTCCTTAACGGTATCGGAGAACTGTTCGGGAGTAAGCTCAACCGATACATCAAGAGTATCTGTGTTACGGTCTCTGTCAACTTCTATAAGATAGTTCGGTGAATAGCCCTCGTTCAAAAGAACCGTTTCAATCTGTGACGGGAATACGTTTACGCCGCGTATAATGAGCATATCATCACTTCTGCCCATGGGCTTGCACATTTTAACGAGTGTGCGGCCACAGGGACACTTTTCTCTTGAAAGTATGCAAATATCTCTTGTGCGATAACGAAGAAGCGGAAACGCCTCTTTGTCAAGGCTTGTAAATACCAACTCACCCTTTTCACCCTCGGGCAAAACTTCACCGGTTTCGGGATCAATAATTTCTGCAAAGAAATGGTCTTCATTTATATGCATACCTGTCTGTGCTTCACATTCAAACGCAACGCCCGGACCGCTTGTTTCTGTGAGTCCGTAAATATCATATGCTTTTATGCCGAGCGACTTTTCAATGTCACGACGCATGGCCTCAGTCCATGGCTCTGCACCGAAAATACCTGCTTTTAAATCTATCTCATCGGGTGAGATGCCCATTTCTTTGAGCGTTTCACCAATGTATGCAGCATATGAGGGTGTGCAACAAATAATAGTTGCGTGTAAGTCACGCATAAACTGTATCTGACGTTCGGTATTACCCGATGACATGGGCAATGTAAGTGAGCCAACCTTGTGTGAACCGCCATGCAGTCCGGAGCCGCCCGTAAAAAGACCGTAGCCGTATGCTACCTGGCATACATCCTCCTTTGTACCGCCTGCTGCAACTATTGCTCTTGCACAGCAATCTTCCCAAAGGTCGATATCATTTTGGGTATAGAAAGCAACAACGCGACGGCCTGTTGTGCCGCTTGTTGAATGTATGCGAACACAGTTTTTCAAATCCGTAGCCAAAAGACCGTAAGGGTATGCATCCCTCAAATCTGCCTTTGACAAAAAGGGCAACTTATGCAAATCGTCTATCGACTTTATATCATCCGGCGTTACGCCTTTTTCATCCATCAAATCACGGTAGTACTTTACATTTTCATACACGTGCTTAACCTGTTTAACAAGCTTTTCACTTTGAATAGCTCTTATCTCTTCATGAGAAGCACATTCAAACTGTGGCTGGTAGTAGTTCGCCATATAATTATTCTCCTTATTTTTAGCCACCTAATAAAAGAACCTTTTTCATTCCTTTACACAAG
The DNA here is from genome assembly GCA_017407205.1 of Clostridia bacterium. Lineage (GTDB taxonomy): Bacteria > Bacillota > Clostridia > Christensenellales > CAG-138 > RGIG3096. The sequence goes on from JAFQXA010000012.1 coordinate 56,828, forward strand.
CAACTTTATGCTAAAATTATACTCTCCATATTCCATTTGTCAATATTTTCAGCACATTGTCACAGTTGAAAAAGACGGCCTTTTCAGCCGTCTTTTGTACTCATTCTTTCCAGAAAAGATAATAAGGTTTTGTTTCGCAGTCGCGGATTACATTGTAAAAATCAGAATATGCATCAAATCCGTCAAGCCTTACCTTGCCCTTTACGCCCTCACGGTCGTATCTGCCCTCTTTTAGCATTGGATCCCAGACCTTAACTTCGCCGTTTTCAGCACCTGCAAGAACAATATAATGTCTTGAGTCTGAAAATACGCCTACCCAATCTTCTCTGTCGCCAATAGTATTTGCAATAACCAATCCCTTGCCCTTTTCAAGAAAATCGTATACTTCATCCGTGTCGAGTGTTGACTTCCAGAAAAGACCCTTAGCCTCTGCAAATGCAGGAGCGTATATTCTCATATCGGTACCAAAGCCCTCGCGTGCTCCGCTCTGCTTTGCCAAGATAGCACTCTCCTCAGGCGGAAAGTCCTTACCCGTCAGTGCCTCAACTATCATTGATGCACAGCAAACTCCGCAGCCGTTGTTTGCAATATTGCCATTGGGGCTTGTGGGTGATACATAGGGTACGTGCTCATAATTGAGCTGACAATAAAAATTCATTTTCTTTTCTCCTTTGTTTAGCCTTTGTAATTTAAAATTAAAGTTTTTTCTCGCCGATAAAATTCGCTTCGTCTATATAGTCCTGCAAAGTTGAACGGATAACACTCAAAAGCACTTCTCCGTCTTCCCCATGCATATTATCGCTTGAAACGCTCTGAAGCTTTTCGCCGTCAAAGAACTTCAAGGTTATGACAGTTCCGTCAAGTGAAGCACCGTTTTCGAGAGTTGACCACTTATCAACTCCGTTTACGGTAATTATCTCATAGCAATCCGTATAAGCGTAGCAAGATACGCTGTAAACTCTGCACACGCCATCATCATAAACGGATAATTCATGCGTGTATGGGTCATCGGTTGCTTGAAGAACCAAAGCATAATATGAATCAGGCGAATTTGTAGGAACTCCTGTTTCCTTGCTTGAATAATCAATCAAGACGGTACCGCTTTCATAGGATTCTGCATAACGTTCCATTGAATTTACCGTTTCAAACTCAAGTTTTACATCATGATCAGGCATAACAAACTCGATTATAAAACCTTTTCTTTCGTCATAATCAAAATTCAATTTTTCTCCGTCCAAATAAAAGCTGTAGTCCGTATCGGTTGCAATCATGTCAAAGTAAAGCTTTACCTTTTGCCCTGCAAAATAAGAGTCTTTTGCATTTTTATAAAGCCACTTTGCACCGCCATAATCAACATTATACTTTTCGCCCTTAATACATCCCGAAAAAATGCCCATAAGCATAAATACCGCCAACATTATCGCAATTATTCTCTTGTGCATATTGGAGTCTTCCTTTTTATTATTCATTGCTTAAATTATACTTCTTTTACCCTGCTTCCTCAAGCATAATTCTCATTTTACAACAAGATCTATAAACTCAAATGTTCTGCAATCTACAAGACCGCGGTTTGTGAGGCGTGTTTCAGGCAGGCACGCAAGCGGAATGAGTGCCATTGTCATAAACGGAGACGGCAGCGTGCTTCCCATTTCCGCCCATGTTTGTTCCATTTTCTCAATTGATGCACTCATTTCAGCAATGGGTTTATCACTCATAAGACCCGCGATGGGCAGTTCAACAAGGCTCAACACCTTGCCGTCAAGTACCGCAACAAGTCCTCCGCCACACTCGATAAGTGTGTTTGCCGCAAGTGCCATATCCTCGTCATTACTGCCTACCACAAGAAGATTGTGTGCATCATGAGCTACCGTCTGTGCAAGCGCTCCGCGCTTGATACCAAAGCCCTTGGTAAATCCCTTACCTGCTGTGCCCGTTCTCTTATGACGCTCAAACACCGCAACCTTTAATACGTCCTGTTCAGAGTCCGCTGTAATACTGCCATCACGTACAGGCAGCGTTACTATTTTATCAAATGTGCCTACCTTTGCAGGTATGATTTCAATTGCGTGCACTTCTACGCTTTCTCCCTCACAGGGAATCTTGAAGTCGTCAGATGTAAGCTTGTCAAGATGAACTGAATTTACTGCTTTTTCAGAATATGTATAAGGTGCAAATTCTACCGTGATTTTGCCATCCTTTGCCACGAGTTCACCGTCGATGAAAACATCTGTTACATGGCAAGTATTAAGATCGTCGATAAGCACAAGGTCTGCACACTTGGACGGTGCAACGCTTCCCATTTCATGGTCAAGCTGAAAACATTGTGCCACATTGATTGTAACCATCTGGATTGCCGTTACGGGGTCGATTCCTTCCTCAATTGCACGGCGGACGATATGGTCAAGATGTCCGTACTTTATAAGCGTATTGGGATGTGTATCGTCTGAAACCAAGCAAGCATAGCGACTGTCAACCTTATGTTCCGTCACCGCCCTTGCAACCTCGTGAAGGTCATGCCATGCAGAGCCTTCGCGGAGCATTGCATACATACCCAATCTCATTTTTGCCAAAGCATCCTCTTTCCTTGTGGATTCGTGACAGCATCTTAAACCGCTTGCTATATAAGCATTGAGTCCTCTGTCCGTTTCAGGAAGCGAATAATGTCCTGTTGGGATCTTGCCTGCCTTGAGCGTTTCTGCAACAATCCCGTGTGTATGAGGATTTCCACTCAAAATGCCGGGGAAATTCATCATTTCACCAAGACCGACACACGAATCATAATCCATTGTAATGGCTATATCCTCGGGGTCAATCTTAGCTCCTGTATCTTCAAAGCCACCCACCGCAGGAACGCATGACGGTGTTGTAAGCATGGTCTTTAACGGAGTACGCTTTGCATCCTCCATCATATAATTTACACCGTCAAGCCCAAGCACATTGCATATCTCATGCGGATCAATAAATACTCCGCTTGTGCCGTGTGCAACTACTGCCTTTGCGTATTCACCTACTGACAGCATTGATGATTCAATATGTATATGTCCGTCCATAAATGCAGGAGCAAGATACTTGTTATCAGCATCAATTACCTTTGTGTTTTCACCTATACAATGCTCTGCATCGCCCACAAGTGCAATGCGACCGCTTACCACTGCAACTGATATATTTTCCAAAATCTCATGCGTGCAAACATTGATAAGGCGAGCATTTTTGATTACAAGCTCCGCCTTTTCTGCACCCGAAGCAACCTTTGCAAGCTTAATTGTACATTCCCAGAGTGGCTTTTTACAAAATTTGTTTATCATAATTCCTCCTGAATATCAAATTATACTATTATTTAATCAAAGACACTGCCCCCGCAAGTAAAGCAGAAATCACGGGAAAACCCAAAATTGTAAATACCCATTTTTGCACAAGAACACGTTTTGGTATATACGGTTTTAAATCCTCCGTCCCCGCAATGTTCCACGCTTTTGTATGTCCTACCCAGTACCAATCAATAAACAGGCGGTCAAAAACGCCCATAATCCACATGATGAGTGTCATTTGCCAAAATGCACTCCAAAACTCCGCAGCGCCGTTGATATAATAAACCATGAACGGAACCAAGGTGAAAAGCGGAACGAACATGGCAACACTCATCCCAACCATGCTTTTCTTTATCTTCTTTTTTGTTGTATATCCCAATTCAACAACTCGCTGCTGAACATCTTCTTCATAAAGAGCAACACCGCCAACAGCACTGTCAGCAATTGCAACTACACATGTGAGTAACAAAACAAAGCACATTACAATGCCTTCCATTATTATCAGCATATAGTCCACCTCCGCAAATCTTGCTTTTATTATAACATACACAGCAAGAAAAGACCAAGGTGTGCTGTTTTTTAAATTTTCTCACCTTTTCTAGAAATTCCAATTTTTGGGGAGAACGCAGGTATCATTGTTTTGCTTTAAAAAAGCACAAACTGTCTACAGTCTGTACTCATTTTATTTGAAGCAATGTTTTAGGATCAGTGTAGCGTGAAATTCGTTGCCTTTTTTCCTTTCCCATTATGGAACCAATCGCCACCTATGCCACTGGTGATCATCCAAACGCAATTGCCTGTCACACCGAAATTGTAGCTTCCTTCATAATGCGGCAGACCATCCATAGAGGACAGCTGCACTTGTTTTATTGTCTGGCATCGTTTTGTGTCTGCGTGCAGATATTTGGCGTTGCGCACCTCCATAGAACGCACTTCACCTGCTGTTTCCGTCAAATAATTTCCGAGAAAAACCGCTATGTTTCCTTTAAACACAGCGTTTGGAACAGCAAGTTCATAGCGACACAGCAGAGTGTAATTTCCGGTTTCGATGTCGCATACCCACTGTTCCAATAAGGTTTTATCTTGCGCGGGTATGCTTTTTAGATGCATGCGGTACCAATAATGTTTAGCTTCCCATGCAAAGGGTGCTATACTGCGTTCACCGTCACCTTCACCCCAAAATTTTCCACCATTGATCACATTCTGAGGATATAGTCTCTTAGCACTGATGGTCTTTTTATTTCCCGAAACGTCTTGACAGTAAATATCCCAAACAGACATAATGCTCACCATACGGCCGTCATCGATTCGTTGGAAGCCGGCGTAGGCGTGAGTGGCGTTATTTTCTGATTGCACAAAACGATAATTCTTTTTAAGCCCGGAATAATCCATAGCCCATGCTCCGAGGGAACAGTAAGTACCTTTGGGTATATGGTCGGTTTTGAAGTCTACCATGTACTCTGTATACCTTATCTCCGCTGAAAGCAAATACCACCCCATAATGTAGGGAGAACGCAAATTCCGCACGTTCCGGTATTGCATGATCTCCTTCTCGTCTGGAATGTGAAAGACGGATTCCCAACTCCGTTCCTGCGTAATGACAAACCGTTCTCTATGTTTCAACTGTCCGTCAAAATACCAAGCTACAGTATAAGTTCCTGGCACCATACATGTTTTCATGTTGCGGTACGCAATGTGAAAACATGCACAACCCGAAGCCTTAATCTGCCCCTTGCCCCAGCACCAAGGTGCACCGTTGTCTACAACCACACAGCCTCGCTCCCACGAAAATTCACGATACTTCGAATTTTGTACACGGAGTGAAAAGCTAAAATATTCATCACTACCCAATTGGCCTTTGAAGGTCGGTTTTATCAATTTGGATCCACCAATTTCGTTAAGATATGTCAATCATATTGTACCACAGTCATGTATAAAGCACAAGAAAAGCGGCATCCTCCTCTCCTATTACAAATTCAATAATCTAGTGTGGAGCTATGCCCTCATTGCTTTGTTAGTTGACCACTTTAGGCATATTTTCAATAAAGATTATGTTTATAGTTATGAGTGAAGCGGAGACGAGTGATTCCAATATACAAAATCTTTGCCTTTGCATTCACCATAAGTTATCCGGATTTTTTCATTCTAAACCGTAAGCCCGCTTCTGTTTCTCTGTAAGAGAGAAATCTCCCTTGATGGCCTTGGCCTTATCCAAAAGTTCTTGGGTGGTGTATCTGGAATAAAACCCCAGAAAATAATTATAATCAGAATCGTGGTTGATGATATAAAAAACATCCTCCGCGTCACTGTAGAAGATCGTCTTGGGAACATAAGCATAAACCAGAAACGTCTCTGGATCTAGAAGGTTACAATAGCCGTCTACGTTCACCATAAACTTATCAGTATTCCATTGTATTGTATCGAAGGAGCCCACTTTTGAATGAATCTCGGTCTGCTGCAACAAAGCACCAGTGGGAGAATAACGGGAAAGCTCCCCGCTGCTCTCCAAAATGTAAAATTCTTCCCGTTCCTCGGACCAGCAAGCAGAGACCGGAGTATTACTCGTGAGAATCTCTGTTTGCTCTGATGCAAAGGCTCGAAGTATACAGAATCCATGGTTGCCAAGGCAGATAGCCCTGTCCCCCTGCGAGGAGACGAAGATGGATAACTTCTTCTCGTTGAGCTGATTCAAAGGCGTATCATAGTTGTAAATTTCTTCTGTTTGCAGATCAACGACACGGATATGGTTATCCATACCTGTAGACATGGAAATCCACAGTTTGCTGCCGTCTGCAGAGGGTGCTAATGTTGCCTCATATAGATTAGGCCAGTCGCCTTCCAATTTGATCCGCCTTATAGTATCATGTTCCAGGTCCTTGATCTCTACAGCAAATGATGATTGGTACTCTCCGTCAATGAATTCCCTTGATTCTATGAGGCAGTAGAGATATGTATTTAAAAATACAGAAGCTGTGACAAAGCAAAAGCCGTCTCCCACTGCAGAGAGAACGTCTCGAGTATCCACGGAACCGTCGGTGAGGTCATAGATCCTCAGCTTTTCGCTATTACCAGAAGTGATATAGAGTCGATCCCCATTGATGTGGAATACATTCGCATCCTCCACCGTCTCCTCCCAAATCAAAGTTCGCTCCGACCCAATACGGTAGCAAAAGAGATTCTTCATATCGTCACTATCATAGCCCTTTTGCAAAAGAATATAACGATCACTTACAGCTAAAGCCTCGAGATAATCTTTAGTTTCCGTCCCATCAACGTATTCCAGACTGTCATCATAGATGAAACGATAGAGAACAATCTGATTGGACGAATCAAACTGAACATAGCCTCCCCCTCCCGTGATGCCACGCGTAACATTAGATGGAAAATATTGTATGCTTGCCGTTTCCCCAGATCCTATATCGTTATAGCAGTAGTTTCCATCCCGAAGAAACCAGAAAAGTTTTCCATCGCTCTTGTCCACAGAAACAGCAGAAGCTGGCATCTGGACTTCATCAACGACTTCACCACTCACAGGATTTACATAATAGCATACATTCGAGAAAGATGCGGCAATAGCATTTATAAAAGTATTTTCTGCTACGGGAAACTCGACGGAATGGAGAGCTTCCTCGTAGGAAACTTGAAAATAGGGAAGGTGGTTTGTCCAAAGCTCCAGTCCCGTGGCTACATCCAGACAGCTCAACTCCATTGTCCCTTTCAAAAGATGGGTTAAACCGGATATCCATCCGCTAGTAGATAAAATATCGTCACAACCCAAAATTACCAGTCGATCCTCTATAAAAATCCCATGATAGATAGCCTTTAATGTGCGATTGCTTGTTTGGAAACAATTCTTTGCGAAATCATAAATTAGAATACCTCGCTTCGATTGATCAGTGTACGTAGTGAAAGCGATCTGTCCTCCATCTGGAGATATAGATAAAAGGCTAAGCAATTCACCCTCAGGAAGGGGTACGGTATCAAGGATCTTACCCTCCTTCGAATCAGCGCGATAGAGTGTTTCACTGTCTGCAAAGATAATCATGTCCTTTTCTGTGGATATAAAGAAGTCTTTGTCATGTACCTCCTCGATAATCCAGACAAATTCGCCTGTAAGAAAGTCATAACAATACAAAGTCGAAGCACTTGTAAATATCATTTGATTACCATTGAGTTTCAATCGGTCTACTTCCTTGTCCAAAGAAAGCTTGTGAAGGAGCTCAAAGTTCTCAGTGTCCCAGATATATATGGCTGGACTATTGTCCCAACTGATCATACGGCTTCTGTTCTCATCGCAAAGAAAGCCCATAACCCTGGAGCTGTGGGAGAAAGCATTGACAGCACGTAGAGCTTCCGCTCCATTGTAGATTCCAATGGCGGAGCCCAAGGCAAATTCCGCTTCCGGTATCCAAGGGCGGGGATCATCCTCCCCCTTGGGCATGGCGTGAAGAGCCAACTCTATTGCAGAAAGCCGATCCCCTGCATCCAAAAGAAGTAGGGATTCGTTAGATAAATAGCGAGATTGGCTTCGGAGCTGATCTTTATAATAACCTTCAATGGTTCGAGCTGATTGATAGAAGTAGGCGGCCAATGCTGCTATGGCCACCAGGAGAAATGTAAAAGCAATTATAAGTTTCCGACGTTTTCGTTGTTTTTGCCGACGAATCAAATCGTCATAACGGCAACCAAGAATACAAGCAGCCAACCTAGGAAGTTCCTCCCGTTTTGCCCGACGAGGAGAGAGTCGATAATTACAACACAAAGGCTCCCGACCTTCCAGTAGGACAGCAGGAATGACATCTTTAGGCTCACCCTCCACAAGGACTGGAAGGACTCGGTCAATAGAATGGTTCTGAAGGAAGAGGTGCAACTCTGCCTTGACCCATTCAGATTCCATTGTGCGAGGAGAGCAGATTAAAATCAGATAGTCCGAATTATCAATAGCTGCGGCAATACTCTCTCCTAGATCACTACACATGGGTAGTTCTTCCTTGTCACGAAAGATCCTATCAATCTTTCGGATGCCAGTTTTTTTGCGGATAGAATGTGGAATAGAAAACTGTTCCAAATGACGGTGGATCCGCCCAGCGATGGTAGCATCAAGCTCGCAATGGCGATAAGATATGAAGGCATTGTAATGAAACTGTTCCACTTAAATTGCTCCTTTCAAGCCAAAACCAGTGGCTCTATCCTCGGAATATTTAATTTTGCATAGTGTCTGGTAAGCCACTGATATTGATAGTCAAACTTCACCCCGAGCACTGAATGGCTCCGCAGCAATCGGAGTGTTTTCACAGCGATCCAATCTATAATTTTTAGCAATCGAAACGCTTAAACGATAAAATCATCTACATAAAATATTATTTTTTGAGCAGTTAGTAGTTGCTCGTACTATATCAATTTCTTGTCATTATATCACAGAAACATTAAAAGCACAAAAACGTAGAAGCATTCTCCATTACAGTTTCCTTAATGTACTTAGTGAATTGTTAGACTAAGTGCGATGAATTTTACTATCAAAAGCAACCGTTTCAAGCATATAACACCATTTGTTTTGCTTCCGAAAGATTCTTTTCTTCCCAGCACCGTTCGCATTTCTTGCGATCACAGAAGCAGCACGACCAAACAGAAGTAGATTTACCTATCTCATACAGAGGTATATTGACAATTTACTCCAAAGCAGGAACGCGAATCATAAATTTCTCCCGAATGGTGATATCCTCATCTGAAGCACTCCCCTCTTTGACAGCATTTTCATCCCCACCCATTCTTGCAAAGCGGCAAGAAGTATGCTACATTAAAATTAAAACAAAAAAGAAGTATTATATGAAAATTTATGAATTGTCTATTAGCGACAATGAACAAGCAGTGAATACAAGGTGCATCCCGTTTTCTCGATCAAACGATTCCGTCTTGTATTTTGACGACATCCAAAAGAAACAAAGTAGGAGAAATTATAATGCCGAGATGGAGATCCGAGCATAAAATCAAACAAACTTATAAGGATGCAAAAAGCATTCGTTTTTCTTGTGGGAAATTTGGGAAAGCATAAAGAAAAGGTAAATTGAATTACGGAACCGAAGCAATACATACTCCCTGCCTCGGTTTTATCATGTGTGGTATCGTTGATCACAGGGTTACGATCTAATTACTTATTATGCCGCTTCATCAAGCATATTCTTGATAAAGATCACGTTTGTAGTCATGAGCGAAGCCGAAACGAGTGCTTGTAATTATAGCAACAATTTTTATCATTCTGATTTTCTGTCATTCATTCTGAAATAGTAATCACTGTATGTATAATAATCCTTGCTTTGCTCTTTATGAAATTCACACGAATGAAACAGGTTACGGCTTCTGTTTTTTCTTTCGTTATCGTCCTCCGTGACACGCCATAAATCACGAGAGGATTTCGGTTCAAAGTCAGTTACGCAAAACAGTTCATTATCACCATTGCCTATGGGACAGAAATGACCATACTGACAAGAAAGGCACGATTTGATATGCCAATTTTCAGGCAAATCCTTTGCAATGCAATACAATGCATCTTCAGTGGTCTCGGCCTGATAAGAACGGAATTCACCTTGAATTGATGTTGAAAGAGTAGTTCTCATATTTTCTTTACTTTCATTGATAACCACACGATTTATTTTTAACGTAATCAGTCCTTCCGGTGTTATAATCGAAAAAGAATAAGTTTTTTGTTCCATAGTATCACCTGATTTGTTTTGCTTCCCAAAGATTCTTTTCTACCCAACATTGTTCGCAGCAATCACGCGGACAAATACACCTCTCCCAAACAAAGGGTTTCTTTCCTAATTCGCATAAATCCGTTTCAATTAACGGCAACAGTTCTTCTTTATACGAACGGTTTACAATCTCCCTTAGCTCATCCTTAGATTGAAGTTGCCAGTCAAATAAGCATTGCGAATAATCGTCACACCCATATAGTTCTGTTCCAACATTTTTCAATCTTTCTGAATAGCACCATAGTCCCCGTGAGGATACTTGCGAAAAAATATTAATCTCAAAATAATACAAATCTGAGTATTGGCTTTTATCCGCCCAAAACTGCAGCACAATATCATCTGTCAGATTTTTTCTCCACTGATTGCCTTTCTTCCTAAATCCCAACGGTTTCAAAATATTTGTTATTTCCTGAATAAACTGTTTTCTTAAGTCTTTAACTGTATTCAACAAAGTATCTTTATCAATAAGTCGATATTCTTCATAAAGTTTTCGTATAACAATGTCTGCCTTTTTCTCATCATCTTTTGAAGTTATCTCTATATAATGTCTAAGATTGCATTCACTATCACGTCTGCCAAATTCATGTTGGAATTTCCAATCTGCTTCATTCCAAAAAACAGCTGTTGACATAACACCATATACAATACCAATTCCATCTTTCAGTTGTTTCAAATTAATTATGTACGCTGTTTTCTCCGTCAGAATCTTCCAGAAATGATATGGATTTTTCGAAGCCTCTTCAAAGCCGTTTTCAAGAAGGATATCTCTGTATTCTTCAAGACATAACATCAAAAATAACCTCCAATACAATTACTCAAGCAATAACACTACTTGATGATTTTTTCATGTTTTTTCCAGTTGAAAATCTCATAGCAATCCGTCCGCCTAAAGAGTTTACGCCAAAGGCTCTTAGGTGCCTTGATTTTTCTGATTGTTTCTTGAAGCTCATCCATATCATTCCATTCTTCTTCAACTGTATCACGGAATATACCGTCAAAAAACCACGCACTGTTTTTCGCATTGGTCGCAAAGATAACCCAAACTCTTCCTAATAAGATACTCTGTATTTCATCTATCAATTCTCGCGAAAGTATATCATCCGGGCAGTCAAACATTTCGTACCAAAAACCGCCAAACTCTAAATCATAGAATTGGGGATTATCGGATGCATCTTTGAATATAATCTCAATGTTTTTGCTGTGATTAGGATTCTGTATTGTAAGCAAGCAAAATGCACCTGTATCTTCAGTAGGTCTAAATCCTTTTTTGACATAAAACTCACTGCGACTCGGTTCAACCGTCAACACATGCTGTATGCCGTTATCATCAAGCAATTTCTGCACTTCACTTAAATTCACAATATTCACCGCCTTCTCTCATTATCTTTCCAAGTAGCGCTTCCAGTATTGTGCATATCTTGTTCCCCAGCTTACAGATGTGATTTGAGAATATCGAATTTCCAAACCATCTTCATCCCATATTCCATCTGCGTCAAACGGTTTAAAATACAGCTTGTCTTTTAATACTTTTTCGATAACGCCAATAGCAAATTGTCCGTTAAACTCATCTTCAATTCGGATGTATGTGTCCAATTTAGATAATGATTCAAAAATGCTCTGCCAACTGCTGATGTCAATACCGGGATCCACCACCCGGTCTGCAACACCAAACAGTTTATTGATTTCACTGCACTTGTCATCTTTTATTTCTGCTTTTTTAAGGTGGGAAATTTTACGAACACAATATCCGTCCAGAATAAAATCATCCTCTTTCTGTCCCAAGATGAACTTATCATTTACCGCATTGGGATAGTAATAAAAATAATTTTGATCGTATGTAAAATAGCATCGGCAAATTGCCGTTTCTCGGATTCCTCTTTGAATCAAATCAATCTTTTCTTGCTTTTTCATCTTGCCGTCCTCCTTTTAATATCAAAAGAATTCTGTACAGCGGTTCATATCATTTTAATTATAACACAAAAACAAGTTATTGCAGAAACTAAGAGTCCGGCTTACTCCTTGTTTTATGCTGCACATGATTAAGATCCAGGAGAAAGTTCTTCTATATATACAATAACATTGCCGATCTTGGAAAAGAGGTATGGATGAACATATCCGATTTTTAAGTATTGACCATCACCGGAAATAACGCCACCATGGGATTTAGAGTTGTGATAACCTTGCTGAATCGCATAATCTGAATAAGAAAAATAAACACCATTGATTTCAAAAGATTCGTTCGAACGACCTTCGTAAGGCATTGGGTCAAAATTTTCTACGTATCCTTCAACAATTTCGTACTCACCACGCTCATACGCCCCAATAATTTTGGAGTACATACTAATTTCACTTGTAATCAAGATCAATGAAATCAAGCCAACGAAAATGCCCGCATAAATACAGAAGATGCGTACAATACGCTTGGCTGATTGCGACATCTTTCTTCCTTGTTTCAATGCATCTTTTTCTATTATTTTCGGAAAAAGTATAATAACAGCAAGCATAAGAGTCGGCATTAAAGTAATGAGACTAAATTGATAGTGTGCTTCATATAAAACTGTTCCCATTTGCTTCACCGTCCTTTTTTCGATAATATCACAGGCGGTGTAATCGTGCAACAAAAAGCAGGGGGCTGCTACCCCCCGCTATGCCGCTTCTTCAAGCATATTTTTGATATAGAGACAATAATTTTAAGTCAATAACGGCTATGTAAGATTCACTGCATAGCTTTTATATATGCATTCTATTCTGTTTGCTGAATTTACTTAACGGTCGTTTGTCTCTTTTTCATTTTTTGCCAGCTGATATATCCATATATGTCATTTACAAAAAAAACAATGAAACATACTACAACCGAAATGTATCTCGCATCATATAAACTTGCCAATATCCACAAAATAATTAAAACAATATCATTTGCAGCATAAGCCAATGCAAAATAAGAACTTCTTCTAAAAGTAAGGTATACTGCAAGAAAACTTGTAGTTACAGATATTGTACTTGGCAGAATATTTGCCGTTTCAAAATACTTTAAGATAAAGTAGAACAAAACAGTAATTGCTGCTGTCATTGCCCACATAAACATTGTTTCAGTTTTGCTAATGGTGTTCACTTTAACCTCTGCTTTGTTCCCCTGATATGGATTCCTCAGCCAGGAAATCAGCGCAAATACAGCCATTGGCATCGTCATGCCAAGATATGTAATCATTTCTCCATAATAAGCAAAGGTAAAGGAAATGATCCCATACAACAAACTAAATATTACCATTAGAAATTGACCAAACGGATTTCCTTTGGCGTTAAAAATCAGCGATGTAACACCTATTAACGATGCGATTAATATTAGATAGTTTCCCCCACCAAAGATGCAAAATGATAGCACAATTAGCATTACTGATGAACACCATAATACAATTTCGGGCTTTGAAAAATAGCCTGTTGTTCCCTTCCGGCTAAACATAATAACCTCCAAAAAAAGCATCCGTACACACATCTTCTAAGACCTAACGATGTGCAAACGAATGCTTTGAACATTCTACTACTCGGTAGCAGTTTAACAGTATTTTTCATAGTTTAACACAAAAGTGATGCCAATTCAAGTTTGTGAACTTCATTGTAACACACAAAGAAGCACAGAGCCCTGTCTTTATTCTCACCCTGCCACTTCAAGCATATTTTCAATAAAGATACCGTAACCCCGTGTGGGATCATTTACTAAAACGTGGGTGACAGCACCTATAAGTTTTCCGTCCTGGATTATAGGCGAGCCACTCATTCCCTGAACTATACCGCCTGTTTTATCAAGAAGCCTTTTGTCGGTTATTTCAATTACCATATCCTTTTCGTTGCGGTCTTGCTGTCTGTATACTTTCAGTATTCTGCATTTGTACTCCACGATTCCGTCCTCTGAAACTGTGCTTAAAATCGAAGCTTCGCCCTCTTTTACCTCGTCCTTGTACCCTGCTTCAAGTCCGTTTGGGTAGAGTTTATTTTCAAGGTCGGTATACATTTTTCCGTAAAGCCCTTTATTGCTGTTTGTCTCAATGGCACCAAGCTTTAGGCTAAGGTTTGAAAATGCACCCATAAGCTCACCGGGGCTTCCCTGTTCTCCTTTTTTCACATCACGGACTTCGGCGAGCACTATGTCGCCATGCTCTGCTACAAGCAATGCACCCGTATCTATATCCGTTATAGCGTGCCCGAGTGCTCCAAACTTTTTGTCGGACATTCTGTAAAAAGAAAGCGTACCTATTCCGATGCTGCTGTCACGCACCCACAAGCCGAGCTTGTATTCATTGTCGGTTATATCAAACCGCGGTGTAACTTCAAAATCTAAACTTTCGCCATTTCTTATAACCTTAACGCTTACAACCTTGTTGCTTTCATTGTTGCAAAGTCGTGTAACATCCTTTGCACTTCTTATCTTTTCGCCATTTATTTCAATGACTATATCCCCTGCCTCAAGTCCTGCTTTTTGTGCAGGACGGCTGTAAAACGAATCGCCCGTATTTACATCTCCAAAGCCTACAATAAGTGCTCCTTGAGTGTGAAGTCTTACTCCAATGCTCGCTCCGCCCGGCATCAGGTAAACGCTTTCACGAACACAGGCATTCACGGTTTTTACAGGGATTCCGCACACTTTAAGCGTTACTGTGTTTTCGCTTTTTTCGCCCAAGCTTTCTGATAAATCACCCGAAACACGAACAGAGTCGCTCCCCCAAATACTTATCGGCACATATCCTTGCATAAGCGGTTCAAGCATTTTTACATCATAGATATTCGAGCCGTTTTCGATATTACGCAAAGCAGTCATTTCGGGTAAAAGGTTTATTGCAATAAGCAGGGCAACAAGCAAGCAACCGATTGTCCGTTTACCGATTTTCAAGATTTTATTATCCATAGCACGCTCCTAAAAACAAAACAGTACGGAGTTTATTTTCCGTACTGTGTATGTTTTCCTTATAACTTAAAGCGTATTCACACTACTTTTTTGAAACAAGCTGTCTTGCGTGTTCAAGTGCTGTTTCTTCAAATTCACTTCCGCCAAGCATTTTGGCAATTGCCTTAACTGCACCGTCTTCATCAAGCAATTTAACCTCGACAACGGTTTTTTCGCCATCATCTTTTTTTATTACCTCATGATGGTTCTCTGAAAGTGCCGCAATTTGCGGAAGATGAGTCACGCAGATGACCTGACGCTTCTTTGCAATTTTCTTCATCTTTTCGCCGACAGCGTCTGCCACCTTACCGCTTATGCCTGTATCAATTTCATCAAAAATCATCGTTTCAATGTCATCATTATCGGCAAATACCGTTTTAAATGACAGCATTATTCTTGACATTTCACCGCCTGATGCGACATATGCTAAGCCTTTCAACGCTTCACCTGAGTTTGCAGAAAGCATAAACACCGCATTATCCATTCCGTTTTCGTCAAACGCTTCTTCGCACTTTTGAGAGAACGCAACCTCAAAGCGAGCCTTTTCCATTCCAAGCTCGGAAAGTTCTTTAAGCAATCTTGTTTCAAGCTCTTTTGCAACAGACTTTCTTATATCGCTCAATATTGCACTTTCTTTTGCATACTCTGTCTTTATGTCCGCAAGCTCGCCCATATATTTTTCGTTTTCCTGAGAAGACTTTAAAAGTGCATCAAGCTCTTTTTCACATTCTTTTTTATATTCGAGTACGCTTTCTATACTTCCACCATACTTGCGTTTTAAGGTTGAAAGCAAATCAATACGCTGTTCTACCTCATCGATGCGTGAAGGATCAAAGTCAAAATTTAGCTTCATATCGCGAAGTTCTTCCTTTATATCCTCGGCTGCATAATACACATCATTAAGCTTTTCAGTCATTTGTTCGTATTCTTTTGAGAACTCGGAAACTGATGACATTTCACTTGCAGCCATGGAAAGTGCCGAAAGTGCATCCTTATCTCCTGCGAGCATATAATAAGCCGATTCTATTGCATTCATTATCTTCTCTGCATTATTAAGAAGTTTGCGTTCTTCCTTCAGCTCCTCATCCTCGCCTATACGCAAAGCGGCACTTTCAATCTCGTTTATCCTGAACGATAAAATGTCAAGCTCTCGTTCTCGTTCTGCCTCGCTCATAAAGCCCGAAAGCATCTTCTTTCTGATTTCATGATAACGCTTTGAAAGATATTCTGTTTTTTCCTTTTGTTTTGCTATTTCTTTTCCGCCAAACGCATCAAGAAAATAAATGTGTGAGTCTTCGTCCATGAGCTTTTGATGCTCGTGCTGGCCGTGTATATCAACAAGTATATCGGAAACCTTTTTTAATACAGCCAGAGTTACAGGTGCTGAATTTATACGGCATACATTTTTGCCCTGCATGGAAAGCTCTCTTGACAAAATAAGCTCGTCTTCACATTCAATGCCCGTTTCCTCCAGGATTGCATTTACTGCATCATTTTTCAAAACATCAAAAACAGCGACGACCTTTGCTTTGTCGGCGCCCGTTTTTATAAGCTCTTTTGTTGCACGCTCACCAAGCACAAGGTTTACGGCATCTATAATTATGGACTTACCTGCACCCGTTTCACCCGTCAAAACATTGAATCCTTTTTCAAAGTCTATTTCAAGCTTATTTATGAGTGCAACATTTTCAATATACAGTTTTGAGAGCATTAAACCAAACCTCGATTAAACAAATCAGCTGAGCATGGTACGGAAGCGTTTTTCAAGCTCTGCCGTATCATTTGCATCCTTTACCGCTACAAATATTGTATTATCGCCTGCAATAGTTCCTGCAATTTCGGGCCACTTCATAGAGTCAACCGCTTCGGCTGCTGCATTTGCAGTACCCGAAACAGTCTTTATTATTATAAGATTGCCACAGCTTACTATTGATATTACAGAATTCATGAATATGCGGTAGAATCTATCCTTCAAGCCTGTTTCAGCCTTATCCACGGTTGCATACTTATATATACCGCCATCAAGCAATACTTTAACCAGGCGAAGCTCCTTTATATCCCTTGAAACGGTTGCCTGCGTAACATTCATACCGCTTTCACGAAGCTTTTTTGCCAAGTCATCCTGCGTTTCAATATCATATTTTTCTATAAGTCCCAATATCATTTCATGTCTTGCAGTTTTCATACTAAAACCTCTTTCGGCATTTTTTAAGAAAGCTTATTCTTTATAAGTGTAAACAAATTCTTTTCACCAAGCGTTACAAACTTTGCTCTTTCGCTATATGCGCCAACTACTATTTCGCTTCCCTTTTCAAGTGTTTCGCAGAACATACCGTCAAGCGATAAAAAGCCGTCACTTTGCATTGTAAACTTAATATTTGAATGCATTGAAGTAACAATCGGGCGCATTGTAAGCGAATGTTGGCAAATGGGTGTTATAAGCATAACATCAAGCCCCGGTGCGACAACGGGTCCGCCTGCTGAGATCGAATACCCTGTTGCCCCCGTAGGAGTTGCAACAACAAGCCCATCACCTGAAAGCTTGCCTGCACACTTTCCGTCAACCTCTAAGTCAATCTGCGTAACACCCGAGAAGCGCTCTTTATAAAGCATTACATCGTTTAAGCATATACGCTTTTGTCCGCCGTCAACACTGCATTCAAGCATGAGCTTCTCATCAAGCGTGTATTCTCCGTTTTTAAGTTTCAAAAACGCTTCGTCAAGCATCGTAATGTCAATCTCGCTCAAAAAGCCTATACGCCCTGTATTGACACCCAAAACAGGCAACGAGTTTCTCACGGCAGTTGATGCAGCACGCAAAATAGTGCCGTCACCGCCTATTGCCACAATAAAATCAACATCGCCACCGTCAAACTCATTGTTTTCAACCGTTGAGTCATAGTCCGTACGTGCCATAACTATCTTATGTGAAAAACCGCACTTCTCAGCCGATGCTATCGCACAGGATAAAGCACCGCCCTCCTGACTGTCTTTAGGTCTCAAAAAAAATCCGATACAACCTTTTTTCACGGATTCACCTTCCAAATTTCAATAATTAACTACATTACATAATTATACACACAAAGCCCTTGAAAATTCAAGGGCTTTTACCGCATAAATGCATATTTTTTCATTTTTTGTTATGTTTATGTCAAGCTTTCGTGTGCTGTATGCACGATCTCGCGAGCTTTTTCCATAATGTCAAAGGCTTCTTCACCGTCAGAATTTTCAATATACATCAAAAATTCGATATTTCCCTTAGGACCCGTGATAGGTGAAAAATCAAGCGCCTTTATTTTAAATCCTAATTCCTTGGTGAATAAAACGACGTTTTCTATAACCTCAATATGCACGTTTTTATCACGCACAACGCCGTTTTTGCCAACCTTTTCCCTGCCTGCTTCAAACTGGGGCTTTATCAGAACAACACCGCAAGCCCCCTCCTTCATACAAGCTTTAAAGGTTGGAAGTATGAGTTTAACGGATATAAACGATACATCCATTCCGACAAAATCCCACAGCTCATCAAACATATCGCTTGTCAAGTTGCGTGCGTTTGTTCTTTCCATTACAACAACACGCTCATCACTTCTGAGTGACCAATCAAGCTGACCGTAGCCTACATCTATTGCATAAACCTTGCTTGCACCGTTTTTGAGCATACAATCGGTAAAACCGCCCGTCGATGCTCCAACGTCTGCACAGTTAAAAGTTTCAAGCTTTATATCCCATGTTTTTATTGCTTTTGCAAGCTTTAAGCCGCCCCTGCTGACAAATGGATTGGGGTCCTCACGCACTGTCAAAACAGCATCTTCCTTTACGTTTTCGCCAGCTTTGTCTATTCTGACTTCGCCTTGATAAACAAGACCTGCCATTATGAGCGACCTTGCTTTTTCACGGCTTTGGGCAAGCCCTGCTTCAACAAGTCTTACATCAGCTCGTATATTCTTCACAGATTTTCCTCTATCTTCATTCGTATTTTTTGAGCAGATATTCCGCACAAATCATCCTGCTCAGAAAGTGTTGCATGCTCGACGGGCTTTTCACCGACACCAAGATTTATAACCTTTATACCCGGCTTCACATAGTTGCGTAAGTATGCACCCATACCAAGTGATGAAATACCGTCTTCAACCGTAATTATGCACTCTGCCTTGCTGTTTATAAGTGCCATTGCCTCTTTATCAAACGGACGAATAAACCGAGCGTTAATAAGACCTACGTCCTGATTTTCACAGGCACATCTCGCATTTTCAAGCACTCTGCCCGACGCAATTACAGTAACCTTTGAAACTGCTTTTTCGATTTCCCACTTTCCAAACTCGATTTTCTTGCCCTCATCACCAACAGGAAGCGCACCCCTGCCGTAGCGAATTGCCGACGGTGCATTAAGCTTTGTAAGCTCTTTAATCATTGCTTTGAGCTCTGCCTGAGTTGACGGGATTGCTATATTCACATTGGGCACCGTAAGCATATATGCGATATCATAAACGCCCTGGTGTGTTTCACCGTCCTCACCGACAAGTCCCGCTCTGTCAAGTGCAAATATAACAGGCAAAGACTGCAAACCGACATCATGCAAGACCTGGTCGTATGCTCTTTGCATAAATGTTGAATATATAGCAACTACAGGTTTTAATCCTCCTGCCGCCATGCCAGCCGCCATTGTAACTGCGTGCTGTTCCGCTATACCAACATCAAAAAATCTGTCCGGGAACTCTCGTGAAAACTTAGCAAGACCTGTACCCTGCGGCATCGCAGCACAGACTGCTGTAATTCTGTCGTCCTCTTTTGCAAGCTCTATAAGTGTTTCACCAAAAACAGCAGAATTACTCTTTGCTTTTTTGTTTATTTCTGCACCGGAATCGGCATCAAATATGCCGATTCCGTGAAAACGCTCAGGGTTTTCGGTTGCAGGCTTGTAGCCCTTGCCTTTTTGAGTTATTACATGAATGAGTGCAGGCCACTTGAAGCTTGATGCTTTCTTTAATACCTCGATTATTTCCTGCGTATCATGACCGTCAACAGGTCCTAAATACGTAAAGCCCATTGCTTCAAAGAAAATGTTTCTCGGCATCAGGAAGTATTTGATTCTGTTTTTAAATCTGTATACCCAGCGTGCAATACCAGGTCCCACTTTAGGAATGGAAGTCAAAAAGTTTTCAATTCTGTGTTTGAACATCAAGTAACGCTTGCTTGTACGAAGGCGCGAAAAATAACTTGACAATGCACCGACATTGCCCGATATTGACATTTCATTATCATTCATTATAACGAGTAAAGGAAGCTTGCTTTCACCTGCATCATTGAGTGCCTCAAAAGCCATACCGCCGGTCATCGCACCATCACCGATAACTGCAATGATCTTGCCTTGTTCATTCAAAAGCTGTTTTGCACGTAGCATTCCAAGCGCTGCTGAAACAGATGTACTTGAATGTCCTGTATTAAACGCATCGTGCTCACTTTCACGACGTTTCGGAAATCCGCCAAGACCGCCTTTTTCACGAAGCGTTGAAAACGCCTCACGTCTGCCCGTGAGTATTTTATGGACATAGGATTGATGTCCTACATCAAAAACTATTTTGTCTTCAGGGCTTGAGAATACATTGTGAAGTGCAATAGTTAATTCCACAGCCCCAAGGTTTGAAGCCAAGTGTCCACCGTGTGACGCGACTGTTTCAACCAAAAAGCTGCGTATTTCATCAGCAAGTAAAGGATAATCCTTCTCGCTAAGCTTTTTAAAGTCTTCCAAAGAGTTTATTCTGTTTAACAGAGTGTATTCTTTCAAAACGTTTTCCCCGTGTATTTTATGCTTTTCGCCCTATCGTGTAATCAACGATTTGGTACAAGTATTTAGCTCTTTCCCCAAAAATATCAAGTGCGTGCTTTGCCTTAACAGCTGCCTCTACCGCCATACGTCTTGACTCCGACATACCGTAAAGCTTCGGATATGTGAGCTTGCCTGATGCTCCGTCCTTACCTATTGACTTGCCGAGAAGCTTTTCATCGCCTTCAACATCAAGTATGTCATCGGTTATCTGGAAAAGAACGCCGTATATCTCGCCAAAGTCCAAAACAGCACTCAATTCATCCTGTGTCGGATAGCCTGTGTATGCGCCTGCTATAAGTGCCGAAGTTATAAGTGCCCCGGTCTTTCTTGAATGTATATCAAGGAGCTCTTTTTCGCCTGCATTCGGGTCTTTTTCATGTGCCTTATCTTCAATCTGTCCTGCAACAACACCCCAGACACCTGCACCGTTTGCTATTGCGCTTATTGCGTTTATATAGTTTCGGTTCTGAGTTTTCTTTGCAGCACGAAGCATTATCTGGAACGCATATGTCAAAAGTCCGTCGCCTGCCAAAACAGCCGTCGCTTCACCGAATTTTTTATGGTTCGACGGTTTCCCACGACGCATATCGTCATTATCTATACACGGCAAGTCATCATGTATGAGCGAATAGGTATGTATCATTTCAATACCGCAAGCCAACGGAAGTGCATCCTCAACATTTCCGCCCACCATCTCGCAAGTTGCCAGAGTTAAGCACGGACGCAATCTTTTACCGCCTGCCTGTACGCTGTAAAGCATTGCTTCGCGAAGTGTAGGCGGAATTCTTTGATCCTTAAGATACTCAATAAGTGCATCTTCAACCAAGGATATATAACGGTCGCTTCTGTCATCCTTCATCGCTTTTTACCTCCACTTTTTCAAGCTTCTTATCATACGAATCAAGTATTTTCCTGCAATATGCACTCAAGTCCTTACCCTTTGCATAAAGCTTCATCATTTCATCAAGAGCTATATTTCCTTCTGCAAGCTTGTCCGTTATCTCTTCAAGCTCGGCCATTGCTTCTTCGAAAGTCTTATCCGTCTTTTTCATTTTGAAAACCTCGTAATTTCTTCAACCGTTACTTTAATATTTCCGTCACTCATCATTATGTCAGCCACATCACCGACATCAAAACCTTTTGTGTTTAAAACAAACTCTCCGTCGCTGTTTTTCACTGCGGCATAGCCTCGTTCAAGTACACCGTATGGCGATAACGCTTCAAGCTTCTTTTCATAACCAAAATACTTTTCTTTTGCTATATTGAGTGCACTTTTTACGGCTTCGTCCATAATTCGCTCGCAGTTTTCAACTTTCATATTGAAAGCAGAAAGTGCATTTAGCGGTGAAGACAATACTGCCGACGATGTTATGGAATCAAGCCTTTGTCTTCTCAATGCAATGTTATTTTTAACAGTATTCCGTATTGTAAAATCATACTGATTAACCGTACCCGATATGGATTCATAAAGCGGAACACATAATTCAGCTGCAGCGGACGGTGTTGGTGCACGCATATCCGCAACAAAGTCCGATATCGAAAAGTCAGTCTCATGGCCGACAGCACTAACAATCGGAATTTCGCTCTCAAATATTGCACGCGCGACAACTTCTTCGTTAAACGCCCATAAATCTTCAAGGCTTCCGCCGCCTCTGCCTACTATCATTACATCACATTTATTGATTTTGTTCATGTATAGAATGGCGGACGCAATCTCCTCCGCCGCACCGTTGCCTTGAACCGCGGTAGGACAAAGACATATATTCATTTTAGGGAACCTGCGATAGGTTATGTTCAATATGTCCTGCAATGCGGCACCTGTTGGCGATGTGACAACACCTACACACTTTGGCAAAAACGGAATCGGCCTTTTGTATTTTTCATCAAAAAGACCTTCTTTTTCAAGCTTTTCTTTAAGCTTTAAGAAGTTCTCGAAAATTGCTCCGCTGCCCTCTTTTTCGATGGCACGAACATTTATGCGGAATTGCCCATCCTTTACATAAAGCATGGCACTTCCCTTTACAACGACCTGCATACCGTCTTTCAGATCAAGCTTGTACCGCACATTGTCGGCATAGCTTTTGAACATGGTGCAGCGCACGAGTGCGTTTTCATCTTTCAAAGAAAAAAAGATATGGCCTGATGAATGCTTTACCAGACCGCTTATCTCACCGCGCACACCTATATTACCGAGTAAAATATCGTTTTTAAGCTGTGCTGCAACATATTCATTCAGTTGTGTGACAGAAAGTATGTAATCGTTTTCAAACATATACTGTTTTTAATTTAGCCCTGAGTCTTTGCCAAAGCACCTAAAACACCGTTTACAAATGACGGTGAATGTTCTCCGCCGAACTGCTTTGCAAGCTCTACCGCTTCATTTATAGATACTTTTTGCGGTATATCATCGCAGTAAAGCATTTCCCAGACTGCAATTCTCAATATGCAGAAGTCAACTTTTGGCATACGGTCCTTTCGCCAATCTATGGAAAAACGCTCAATGTTTTGATCTATTTCTTCGCTGTGCTCTTCAATGCCCTTTAAAACATTGTCTGAGTATGCAACATCATCCTCTGTCGGCTTTTCGTTTATACCGGATTCCTCAAGGACGTTTTCATATGTATCCTCGCCGCCCAAAAGACGTGCAAATGCCAATTTCATGGCTACTTCTCTTGCTGTTTTTCTGCTCATTTGTATGTTATTATTCCTTGTCTTTTTTCTTGAAAAATGCCTTTAATTCTTCAACCGAGCCGTTGTCCAAGATTCTGCCGAAGAAGAAGCAAACGCCCACTATTAAAGCAAGCAAAAGCGTTCTGAAAAAGCCTATCGTAAATATAAGTATTGCAACAAGCAAGCCAAAAGCAACGCCCAATATACGCCACTTATATTTTTCAAATAACTGCTTAAGTTCTTCCATTTATCTTTTGCCTCCGTTTTTATGCCTGTGTCTTTTGCGATGATGCCGCACTTATTATGAGAATGCTTACATCCGCTACTTTAACGCCCGACAGTTCTTCAACATATCCCTTGAGTGATTTCTGCAATGACGCCGTAAGCTCCGGTATGTTCGTTTCGTTTGAAACAGCAAGCTTGACTGCAATCATTACACCGTTTTCGCAAGGTGTAATGTTCGTCATACATTCCTTAACCTTTTGGGTTGCACGGCAATGGCGCTGTGCCATTGCATCTATCGCTGCAAGTGAAACATAGGTTGAGCCGTAATCAGAAGTTTCAAGATGTATTGACGTAGGCGCAACCCTTGTTTCTTTCTGCCTTGAACCTGCCATACCTATCATAACTTTTACAGCCACCAGGAATAAGACCACGCCGATTATGCCATAAACACACTTTGCAATCAAGAGATTGGGCATCAACGAGATCGCATAGTCTATAACCTGATTAACAGTAATGAAATCAAGAATAACTGCCGCAAAAAGCCCAAGCAAAGCAATAAGAACAAGTGCTATGAACGCAGCAAGTACTCTGTCAAATATCTTTACTCTCATAAAAGCCCCGCTTTCGTCTTTTGTATTTTAAAGATTTATTCTTTGTTTGTCTCTTTTTCAAACACGATGGACTGTACAGAAATGTTTACGCTTTTGACCTTGAGACCGGTCATCATTTCAATAGCGTTTTTAACATTGTCCTGAGCCTTTTTGCAAACTTCCTGAAGCTTATAACCGTATTTTACAACAACGCTCAAATCAACCGCTGTTGTATCGTCTTCGATTTCAACCTTAACGCCCTTCGTAAGACCTTTCTTACTGCTCAAAATACCGGAGATATCCTCTACCATTGAGCCACTCATGCTCACAACACCGTCTATTTCAGTTGCTGCAAGGTTTGCAATTGTTGCTATTACATCGGTTGCAAAAACAACTTTGCCACCTTCTGTTGTATCAATACCGTTGCTTACTACGATTTCGTTTTCAGTTGCCATATCAAAGTACCTCCTGATAAAATAACGTATGTATAATCAATCCGATTATATACTTATTGTTATTATAGCAGAAATCTTCCCATATGTCATTATGCTGTTGTGAACTTTTACGCACTTGGAATGATTTTTATATTCTTTGCTTCAAGTCCGGTTTCGCTCTTGACCACATCAAGAATTTTTGCAACGTCTTTATCGGACAAGCTTTCCTTTTCAACTATAACACTCACACTTCCGCCGTTGAAAGTGACAGCCGCTTTGTTAAAGCCCTTCGCTTCCACCGTTTTCTCTATAGCAAACTCTTTTTCCATGTTTTGAACGAGCGTCATTTTATGTGTCTTCGCATCCTGAAGCGTTTCATCATCACTCGTAGATGCACTAATTATCTCATCAAGATACGTAAGCTCTCTTTCTCTCAGCTCGTCACGCTCTTTCTTAAATGTTTCAAAGTAATCCTCGCCATTGTTTTCTACGCTTTCTGTATCACTTGAATTATTTGTGTCCATCTCCATCTCATTTACATTGCCTATATTTACCTTGTTCTGATTCAAGCTTACATTAAGATAAACAGCTCCCAAGAACAGACATCCCACAAGCACAAGCATCAATATGTTTTTGTGCTCTTTAAGCTTCTTTGCAAAATTACTCTTTTCATTATAAGTACCCTTTTTCATCACTTTTCAACCTCTTTCATTTCAAATATTTCTACATTTTCTTTTTCAAGATCCAGTGCCGTACATACAGCATCATGCAGTTTCAGCTTAACGCCTATATCCCTCGCCCCCCCTGCCGTAACAATAACTCCGCAAATATGTTCGTTTCCGTTTTCTTTCCTCGTACTTACCATCACATTGACTTTGCCAGCCTTATCTATTGTAGAAAGAATTTTTTCAAGCTTTATTTCCACCTCCGTATAAGAAACGCTCATGTCCAAATTCGAGCTCTCATTACTCTTTGAAATTGGATTGAAAAGATTCAAGCAAATCATCACCGCACCAAGTGCGACAAGCGCATACACTGCAAGCTTAAACTTTTTGTCCGCCTTCATTTTTTCGGATATGTTTTTTAAAAATTCCATACTCCCTCCAAAAGCTTAATGACCGTATCAACAGTTACAAAAAGCATAACTGTGTTTATACCTCTCTTGGCACTTTTGCTGATTCCTCCATCCGCAGGCAACATCAAAAAAGCAATGCTTTTTACCAAAGAAATCGCAAGCAGCTTTGAAAGTGTCTGAATAAACGCTGTCATTTTTCCTCCTTAAAAGCTCTCAGCTTCCAACCATTATGCATACACCCAGCGTTATCATGAACATTAGCCCCAGTGATACAACTGCCGCAAAAAGATAGTTGCAGACATCGGCAAGAGAAGAAAGCAGGTTGCATATTTTTCTGTCCGCAACGGTTTCACAAAGTGCAGCCCCAACCCTTAAAGCCAAAGTCATACCGCCAATATTCAAAAGCGGAGTAAGCAGATATGCACCTGCGATTATTACAGCACTTATGCCTGCGGCATTTTTAACCATCAACGCACAGGATATCACCGTGGAAAGCGTACCCGATACAACACTTCCCACAACGGGTATTGACTCTGAAAGAGCAAACTGCACACTCTTCACAGCAACTCCGTCAGCTGTGTATGCCGCTACTCCCTGGACTGCAATCATTCCCATGTATACCGTGAACACAATGCCGATAACCCACTTCAGAGCTGTTTTTATAAGCTTTGAAAAATGCTTTAAGGAGCCATCCTCACTCATCGCATCAACTACACAGATTGCGGCAAGCGAGAATGTCAAAGGTATTATTATATTTTTAAAAGCAGAGGCAACCGTGCCGTTTAAAAAAGCCGCCAAAGGCGTAAGCATACCGCTTGTACCCACGTTACCGACTGCCGCAATCAAGGTTGCAAGCACCGGTACGCTGATTTCAAAAAACGTACTCAACCCATCAAGTGATCCTCGTATATTCGTTATCATGCTGATTATCTCATTGAGCAAAAGCAGAACACATATTCCCGTACACAGCAGAGAAACAGCACTTTGACCATCCGCTTTCCCTTTGCTTTCTACAAGTGCGGACGCGAGCGATGAAAGCACACCTATTGCAAGCACTTTCGTTATCGGTACGACACTTTTATTAAATGAAAACCACAGCGTATTTTTTATCTTATCAAGAGTTTCTTGTGCATTGCCGTTTTCTTTTCCTTGGGCATATTCTGTAATCATGTCTTTTGCACTTTCGCCAAGCATCCCTCTTATATCGTCGGGCAATGTCGAAAACGATTTCTCCCACGCCTCAAAATCGTACTTTTCAATTTCCGCCTGAAGTTGTGCCTCGTTTTCTCCTACAGCAAATACGGGAGTCGCAAACACAAATAAGCACAATAAGCTTATAACAATTACTGAAGCTTTCATACGCCCATCAAGTCCGATACACGATCCAATATTTCGAGCACTACCGGAACTACCGTGACGCCGATTGCCAGCTTACCAAAAAGCTCCACCTTGCTCGCTATTGCAATTTCACCGCTATCCTTGCATAAATCAGCCGCAAAACGGACAAGATATGAAACGCCTATTATCTTGAGTATTATTTTTACCGAGCCTGCATCAATCGAATATTTTTCTGTCACCTCATCGATGCCTTTGACTATTTCACGAAGCGGTGTAAACGCAAATAGCAGCAAAGCTACGGAAAAACCTGCACTTATTAAAAGTGCGATATCCTTATGCTGATTTTTGACGAGTACCGCAGCACTTGCCCCCACAAGCGACAAGCCAATAACCGTAAAAAGATTCATCTTTTTGTTCCCTTATAAACTCATCAGTACAAATTAAAAATCTGTCTTACATTTACAAACAGGTCGCCTATTATATTGATTATCATGGTAAGTGTTATTACAAGCCCTGCCAAAGCTGCAAGCATCGCCATATCATCCCTGCCCGTCTGCTTTAAAAGCTGACAGATCACTGCCACCAAAACACCTATACCGGCAATCTTAAAAACAATATCAATCCCCATACAACCACCTCATCTAAAGTATTATCAAAAAAAGAGTAAGCCCCGAAAAAAGCCCAAGTGACGAATAAAGCTTCACGTATTTTTTCTCAACATTTTCTGCCTCGCCTGCAAGCGAAAAAAGTCTTTTCAACACAAGCTGTATATTGTTTTTCTCGCTTGTAAAATCGCCTTTACCAAGCGTTGAGAAGAAGCTTTCAAGCACGCCTTTATCCTCTTCACGAAGCTGTTCAAAGCCCGTTTTTTTCATTTGAAGCTCACGCATTGTTTTATCGTAAGCACAAACAAGCGATTCACTGTTTTGTATATTGAGAGTAAGCGTATCCCAGAACGTTTTTTCATTGCACGGCGTGAGCATTTCAATAAGCCGTGAAATGGGAAGCCTTGTATACTCCATGCTGTTTAAAAGTCTCTC
The DNA here is from genome assembly GCA_017407205.1 of Clostridia bacterium. Taxonomy (GTDB): domain Bacteria; phylum Bacillota; class Clostridia; order Christensenellales; family CAG-138; genus RGIG3096. The sequence continues at coordinate 85,026 of JAFQXA010000012.1, forward strand.
TATATCGTCGTTTAAGCCGATCAGAATTTTGCTTCTTGCTTTTAACGCCCTTCCCTTTTGCTGTCCTATATAAACGCACATAAAAAGCAGTAATATTCCAAACAAAATCTTCATTTTCTACCCCGATTAAATCACTTTCTCAGTAAAAACCTTATCCATGTTGCGATGAAGCAAAAGCACATTGTCGAAAACATTGTCTTTTAAAAGCTCGCAAAGTCCCGGCCGTCTTTCAAGCTCTAAAAGGCTGCCAGAATGTGCAGATGCTATGACGCACACACCGCACGAGGATGCTTCCCTTACAGCTTTTATATCCTCTTTTGAGCCGAGCTCATCCGTTATTATCACATCGGGGGACATTGTTCTTATCATGGACATCATAGCTTCCGCCTTTGGGCTTCCGCTCATAACATCGGTGCGTTCACCGACATCCAAACAGGGCACTCCGTTTCTTGCCCCCGATATCTCACAGCGCTCATCTGCAATACACACTTTTTTACCTCCATAGGTTGAAATCAAGCGGGCAGTATCCCTTAAAAGTGTTGTTTTTCCAACACCGGGTGATGATATCATCAGCGTTGAATTAAGTTTTTCTCCGTGTTGTATATACTTGACTGCATCACGCGCTGAGCCTATGCACTCCCGTGCAATTCTGAAATTAAAAAAACTTGCCGAGGTTAAACACCGTATTTTTCCGTTTTCGCAGGAGAAGTCACCGCACACACCAACTCTGTACCCTTTAGGCAAAGTTAAAAAACAATTTTTAAGCTCATCTGTTCTTGCATAAATTGAGTGTTCACATAAAAGCTCCAAAAGTAAACTGCACTCGTTTTCACTCACACAATGCTCAATCAAAATATCACGATTGCTGAAAACAAGCTGTATTCTTTTGTTAACCCTTATGCGTATTTCGCAAAGCGGTGATAAGCACCTGATATTTTCAAGTGCCCTCGATATGGTATTGGGAAAATATTTGAATAAATCAGATTTCCATTCCACTGTGCATGTCCTCCTACACAGTAAAATGTATGAGACAAGTTACGCTTTTATAACCTCTGCTCTCTTTGCAAATACTGTCATAATCATGCTTTGCAATACAACGCCGATAATCTGCATATTTTGAACCGATGTCAAAGCTAAATCGAGCGAGGCATACGAGTAACTCATATAATCAAGAATTGCCATAAATGCTTCTGTCAAAATCGGGAAAGCCGAGGCTACGGCAAGTGAAAAAATCGGGCTTTTTGAAAAAATCAGTCCCAAAAGCATAATGCATATGCCCATCAAAGCATAAGCGCACTCTGCTTTGCTTCTTAATGAAATTGCTGCAATCAGCGATAATATAACAAAAGCTCCAAAACCGCTTTTTGTAATCCGTTCTTTATTTGAAAAAGAAAGATACGCAAAATAAAGAGGCATAAACAGTACCGCCAAACTCACGCGAAGCTCTGTGACAAGCGATATCGAAAACGCAGACAAAGCAAGATACACAACAAATGCAAAGCTGATTTTAAAAAGAGATGTTCCAAGCCTTAAAGATGTTTTATCAAGCATGCCAAAACACGCAAGTATGAGCATCGAAAGAGCACCTATTGTCCAAATTTGCATTTTTGATCATCCTCCAATACTAATATTTGCGAAAACCTACTTTAATATTAGTTTGCAAGCAAAAAAGCCGACAGGAAAATTTCCTGTCGGCTTTTTTAGTTTCACTTTATGAAAGCATCATTTTTTGGATTGCAGCAATATCGCGAGAATTTACTTTTCCATGATTCGTGTAGTCTGCAAACAGCATTTGTTCTTCTGTTACTACATAGCCATTCACCACTTCGTATTCAAAGTTGTCAGCCTATGCCAAAACTTCCTTAGTATCAATATTAACTCTTACACAAACAGGCACCGCAAAGCTCAGCACCATTGCAAGTACAATAGTCAAAGTAATAATTCTTGTTCTTAGAAGCTTCATATCCATCTCTCCTTTTATTTCTCTGTTCCAAAGTTTGACATAGGGGATCTGAAAACGCAAATAATCAAATATCAACAAAAGTAAACAAAAGTAAAGAAAAGTTGAGTTCAAGTTGAAACTACGTTGATAAATCGGTTGTAAAATCTGTCCATAACAAAGCTATAACCACATTAGAAAGGACTGTCACAAATGAGCGAAAAGACAATAAAAGAAAATTTAGAATCCTTTGCTGCAAAAAAAGTTTTGCATTATCTGGACGAAGATCCGGACAAGGCTTTACCCAAGTTGCTCTCTTGGGCAGAAAAGCTGGATAAAAACAACCGATTTGAAAACATATTCCTTCCAATTCATGCAATTCTTGACGATCCCAACAATAATTGGAACCGCCTTGTTAAAAGCTTATGGACTGATATCGCCCCTGAAGTCCGCAAGAGATTTTTTGAAAACTTCATTGTAAATGCCTCATTGATAGGAACACCGAGACAGGAAAAATTAAAGGAAGAGCACGATTGCAATATTCCGTGGGCAATTCTTATGGACTTAACATCATCCTGTAATTTGAAATGCACAGGGTGTTGGGCAGCGGAATATGGACACAAGCTAAACTTAGAATATGAAGTATTGGATGATATTATCCGTCAGGGTACTTCCCTCGGTACATATATGTATATCTTCTCAGGCGGTGAACCGCTACTTCGCAAGGACGATATTATCCGCCTTTGCGCAGCACATCCCGATTGCGAGTTTCTTGCCTTCACTAACGGCACATTGATCGATGAAAAATTTGCCGATGATATGTTGCAAGTTAAAAACTTTGTTCCTGCCATCAGCATTGAAGGTTTTGAGGAAGCTACAGATTATCGCCGAGGAAAAGGAACATATCAAAAAATAATCAAAGCTATGCAAATTCTCAAGGAGAAAAAGCTGCCGTTTGGTGCATCTTGCTGTTACACCTCCAAGAATGTGGATTCCCTCAGCTCAGAAGAATATATGGATTTTTTAATTGAAGCAGGTGCAAAATTCGCTTGGTTTTTTCACTATATGCCGGTCGGAAACGAAGCTGTCCCCGAATTGTTGCCCACGCCAGAGCAGCGAGAAATCATGTATAACCGCATACGTTCCTACAGAAACACAAAACCAATTTTCACAATCGACTTTCAACATGACGCCGAGTTTGTGGGTGGTTGTATTGCAGGCGGAAGAAGTTATTTGCATATTAACGCGAATGGTGATATTGAGCCTTGTGCTTTCATTCATTACGCAGACTCTAACATACGAGAGCATACTTTGCTTGAAGCATACAAACGCCCCTTGTTCATGTCCTACAAAGAAGGTCAGCCCTTTAATGACAATATGCTCAGACCTTGTCCGATGCTTGAAAACCCGGGGGCACTTCGCGATATTGTTAAACGCACCAATGCACATTCAACAGATATGCAGTCCCCTGAAAACGTAGACGATTTATATGCAAAGTGCAAGCCGTATGCTGATAATTGGATTGAAAAGGCAGATGAACTTTGGATTTCGAGTCCCGGATATGCAAAATATAAAAGTCGCAACAATCAATAAATATCAACAAAAGTTGATATTGACTTTACGTATGGTTGAAATAAACAGGATACTCTATCAATAAAGCAAGGTGCTTTTGCACCAAAAAAGGAGTTGTAAACAATGAAAAAAGTTAGTTCAGGTAATTCAAGTCTTTTGATGAGTTTTGTTGAAATCGCTATCGGTATTCTTTTGCTTATAAATCCTGTGGGATTTACCTCCGGTATCATCATAACGCTCGGAGTGATACTTATTATTATGGGAATCGGTCAGATTGTCGCCTACTCTTGCACAGAACCCGATAAAGCCGCAAGTGATGGGAAACTGACTAAAGGCATTTTACTTACAGTTCTCGGCCTTTTTTGTGCATTTAATTCCAAGTGGTTTATCGTCACATTCCCTGCTATTACAATTCTTTACGGTATATTAATTCTCGTTACCGGTGTCAGTAAGCTGCAACAAGCCATTGATATGGCAAGAGCAAAAAAAGAATATTGGTTTGTCGCACTTATAAGCGCGCTATTGACATTGCTGGTTGCTGCTTTAATTATCTTCAATCCCTTCGCTTCAACGGCGGTTCTCTGGACATTCATAGGAGTCGCACTGATTGTAGAAGCTGCAATGGATATTGTAACTTTTATCTTTGCAAAAAAATGATTAAAGCTGCAGGTATTTCTCATTTTCTCCACAAATGAAAAATACGGTTATTAAAGTAAAACAGACCTCGTTACAATTATGAAGTCTGTTTTGCTTTATTCCATAATTATTCAATTCAAAAGCATGGCACTATATTGTCAATCAAAGTTCACAAGAACAGTCTTGATAGTATAAGTGCATACTACTACGATGTAATTATCGCAAATTAAATTCTCATAGAGGAAAACCAATATGCTGAAAATCTTAATTGCAGAGGACGACCGTGAACTAAGGCGGTTATTTGCTCATGTACTTATAAAGAACGGATATACTGTAAAAGAAGTGGCAAACGGGCAAGAAGCATTGGATGCCATTGACAGGGACTACTATGACCTGATTATTTCAGATATTATGATGCCGATTTTAGACGGTTATCAGCTTGTGCGGACACTCAGGGATGCAGGAAACAACATCCCCGTTATGATGATAACAGCCAAAGACGCTTTTGATGATATGCGCATGGGGTTTCTTTCAGGCTCTGACGATTACATGATAAAACCTGTAAACATCAATGAAATGGTGCTTCGCGTTCAGGCACTTCTCCGTCGCGCTCAAATGATTAACGAGCGAAAACAAACCCTCGGCAATACCGTTTTAGAGTATGATACCTTCACGGTAACAACTGAAAACGAATTGATTTCACTTCCGCAAAAGGAATTCATGTTGCTTTATAAAATGGCATCCTACCCCGGTCGAATTTTCACCAGACAGCAACTCATGGACGATGTGTGGGGATATGACAGCGAGAGTGACTCTCACACTGTGGATGTGCATATCGGCAGACTGCGTGACCGTTTTCGTGATAACAAGGATTTTAAGATTGTGACAATGCGCGGTGTTGGCTATAAGGTGATAAAGCTATGAATGAGCGTGAAAATTTTCAAAAGATTAGAGAACAAAAAATTACATTCAGCCTTAGGACACGATTGACGATATTAGTGGGCGTCGTAGTCCTTTTCAGCATCCTTATATCATTTGGCATTTCAAAGCTGCTTGAGCATTTACTTCCAACCTCTACAAATATTCCGATGCTTATTCAGTTGAATGTTTTCAGCTTGGTTATCGCACTCATTGCCACGCATTTTTTATCCAAAATGTTTTTTGACCCGATTAAAGAACTAAGAATTGCTATGCAAGAGGTAGCAGACGGAAAGTTCGGTACCCGAATAGAAACCAAATCTACATCCGCAGAAATTCAAGAGCTTTTCGCTGGATTCAATATGATGGCAGGGGAACTTGGAGCAACCGAAATATTGCAGACAGACTTTGTATCCAATGTATCACACGAATTCAAAACACCCATCAACGCCATTGAAGGTTATACAATGCTCTTACAAAACACGAACAATATTGATTCAGTTGAAAACGGATACATTGAAAAAATACTTTTCAACACTCGCCGTCTCTCCTCTCTTGTCAGCAACATACTGCTCTTGTCCAAACTTGAAAACCAGTCCATTCGGACACATCAGGAGCATTATGCACTTGATGAACAGATTCGAGAGGATATTCTATCTCTTGAATCTGCTTGGGAATCAAAAAACATTGAATTTGATGTGGATCTTGATACCGTCAGTTATTACGGCAACAAAAACATTATGCACCATGTTTGGAGCAACCTGCTGAGTAACGCGATTAAGTTCAGTACAAGCAGCATAAAAATGCGATTATATAAAACTCAAGATAAAATCGTATTTTTTATTGAAGATGACGGCCCCGGTATTGCGGAGGAAGCACAGAAGCATTTATTCGATAAGTTTTATCAAGCTGACACCTCTCATAAGGAAGAAGGCAACGGTTTGGGGCTTGCTCTTGTGAAAAACATTATCACTTTATGCAACGGAAATATATTTGCTGAAAACTTAAGCAACGGTGGTTGTCGTTTTACAGTAACACTTCCTGCCGAAGCTGAATAAACCTACTATGGGTTTTAATACTATACCCATTTTGTTCAACAACACAACCTGTTTTGAGCTGCCATTTAGGATGATTTCAGTTTACAAAAAGGACTGTCCGTTTTGGACAGTCCTTTTAAATGTCTTAGTTATTAGCTGTTTGCTACTGCCTCAGCTGTTGCTTCTGCTGTTGCTTCAGCTTCAGGTGTTGCTTCAGCTTCTGCTGTTGCTTCTGCTGTTGCTTCGGGAGCGGGAGTTGCGCCGGCATTTTCTACCTGATCTTCCATTGTATCGAGCATATCCTTAAGAGCACCCTGTACTGTCTTAAGTGTATCTATCAAAGCAGCTGCTTCTTCTTCATTAAAGCCGTTTTCTTCGTCAATGATTTTGTCAACTACGCCCTGTACTTCTTCAAGGCTTGCCCTGATTGATGCTGCATCGTTCTTGAATGCTTCATCATCAAGCTTGTTTTCTGCTGCATATTCTTCTACATCCGCAAGAAGGTCATAGCACTTTGTGAGGTTGTTAATAACCTTGTTATTGTTTCCTCTGTTGCCACTGCAACCTACGAGAGCTGCCAATACGAGCATAAGTGAGAGTACCAATGCGATTGTCTTTTTCATTTTTAAATTCCTCCGAATATGTTTTCTACGTTAAGAGTTAGTTTACCACACTATACTTCAAAATGCAAACAAAACAGGTAAACTTCACAATTATTCCTTTATATCATACCTTTTTTCGATATATGCAAGTGCTTTTTTGAACCAATCAGGCAATTCAGCCTCAAAAGTCATACGTTCTCCGGTTCTCGGATGGTCAAGCGATAACCTGAACGCATGAAGTGCCTGTCCGTCAAGTGACGGTATCGGACACTTCTTTCTTCCGTACACAATATCGCCTGTAACAGGATGCTTGATATGTGCCATGTGCACGCGGATCTGATGTGTACGCCCTGTTTCAAGCTGAAGCTCCAAAAGCGTATACTCGCCATAGCGTGTAAGCACTTTATAATGAGTGATCGCTTCCCTGCCCATGCTTTTTGTGCAGACCGCCATCTTTTTTCTGTCGTTTATATCCCTGCCTATCGGAGCATCAACCGTTCCGCCGTCCGTCTTTATATTTCCGTCTACAATTGCCATATATGTGCGGTGTGCAGTATGCTCCTTTATCTGTTCAGACAGCGACCTATGCGCCATATCGTTTTTTGCCACAACCACAAGTCCGCTTGTGAGCTTGTCAATACGGTGAACGATGCCGGGGCGCAGTTCACCGCCGATTCCCGACAAGTCTTTCACATGGTGCATGAGTGCATTCACCATTGTACCTGATTCATGCCCCGGTGCAACATGGACCACCATACCTTTTGCCTTGTTTACTACAACAATATCCTCATCCTCGTAAACTATATCAAGCGGTATGTCCTCGCCCACAAGCTCTATCTCTTTGGGTGGTTTTAAAGTGATATTCACTTCATCCCCCGCTTTTAGCTTCGTGTTCGCCTTGCCAGCTTTTCCGTTTACGAGCACGTCTCCGCTTTCTATCATGCGTTGCGAAAAAGAACGTGTTTCACCCGTAACACTTGCTGTAAACACGTCAAGCCGCACGCCGCCTGCTTCGGCAGTCAGACTTAATACTTCACTTTCTGAAAGCACAGTTGTTTTCTCCGTCTTTTCAATCATTCTTCTTTGCCTGTTTCTTTAACTCACCGCGTTTTTCAAGCTCTTGGGCAAAACGCTTACCGTTTTTCAAAAAGAATATATCAAGCATCAAAAATGCAACACCGAGAGTTATCGCACAGTCTGCAATATTAAATATCGCAAAGTTTATAAACGCAGGCTCAATCATATCCCTGACATAGCCTAAAAACACGCGGTCTATAAGATTACCGAGAGCACCCGATAATATGAGCGATACCGATATTTTCATAAAGGTGTGCATCGTTTTTCGTTCCCTTATAAGGAAGTATATAATAAATCCGCAGGCTACCACGGTAAGCACAATAAAAAACCATCTCGCACCCGAAAGCATACCAAATGATGCACCCGTATTTTTTACATATGTAAGATTTAAAACTCCGTCAATCAATGTATAGCTATGAAACGGCAATGTTGTAAGATAAAAAGCACTTAAGGCTTTTGTAATTTGGTCAAGCAGCAATACGGCTAATGTAACTAAAATCTCAATCATATTTTCTCCAATCAATTTTCGGATGCTGATATATACCAGTTTTCAATTTTTCTTAGCAGGTCAGGCTCTCGCACAGCACCGATTTCTTTTATATCGTCGGAATATACGATGCTGTTCAACCTGAAGTACAAAACTATAAACGGGAGTTCCTGTGCAAACTTCATCTCAAAAGCACTTGCTTTTTGTTTAAGTTCATCTTCATCGGTTGCATTATACATTTGCTGTGCAAGCTGCGCAAGCTCGCGGTTATAAAAGCTTCCGTAATTACACTCGCCACCGTACTCAAGATACATTGACAAATCACAATCCCTCGCCATATTCAAGCCGACAAGTGCAATATCATATTCGCCGTTTTTGAGTTTTTCCATAAACTCACCGCCGCTTACTGTTGAGTACGAAGCATTAACTATTTCACTTTGTATTCCCGCCTTTAAAAGCTGTTGTGAAATATGCTTTGCTGCCTCCGCTCTCGTGCCGTCAAGAGATGTGCAAACCAGAATATTAAACTTTATATCCTCACCGTTTTTCTCAAGCATCATATCGCCGTTTGTATCAAGGCATAAAGCTTCTTTAAAGAGTCTTTCCGCTTCTTGAACGCTGTGGTCATATATCTTTGATTTGCTGTCATAAATAAACGAATCGGGAGCTATGGGAACATCACAGGCACGAGCTCTGTTCATGCAGACATTGGATATAATTTCAGCTCTGTCTATCAGATAGGCTATAGCCTGTCTTACTCTTGCATCACTCAAAATCGGATTTTTATGATTTACAACCAAAACCTCCATGTCCTGAGTCATAACATCAAGAACATTGGAAACACCTTCCTGCCTGTATCGTCCTGCGGTTATAGCAGATGTAGGCACCATATTGAACTGTCCTGCCGAAAACGATGCAAGTGCCGTTTCGTTGCTGTCCCTTGCTATTAACTTAACATTCTTTATGTACGGATGCTGTTTCCACCAATTTTCATTAACTTTGAGTAAAACGCTCTCTTCATCACTGCTTTCAAAAGCATACGGTCCCGTACCGTCGGGCTTACCCGAAAGAGGAGCATTATTTCTTACAATCGGAAAATCAAGGCATCTTAATGGCAAAAGCCCTTTTTCCGTCATTGTAATCTTTAAAGTATTTTTGTCTGCGACCTCAACACTTTCAATCTTCGAAACATTATAGCTGTAATATGAATCACCCTCATATGAGCGAATTTTAGCTATAGAATACTCTATATCATAAGCATCAAGAGCCTCATCTTTAAAATGCCATTTAACGTCTTTTCTCAACTTAAACGTCCATGTTTTTCCGTCGCTGTCACAGCTCCAATTCTCAGCTAAAGCAGGAACAATTGAATTATCCTCTGTTATTTCCACAATGCCCTCATAAACAAGCGAGAAGAAATTAAGCATTTCCTCAGTATCCACCGTGTAAGGATTACTTATGTCGGCATTTATAGGCATCGGCATTGTTAGTGTTCCGCCGCCTGCTGCAAGCTCATGCACAACAGGTGTTGAAAGCGGCATACTTACAACATCGTTACCATTGTTTTTCGTGCACGCACAAAGAACTGATACTGTTGTTATAAGCACCAATATAAATGCCAGTATTCTGTTTTTATTTATCAAGCTCTGCTTCATAAATTTCCCCGTATTTCTCCATTGCATTTTCAACCCTGACTACATACTCGCGAGTTTCAAGATACGGTATATCTGCAAGCACTCCGCCCTTTGAATATCTTTCGTCTTTCAGCCAGCTTTCTACTTTACCGTGACCTGCATTATATGCGGCAACATAATTTACGAATACATCGTCAAATCTGGACTTTAAAAAGTTGAGATACCAGCATCCCATCTCTATGTTGATGTTTTGATCCAAGAGCATATCCTCAGTATAATTTTCAATATTGAGCTTGTGCGCAATCCATTCACCTGTTTCAGGCATTATCTGCATAAGCCCCTTTGCACCTTTGATTGATACAGCTTCTTTGTCGCCTCCGCTTTCGCAATGCATTATTGAAAACACCAGCACAGGATCAAGCTCATATTTATTTGCATATTCCAAAACTTCTTCTTTGTAGTCAAGCTTATATGTTTTTTCTTCTATAAATCTGTCGATGAAATATACCGCTGCTGCCATCAGGCTGCAAACCAAAAGCAATGCTGTAAAAAGAACAATTATTCTCTTTTTTTCTTTACGCTTCTTTCTTCTTTTTCCTGCCATTATCGCTTTTTACACGCTCAAAGAGCGAATCCAACCTTTCATAGAGAGTCTCAAGACTCCCTGAATTATCAATCACTTCATCTGCAACCGCGAGCTTTTCTTTGTCGCTTGCCTGATTTTTAAGTCGTGCCTCTGCTTGCTCACGAGTCAGCTTGCTTCTTTTCATTGCACGCTCAATTATTTTTTCATAATCAGCCGTTACAACCCAAACCTCATCCATGCGCTTATGCATATCGGTTTCAACAAGCAATGGCACATCGAAAACTATTATAGCATCTTTTTCGTTAGCTTTGTATTCGTCTGCAAGCTCATACATCTTATTTAAAACAAACGGATGCACTATGCTGTTGAGCTTTTCAAGCCTTTCTTTGTTACTGAAGACGAGCTTAGAAAGTGCCTTTCTGTCTATTTCTCCATCGGGCAGAAGTATGTCTTCCCCAAAAGCTTCAATAATTTGTGCATAGCACTCACCGCCTTTTTGTGTTGAAAGGCGTGAAATTTTATCTGCATCTATTATGTACGCTCCCTTTTGTGCAAGATATGAAGAGACCGTACTTTTACCGGATGCCATAAGCCCGGTAAGACCAATATACATTATTCTTCTCTCACTTTAAGTATGCTTCACTTTGTATCAAACCAGCTTTTTCCGTTCTTTGCCTCAGCAACCAACGGAACAGAAAGCCTTACTGCACCTTGCATTATGGAAGTAAGAAGCTCTTTTACTTTTTCTGCTTCCTCAGGCGGTGTATCGATAATAAGTTCATCGTGTATCTGCAAAATAAGCTTTGCATTTAAGTTTGCTTTTTTAAGTGCATCGTGAACACGAACCATTGCAAGCTTTATTATGTCAGCAGCACTTCCCTGTATAGGCATATTCATGGCAACTCTTTCGCCAAACGAGCGAGTATTGAAGTTGGATGAATTTATTTCGGGCAGTTCGCGTCTTCTGCCCATAATAGTTAAGGCGTAGCCGTTTTCTCTACCGTCTTTAACAGAATTTTCCATGTACTCGTGTACCTTTTTATAACGGTTCAAATACATCTCGATATAGGCTTTCGCCTCCTTGCGGCTTACACCAATGTTCTTTGCAAGTCCAAAATCACTTATACCGTAAACTATGCCAAAGTTAACCGCCTTTGCAGCACTTCTTTGCGACGGAGTAACCGTATCTATTTCCACACCAAACACTTCGCTTGCGGTGACAGTATGAATATCAACGTCATTTTCAAAAGCCTTTATCATAGTTTCATCGCCGCTCATGTGTGCAAGGAGTCTTAACTCAATCTGCGAATAGTCAGCGCCGACAAGCACATTACCCTCACTTGCAACAAATGCTTTTCTTATTTCTCTTCCAAGTGCCGTCCTTACGGGAATATTCTGCAAGTTCGGCTCCGTGCTTGAAATTCTGCCCGTTGCGGTAACATTTTGATTGAAGCGAGTATGTATTCTTCCGTTTTGTGCAACATTTATAAGGCCGTCAACAAACGTACTTACAAGCTTCGCAAGCGTTCTGTGTTCAATAATCAGTGATATTATCGGACTCTTTTCTTCAAGCTTTTCAAGAACCTCCAGGTCCGTTGAAAATCCGGATTTTGTTTTCTTCACAGGTGGAAGTCCAAGCTTATTGAAAAGTATATCCGCAAGCTGCTTTGTAGACTGAATATTAAACTTTTCGCCTGCCATTTTATATATTTCGTCCTCAAGCTCGCTTATCCTCTGCTTAAAAACCTCTGACATCGCCTGCAAGACAGGAATATCAACGGCAAAACCCTGTTTTTCCATATCAAAAAGCACATTGGTCAGCGGAAGCTCAATCTCATTGTAAAGCTTACCAAGCTTCTTTTCCTCAAGCTCACGCATCATGCTGTTTTCAAGAGTAAACAGTATAGCAGCTCCGACATCTTCTGTGTTCAAACGCTCTGCACAAAGTGTTTTAAGGTCCGTTATCGGGTGCGTTGCGTGCAAAAGATAGTCAACTATCATTGCATCAAATGTGCAGCCCAAAACATCGGCACCGTATTTTGATGCTATATGCCTTATTCTTTTTATATCAAATACCGATTTCTTTATTTTCTCATCGCACAAAAGCGGTTTCATGCTTTCAAAGACTATGTCTTCTGACAACCCCTCTTCAAAAAGCGTTGCAATAAGTGCAACTTCATATTGTACTTCTTCGTTTTGTGCAAACTTAAAAGTATCGTCAATTCGTATTGCAAGCTTTTCTGCATTTTTTAAAGACTCCACCGTTTTATCAAGCATTTCTTTGTCGGTTATTCTTACGGTTTCGCGTTTGATATTCAGCTTTGGTTCATCTGCCTTGAGACCTTCCCTGCCCTTCGGGAGTCGTGACAGCAATGAGCGAAGCTCAAGCTTTTGCATAAGCTGTTGGGCACCTGCCATATTTTCGGGCTTGAACACACAATCTTCAAGCCCTATTGTGATGGGTGCCTGCGTATTGATAGTTCCAAGCTTATACGAAAGTCTTGCAAGCTCTATATTATCTGCAAGCTTCTTCTGCAAAGCACCTTTTTCGTTTTCAATATTTGCAATTACGCCCTCAAGCGTTTTATATTTTGCCAAAAGCTTTAATGCAGTAACTTCTCCAACGCCCGGCACGCCCGGGATATTATCGGAGTTATCTCCCATAAGACTCTTTAAATCTACCATATTCTGCGGAGCAAGCGAGTATTTTTCAAAAAGCTTTTCCGTGTCAAATTCAACCGTGTCGCTTATACCTTTGACGGTAAGCAAAACGTGTGTTTTGTCCGTTATAAGCTGTAGGGCATCCTTATCGCCCGTAACGATCAAAGTCTCAACGTCTTGCTCCTCTGCCTTTTTTGCAATGGTGCCGAGTATATCGTCGGCTTCATAACGCTCGCACTCGCAAATTGTAATTCCCATGCTTGTAAGCACTTCCTTAATCATCGGAAACTGTGTGCGCAAGTCATCGGGGGTTGCTTTTCTCCCTGCCTTATAATCTGCAAAGCTGTCGTGGCGGAAAGTCTTTCCGTGCATATCAAAAGCCACTAAAAGGTAATCGGGCTTTTTATCAACAAGCTTTAAAAGCATGCTTAAAAAGCCATGCACAGCACCCGTAGGGACGCCTGCACGTGTTGTCATTGAAGGAAGTGCATAATATGCACGGTGCATTAAACTGTTTCCGTCAACAGCGATTATTTTACTCAATTTATTCAGCTCCTGAAATCAAAAGTGGAATTAAGCCATTCTGTGCAAAGTTCGAACCAATGACGCAAATGTTGCTTGTCATGGCCTACCTCGGCAGTACACATTGACATTCCGTGGCCGCCTTCATTGAAAATGTGCAATTCAAAGGGTATCTTGTTTGCACTTAACGCGCTTGCCATGAGTATTGAGTTTTCGACCTTTACGCAAGTATCATCTGCCGCGTGCCACAAAAATGTGGGCGGAGTCTTTTCGGTTACATTCTTTTCAAGCGAGAACGCTTCCCTCAATTTTTCGTCTGTTGCATCGCCCATCAAGCGGTCTATCGAGCCCTTATGTGCAAACTCACCGCTTGTAATAACAGGGTAAGAAAGAATCATAGCATTAGCACGAATTTCATCGGCATTCGAAAAACCTGAACGCTCCATAAACAAAGCGTTATCAGGCATTACGCCGCCGCAGGCTGCAAGATGACCGCCCGCTGAAAAACCGATAGTTGCTATTTTATCAGGCAGTATGCCCCACTCCTCGCTCTTTTCACGCAAGAATTTAATCGTTTGAGCAAGCTCTATCATGGGTTGCATGTCCTGCGCCTTTTCTTCAACAGAATACATGAGCGTGAACACATGATATCCTTTCATGTAAAAGCTGCCTGCAACAGGTTCTTTTTCACGAAAAGATACAAACTCATATCCTCCGCCACCCAAAATTACTATAGCAGGGCGTTTGTCATAGTCAGGCATGGAATAGTGTGGATCATGCAAATATCCCGTTAAAAGTACTTCATTTTTTCCTATTTTCTCTGTTATTGTTTTCATTGGTATATGCTCCTTATATTTTTTCAAAGTTTATAACTTTATAAATCGAAGATTTGTGTTCTTGCTTTGTGCAATTAAGCGCAAAGGCTTCTTTAACAAGTTTTTCTGCCTCTTTTATATGTTTTTCATCGTTCACATATAATGTTGCGACAGCCTCACCGAGCTTTACATAATCACCTTTTTGTTTTAAAAGTACAATGCCTACGGAATAATCAATGCTGTCTGTTTTCTTCTGTCTTCCTGCACCCAACAGGCATGCGGCATTGCCGATTTTCAATGCATCAACACTTTCTACATAGCCAGTCTTATTCAAATAAACGGGAATTTGTTTTTCCGTCTTTGTAAGAAGATCAGTGTTTTCAAAGCAGGCTGTGTCACCGCCAAGAGCCTCACATAAGCTTTTAAGCTTATTAAGTGCCGTTCCTGATTTCAATGCTTCATCAATAAGATTTTGTGCTTCTTCCTCCGTTTTTGCAACATCTGATAAAATAAGCATTTGCTCTGCAATGAACAGGCTGACCTGCATTAGCTTTGAATTTTTGTCAATCCTGCATGAAAGTGCATCTATTGCTTCTTTAAGCTCAAGACCGTTGCCGACTGCTGTACCAAGCGGCTCATTCATATCGGTAAGTATGGCAACTGTTTTTCTGCCCATGCGCTTACCGATTTTCACCATTGCAGCAGCTAAAGCTTCTGCTTCATCCACGGTTTTCATAAAAGCACCGTTACCAAACTTTACGTCAAGCACGATAACATCGGCACCTGCGGCTATCTTTTTACTCATTATGCTTGAGGCAATAAGCGGTATGCTGTCAACGGTCGCAGTAACATCACGAAGTGCATACATAAGCTTGTCGGCAGGAACCAACGAAGCAGTTTGTGAAGCCACGCACAAATGAAGCTCACTTACCAATCTTTCAAACTTTTCACCGTCGCATTGCGTATCAAGATTTTTAACAGATTCAAGCTTGTCAATAGTTCCGCCCGTTGCGCCGAGCCCCTTTCCTGACAGCTTTGCAACATAACCGCCACAGGCTGCAACAATAGGTGCTAAGATGAGTGTTGTTGTATCCGCGACACCGCCGGTTGAATGTTTATCCGCTTTCTTAAAAGGAATCTTGTCAAGCTTTATGACATCGCCCGATTCAATCATTATGCGAGTCAAATCTTCTGTTTCTTCTTCCGTCATACCATTCAGGCAAACCGCCATAAGGTATGCCGACATTTGATAATCGGCTACTTCTCCATTCACAAAGCCATTAACCAAAAAGCGTATTTCCGCCTCGGTATTGGCTTCCTTATTTCGTTTTTTACCTATGATATCTACTGCTCGCATATTACATTTCCATCATCATGTAATCATCGGGAATATCAAAATATGCATTATCGATTGTTGCATCGTAAGCCACAATTTCCATGAGAGTTCCGTTCGAATCCATGTAGCAAAGCTTACCGTTTGCATCGAAGTAAAGTGTCAGATAAACATTGTCACCCGTTGCTTTTTCATAGTTGTACACAGTACCGTTTACCTCTTCTTCTCCCCTTGTGAAAGTCTTGTTAAGTTCGTTGAAGGGATTATCAAAGGGTTCTATCTTTGTTTGAGGCTGGGTTGACTTGAATACCAACTTCTCGCTGTCGTAAATAGCATAGTTATATCCCGTAACGGCATCGTACAGGTTTTTGATTGTACTGTTCTGATAATCAAACTCCATATAAACCATGCCGTCTTTTACAGCCTGTGTAATTCTAAGCTCCGTACCGTCTACATTTATCTTATAAATCAGCGTATAGGGATTTTTTACGTCATTAAGCGTTGAGCCTATGATCTCCATCATTTTACTGTCTTTTTCAACTACGCCCGAATACATTGATTCGCCCTGCTGACTCACATTACCGCCTTCGCCCTCCTTGCACGCAACAAACAAGAATGTCAATATAATGCAAAGTACAACGGCTAAAATTTTCTTCATAAAATCTTCTCCTTTTCTGATTACATAAGTATACTGATTAAATTATACCACAAAACATCCGTTTCAAATACTGTTTTTTATATAGCTTCTTTTCAGCTTTTAAAGTAAAATCCCGTACAAAAAATGTGTACGGGATTTTATTTTACACAAGAACTTTTGCAAGAAAATCCTTGAGCCTGTCATTTTTAGGCCGGTAGAAGAATTCCGTGGGCGGTGCATCCTCCAAAACCTGACCGTCAGCCATAAAGAGGCATCGTGTTGCCACCTCGCGTGCAAAGCCCATTTCATGAGTTACAACCACCATTGTCATTCCTTCATCGGCAAGCTCTTTCATGAGCTCTAAAACTTCGCCTACCATTTCAGGGTCAAGTGCACTCGTCGGCTCATCAAAGAGCATTACATCGGGATTCATTGCAAGTGCTCTTACTATTGCGATTCGCTGTTGCTGACCGCCGCTTAACTGTGCAGGGTATGCATCCGCCTTTTCTGAGAGTCCGATTCGTGCAAGAAGCTCAATTGCACGCTTATCCGCTTCCTCCTGCGTCATAAGCTTGAGTGTAACGGGGGCAAGCGTTATATTCTGCAAAATGGTTTTATGCGGAAACAGATTGAACTGCTGAAACACCATGCCCATACGCATACGAAGCTTGTTGACATTACAGCGCGGATCGGTTATGCATTCACCTTCAAACCATACCTCGCCCGATGTCGGTGTTTCAAGAAGATTCAAACAACGCAAAAAAGTGCTTTTGCCGCAGCCCGACGGACCCACGATAACAACCTTTTCGCCTTTTTTAATATGGAGCGATACTCCGTTTAATGCATGGATATCGCCAAAATGCTTTACTACTGATTTAACGTCTATCACTCTTATTCAACCTCCTCTCAAGTCCACGCAATCCCCATGACATAAGCATTACGATTGAAAGATAGATAAGAGCAGACAGTATGAGCGGTACAAACGGCTGATAAGTCCTCGACTGTATCAGCGTTGCCATCTTTGTCAGATCCTGAACTGCAATATAGCCTACTATCGCGGTTTCCTTGAAAAGAACGATAAGCTCATTGCCAAGTGCAGGAAGTATATTTTTTATCGCCTGCGGAAGTATTATAAGAGACATTGTCTGTGAATTTGACAGTCCGAGCGAACGGCCTGCTTCAAGCTGGCCGCGGTTTACTGCCTGTATGCCCGACCTTACAATTTCCGCGACATACGCGCCCGAATTGATACCGAAGCAGATAATTGCAACAAGCACGCTGTAATCAAATGACAATGCTGCAAATATGATATTAAACCCGATAAGTATCTGAACCATCATCGGAGTTCCTCGAATAACCGTCAGGTATATATCACATATAACATCTAAAAATTTAAGGAACACATTTTTCTTGTTAAGATTTGCGTTAACCTTTATAAGTGCAATAACCGTACCGAGCACAAGACCTATGACAACAGCACCTATTGCAATTATCATAGTATTTCCAAGTCCTTCTATGTACAGTTTCCACCTGTCTTCCTTTATGAGCGCCGCATAAAGTTGGCCCGGTAAATCATCAAACATTTTGTCACCTCAATATTCAATACGGCAGAGGGAGTATTATTCCCCCTGCCGCAATTACACGTTAGTAAAAGCTATTATTGTACGGCAGTATGCTTCAGAATCAAGTCTTCAACAGTACCGTCATCTATCATTTTCTGAAGCTCTTCATTTATAATTTTACTAAGGTCTGAGCCCTTACGCATTGCTATTGCATAATCCTCAAGTGTCAAAGGCGTATCAACGAGCTTCAAAACACTCTCATTCTGTGCAACGATAAGTTTTGCAGGCAGTTCATCAACGATTACGAGGTCGCACTTGCCGTTCATGAGTGCAGTTGAAGCTTCAACCGCATTGCTGAAACGGAGAACTTGCTTAACACCAAAGTCGCCATCCCACTCACCCGAAGCATAGAGGTCACCCGTTGTGCCTTCCTGCACACCTACAACCTTATCCTTAAGGTCTGCGCTTGTAAGAATTGTTGTATTGTCTGCAGGAACTATCATGTACTGAGCTGATGTTACATAGTTTACTGAAAAATCAACACTCTTTAAGCGTTCTTCACTTACTGTCATACCTGCTGCAGCAATATGACCTTTGCCCGATGCAAGTGCTGCCACTATTCCATTGAAGTCCATATCAACAACTTCAAGCTCAACACCCAATCTCTCTGCTATTTTCTGTGCTATTTCAACGTCAACACCGATGGTTTCACCGTTTTCGCCAAGATACTCAAACGGAGGAAATGCAGCATTTGTAAGCATTATAAGCTTACCCTCTTCTTCAACTGATGCAAGGTCGGACTTTTTGCCGCATGATGCAAAAATCATGCAAGCAAGAGCCAATACAGTAACCAAAGATATAATTCTGACAAACTTTTTCATTTTTATTCCCCTTTCTGATTTCCTTTGTATAATCATACACTTTTTCTGTATAAAAATCAATAGTTGTAATGTTCACAAGTCTTATGCACTAAAGATATATTTGTTTATTGCGGCAATATCACGCGAATTTACTTTTTTATCCCCATTAAAATCTGCTTTAAAGAGAACTACGGCATTTTTGATTTCTGCAATATCGACCAAATGTTTCTGAAGCTGTGCTATGTCTCGTGAATTGATTTTAGCATCGCCGTTTACATCGCCCACCAAAGTATCACTTGCACATACATTTATTTTAAGGAGCGCAACAGCATATACACCGTTGGGACCAAACAGCTCCATTGTCATGTAGGTCTTGCCCACCTTGGTGCCTGCTATTTCTATTACACAATCAAGCTGACCATACTCAACATTGCCGTTATCATATGCTACGCCGTTTTCAAAAACGCGTCTCATTGTAGCAAGTTCATACCATATGCATTTGCCTGCAGGATTGTAGCTAACTCTTATATTGCGTGCTGTGCCTTCACGAATCACCAGCTCATCGGTTTCAAAGGCAATCGACGGTTTTTCCGAACCATCATCGGACGGTATTTCTTCGCCGATGTCATACACCTTTACTTCGATGATTGCAACGTCAAGCATCTTGCCGTCGCCCGTACACTCTGCAATAACAAAAGAATTTCCCTTGGCTTTACCCTCTATTTCAACAGCCATAGTACCTGCTCTGAAATCAACATCGGAGCTTGCTGTACAGACTGACAGGTCATGCGGAGCAATGCTTGTGCTTTTACTGTAACCCTGAGGAATTCCAAAATAAGCGTTTACGGTCACTTTTTCGCCGACATGAATTGCTATACTATCCTTTTCAAAGTATATGAAGGCTTCCTCAACCGTCTGCGTAGGCTGCACCGTTGGTATGGGCGTAGGCGTAGGTGTAAATGTAGGTGTTGGCGTGGGAGTTGCTATAATCTTATCAACAACATTGATTGTCAGCGTAACCTCTGAGAGAAGCTCATTATTCCTATTCGACAATATTCTTGTGAACTTCGTAGTACCCACTTCGAGCGCTGTTATTCGGTTTACTTCTTTTCCGTTCCCAAAGTCACGGGACAAGCAATCTATCTTGCAGCCTGAGCCGGTCATCCGATAGCCGAGCAAAAGTTCATAGCATTCATAAAGGTCGCCGCCTCCGAAAAGAACATTAAACTCAAGAACATCACCGACGCACATTGTGACTGCATCCGTCGTTTCGCTACCAACCGTAAAGTAGATATACGGTGCATTTGTATTAACGTCAGGCTTTGCAATGGGCGTAACTTCAGGCTTTACGGTATTTGTGTTTTCTGTCGGTTTGAGCGTTACACCGATACTCGGTGCATCAAGTACAGGATTGTAAACATAACTCTTTGCTGCCATGGGATATTTTTCATTAAATTCGGCAGTCATAAATTCTTCGTTGCGATCATGATTTGCAAAATCACTTTCACTTTTTAAGAAATAATCGCGACGGTTACCGTTGCTGTCCCATGTTGCATCGATATTATAATACAAGCCATGCAAATTGACGATATTCCATGCATGACGTTCACCCTTGCTGTATCCACTTATAAGTCTTGTATCAACGCCCACTTCAAGCAAAAGCCTGTATGCAAGCGTTGCATAGCCCTGGCATACCGAAGTTTTGTTTATAAGTGCGGCATATGCAGTATACTTCAAGTCAGAAGTGCTCGTGTAATCATACTTTATGTTTTCACACAAATAAGAATATACGGTGTTTATTTTCTGATAATCATTCATGCTGTTAAGCTTGAGAGAAGCAACAAGCTCATCAACCTTAACGTCAACTGCGTCCTCTTGCCCACGTGTTGTCTTATATGTATTCGTATAACTGTAACGAATCCTGCTTCCCGACCAGCTGGCTTCTGCCGCAACATGGCTCAATGCACTGTAAATATAGTCGCCCTCGTCAGGAACACCCGTATGCGCTACCGCAAGATCAAGTATTTCCTTATAAACCTTTTCCCAATTATCGGCAGGATTATCGACATTTATAATAAACTCAATTACTGCTGTGCGTGCCTTCATTCCTTCTCGCAAAAGATTTGCCGCTTCTTGAATCGTTGCACAAGCAGGAACCTCCGCAAGAGCAGAAACCTCCTTGAGCGAACCCGAAGCAACTGTGCACGACATTGTAGGTCCGTATTTCGCATCACAATCACACTTAAAGTCTTCTTGTGCAAATGTCGATACGGGAACTATCGAGCATATTGCAAAAACAAAAATCATTAAAACGGAAAGCAGTTTTTTCATAAAAACCCCCATTGAACTAATTTCTGCTATTTTACCATTTCTTCGGATAAAAGCACAAGGCTAATATAACAAAGGTTCCTGCATTCTTACAGGAACCTTTGTTTATAAATCATTTTATGCTATATAGCAATCCTTTTTCTTCGGCATCATCTCAAGCTCTTTGCGCTTTTCATCATATCCCGGTCTTTCAAGAAGTGCATAAGTTGCTTTCTTGCCCTCCTCAACACCGGGCTGATCAAATGCATTTATGTTTAAAAGCTCGCCTGCGAATGCAGTCTGCAGTTCAAGCAAGCAAAGGAACTGACCTACCGTAAAAGCATTTACTTCATTGAACACAATATTTTTACTCATTCTTCCGCTTTGAACAAGTGCATACTCTGTTGAGAAACATTCATGCCCTATAAGCTCATTAAATGTATGACCCGAGAGGAAGTTTACATCATGAAGCTCGTCAAACATTTCAAGACTCGGGATTTCAACAGTCTTACGGTAATTCTCGACTTCAAGGAATGTCACAACCTTGTCATTCGGGCCTTCGGTATAAAGCTGAATCTGCGAATGTTGATCCGTAACGCCGAGTGCTTTAACGGGCGTTTGACCGACAAACACTTCATTTCCTTCGTTGTCGTAACGCTTGCCGAGTGATTCCGCCCAAAGCTGCGCATACCAATCCGCCATGTATTTCAATGCATCGCAGTATGGCATGAATACGCTTATATTCTTGCCCTTACGCATAGCGATAACCTCAAGAACAGCTGATATATAGGCAGGATTCTGCATTATGTCTGCAGTTTCTGTGCAAATCTCATCCATGTATGCAGCACCTGCCAAAAGTTCATCTATATCAATACCGCATACACTTGCAGCAAGCAATCCGACGGGGCAAAGCTCGCTGAATCTGCCGCCAACTCCATCGGGTACAATAAATGTTTTTATTGAATATTTATCGGCAATAAGCCTTAAGCTGCCCTTTGAAGCGTCCGTTGTGGCAATAACATGCTTTGTCCAGTCATCTCCAACTGTCTTTTTAAGAATATCAAAAACAAAAAGCATTTGGGAAACGGTTTCTGATGTATTACCCGACTTTGTAATTATATTGAACATTGTCTTTTTGATATCTATTACATCAAACAAAGCAGAAATTTTCTCAGGATCCACATTGTCTTCAACATAAAACTTCGGGCCGTTTCGCTTTTCATCCGGAAGCTCGTTATACCTTGCATGTGTCAACGCCTGATGGACAGCTATCGGGCCAAGTGCGCTTCCGCCTATTCCCAAAACAACAAAGTACTCAAAATTGTTGCGAATATGCTGTGCCGTCGCCTTCAATTCTGTAACAATCTCCGTCTGATTAAACGGCAGCTCACGCCAACGCATATTGGAACGCTTTTGTTCCATACCCTTGACAGCACGCGAAATCTCGCTGCGCATAGACTCTATTTCTTCAAGTTTAATTCCGTTTTCACCAACAAACTCGCTCATCATGTTATTAAAGTCTACGCGAACACGCATTGAGTCCTTCCACGCTTTATCTTCGTATCGTTTCATGTACTTCCTCCAAAACCGCAAAAACAATTTTATAGTTTTACCGATTATATACTATTTATTGTACCACAAATTACATTATTGCTATCATAATCTTTTTAAACTATATGTAAATATTATCAAGATTTATTTGAAAGGTGAACTAAAATGTCGTCAAAACGAATTATTCTTATCTCAATTCTTTCCATCTGCTTTGCAATTGCAATTTTATCAGTATTTCTCTTAACCCAAAAGCAAGGAGCATTCACAGTGACCGTAGTTGATGCTTACACGAACGAACCGCTTGAAAATGCCGCAATTGTTGTAGCCGAGAACGATATTTCGTTTAAAACCGATAAAAACGGCAAAGCCCTCTGTTCTCCTGTCATGTTCCGTCCGAACAAGAATTTTCAAGATTTAAGACAAGCACAAAGCGGAACTGTTACACTTCTTTGCTACATGGACGGCTATTTGGATTTTATCCTCTTCAATGCAAGCGTTTTTGATGTCGGAATTTACGAAAAAACACTTTATATGTTTCCTGAAAGCAGTGAGAGCAACCGTACATTCATCGCCATGAACGAAACTCCCGACGAGGAATTTTCAAAAAAGCTTTTGGATAAATACGCAAAGAAATATAAATAGTTGAGTATAAGTTTGCTTTTAAAAGCAAACACTGATATTGCCCGGGAAATAGAAGAAAAAACGAACCGAGCTTTTCGGTTCGTTTTTTAGCCAAAATATACAAGAATTAATACTTGCGTTTTCTTGCTGCCTCAGCCTTCTTCTTACGCTTAATGCTGGGCTTTTCGTAGTGCTCACGTCTGCGAACTTCAGCGAGGACACCACTTCTTGCGCACTTACGCTTAAAACGTTTAAGAGCACTTTCGAGTGATTCATTTTCACCAACGCGAATTTCCATCTTTTTCCCCCCCTCCGTTTCGCAAACTAATGCGAACTCATGCCAAAACTTCAAAAAATCGACATGACTCAAACACATGACATTATACTGCAACTAAAACTCCAAGTCAACATAAATAAACAATGATTTTTTCATCTGTTTTCACATTCAACTCATTGATTACATCTCCCTTTTGTTATATAATAGGTTGAATTGGAGAGAAAGTATGAATAACAGTTTAGTTAATACAAAACGTGCAAGAGGCAATAAAAAGCGTAAGCGCTTGCATAAACTCTTAAGATACTTAAGGCTTACGGTTTTTCTTTGCATTACCGCATTCATAATAATATTCGTAATTAACATGTTTGTTTCGCGTCCGTCAAAACAAGCTCTTGCGAAGATTGTCCAAAAAGGCACTTTTTCTGATGGGATAACCATAAACGGTGTCGATGTTGCAGGCCTCACTTTCGATGAAGCCAAAATTGCAATTTTGGATGCCGTTGAGAAGTCCGTGCAAGAAGTGGGAATTTCCATAGTTTACGACAGTAATCTTTGGCTTCTCAATGCATCAGATATCGGAGTAAGTGCAAATATTGACAAGACATTGACGGAAGCTATAATTTACGGCAAAAGCGGTAATCGTTCAGAGAACGCCGAAGCGAACAAGCTTTTAAAAAGCGAGGGTGTAAACTTCACTGTTCCGCTTAAGCTTGATGAAGAGGCATTTTCGCTTGCACTTTCTCAGATTGCGGAAAATTTCTCGTCAGCTCCGACGGAGCCTTATGCAAAACCCGATGTGTGGGCATCTTCGCCCTCATTTGATTTTGTGGAAGGCACTCCCGGCTATGCATTCGATGCCTCCGCAATCATCGAAGATGTTATTGCAAGATTTGAAGAGGGTGACCATGTACAGACGATCACACCTGAGCTTACACTTACGTATCCTACAAAAACGGTTGAAGAAGTTAAAGCAGGCATAGGTCTCATTGCAAAGTTCAATACCGAATACGGTTCTTCAAGCACATTACGCGAGACAAACCGAATTGCCAATATTTTAAAGGCAGCAAACATATTAAGAGGTGCAACCATAAAGCCAGGCGAGACATTCTCATTTAATGAATTCATTGGTCCCCGCACCGAAATGGGTGGCTGGCCGCCTGCACCCGGCATCGTAAACGGCAACACCTATGAGCTTCAGGCAGGTGGCGGTATTTGCCAGGTAAGCACAACACTTTACAACGCTCTTTTGCGTTGCGGAAGCGAGATTGAAATAGTAACAAGAAAGCATCACTCCTGGCCGTCTTCCTATGTTCCCTATGGTCTTGATGCAACCGTTTCGACCGATGGTCCTGACCTTGTGTTCAAAAACAATATGGATGCACCCATCTATATTTTTGCATATGCAAACAACAGAGACTATACAATGACTGTTTACATATACGGAAAACCGCTTGAAGAAGGTGTTTCCTATAAAGTTTACAGCGAAATAATCGAAACAATTGCAAAGCCTACTCCTATTATCGAAGAGCGCTCAGATTGGCCGACAGGCTATAAGGAAGTCGATTATAAGTCACGTGAGGGCTACAGAGTTGAGGCCTACCGTCAAAAGCTTGTAAACGGTGAAAAGAGCGGCGAACCCGAACTTCTTTATACCGACAAATACCGTGCCGTAACCGGCAAGACTTATGTAGGAACAGGCGATCCCTCGTTGCCAAAGCCGTAAATTGAGAAAGGTTTTTAAAATGGACTATTCAAAAATAATCAACCCCGTAGTTTTAGATGTTCCCCCATCCGGAATAAGAAAATATTTTGATATGCTTACCGATAAGACCATAAGTTTAGGCGTTGGTGAGCCTGATTTCCCCACTCCAGAACGCATAAGGCAATATGCACTTAAGCGTCTTTCAACGGGGCGTATTCCCTACTCCTCAAATTCGGGTATGCCCGAACTTCGCGAGCTTATTTCAAAATATATGCTCGACAGATTTTCTTTAGAATATGACATTTCCGAGATACTCGTAACAGTAGGTGCAAGTCAGGCTATCGATATTGCATTGCGTACATTGATTGCTCCGGGTGATGAGGTCATTATCCCCGATCCCGGTTATGTAGCATATACCCCGAATGTGCTTTTCTGCGGTGGTGTTCCTGTTTATTTAAAGGTCGAGGCAAAGGACAAGTTCAAGATTACAAAAGAAGCATTGAGCAAGGTAATTACGCCTAAGACAAAGGCTATTATCTTCCCCTATCCCACAAACCCCACAGGCGGTATCATGGAAAAGGAAGACCTTGAAGCAATAGCCCCCTTGCTTATCGAAAACAACGTCATGGTAATCTCGGACGAGATTTATGCAGAACTTACATATAACGGCAAACACCACGTTTCAATGGCATCGGTCCCCGGCATGTACGAAAGAACTGTTATTTTAAACGGTTTCTCAAAGGCTTTCTCGATGACAGGCTGGCGTATAGGCTTCATCTGCGCTCCCCAGCCCATCGTAGCAGCGATAACAAAGGTTCACCAAATAACAATGCTTTCAGCTCCCACTCCTGCCCAGTATGCTGCAATAGGTGCTCTTGAACAGGGTCTTGAAGACGGCTATAAGGATATGAAAGCAATGGTTGATGAATATGCACGTCGCCGTCGCTACCTTGTTGATGCGTTTAACGAGCTTGGTCTTACCTGTAACGAGCCCGAGGGTGCTTTTTATGTATTCCCCTCAATCGAATCAACAGGCCTCACCTGTGAAGATTTTGCAGAAAGGTTGCTCATGGAAGCAGATGTCTGCGTAGTTCCCGGCTCCGCCTTTGGTGAAAGCGGAAACGGCTTTATCCGTTGCTGCTATGCCACAAGCATGGAAAACCTTGTTGAAGCCATCCGCCGCATAAAAGTATTCCTCGAAAACTTGAAAAAGTAAACTTTAACAAACTTCAAAATAACCGATGAAGAACATCGGTTATTTTTTGTAATGCTTTTCTGTTTTCATGCATAGACTTGTACAAAGTACATTGGAGGGACACGCATGGAATACAAAAGGCATAAATCATCAAGGCGTCGCCGCAAACGCTACAGTTCATCAAGACGACACACTACACAAGCTTCAAAAACACCCAAGGTAATATTCTCCTTACTTCTTATGGGTGGCGTTATTTATATGCTTTCTGCATCGACCGTAGGCACATATCTTGCAGAAAACTTGGTCGCCCCGATATTCGACGCATTAAAGAGCAATGATGATATTGATGATGATGCAATAAAAGTCAGCCTGTCAAGCAATAAAAACTCTGTAACAAGCGACATCACATTGCCCGGCACTACGCTTTACACCTTACAGATGGGTATATATTCTTCCCAGGAAAACGCATCAAAAAAGGCCGAGACTTTAAAAACTCAGGGTGGTGCGGGCTATGTACTGCAGGATGGTGATAAATTCAGAGTTTTATCCGCAGGATATACATCCAATGATGACGCTAAAACGGTTAAAGATCGCCTCATGGCAGATGGCATAGACTGTGCCCTGTTCACTTTATCCGCAGAAGAATATACATTCAAGATAAGCACAGACAAGGAAAACACAAGCTCGCTCTCCCTCGCATTCTCCGCATTTAAAACAGCGCAGGATTCGCTTTCAAATGCAATACTTGACTTTGACATAAAATCGCAGAGCATAAGCGAAGGACAAACAGAATGTAACAGCATACTTGAAAAACTAAAAAGCGATATCAATATAATAACAAGCAGTACGGATTTACCGTCCACGCTTGGTTGCATGACAGACTGTTATGGCGAATATGAAGAGCAATTGTCCCTCCTTTCGTCATCTTCTTGCACGGACAGAACAGCTTTTGCATCCAAAATGAAGCACACGCAATTACACCTTGCAAAAACGTATATCGACTTTTCAAAAAGTTTGTCCGCCACACTTTAAGCAAATAGCCGTTCGATAAAACCGAACGGCTATTTAAGTTTAATAAAGAAGGCCTCTTGATCGCCATCTGTGAAATTCTCCATTTATACCATGCCATTGAATCCGTTTTGTCTTAACGCCTCATATAATACTATAGCAACAGAATTTGAAAGATTTAAGGAACGCATTTCTTTTCCCATCGGAATTCTTATTGCATCATCTTTTCTTCGCGACAAAAGTGCCTGCCCAAGCCCTGCAGTTTCCTTACCGAATACAAGAAAATCACCGTCTTTAAACTCTACATCGGCATAACTTTTTTCTGCATGGGTTGATGCAAGAAAAAACCTTGCATCAGGGTGTTTTTTTTCAACCTCTTCAAATGAATCATAATATGTGAGGTCAAGAGCATCCCAATAATCAAGACCTGCACGCTTTAAATGCTTATCGTTTATCTCAAAGCCAAGCGGACGGACAAGGTGTAAAGCACTCCCCGTAACAGCGCAGGTTCTTGAAATATTGCCGGTGTTCTGCGGTATTTCCGGCTCCACCAAAACTATATTAAACATATTATTTTCCTAATCCTACTTCCCTTGCATAATTGAATATATATTGCTGCACGATTCCCGAATATTCGCCAAGACGCAAATTCAACGATTCAAGCTCTTTTTTTGACGGCTCTCTGCCATCAAAGAAAAGCTCACGCAAAGCCCTGCGCATCCAGACATCAATCGGGAAAGCATTTGTAAACCCAAGCGAAAACAAAAGTATGCAATCTGCAACCTTCGGCCCAACGCCCGAAAAAGACAAAAGCTCTTTGCGTGCTGATTCTATCGGCATATTTTTAAGTGGCAAAAGGTCATAGCCATCTGCAATACGCCTTGCACTCTTTACTATATACGGCGCCCGATAACCTGTGCCCAGTTTAAAAAGTTCTTCCTCGCTCAACGCAGCAAGCCTTTCCGGCGTTGGAAACGTATAGTAATGGCTTCCGTTTTCAAGCTCTTTCTTCTCACCGCAATAAGCACACAGCTTTTCAACTATACCGCTTATTCGCTTTATATTGTTATTCGCCGATATTATAAACGATATGAACGCCTCAAACGGCTCCTGTTTAAATATCCTTATTCCGCTTCCATACGGCACGCAAACACTTAAACGCTCATCGTCAAGTATAATCTTCTCTATTTGACCGTAATCACGTTCAAGGTCAAAATAATTACTCCAAAGCTTCACATCTTGTTCTTCGCAGTTTTGGATTTCGATTATGCCGTTATATTCAATAATACGCACGCCTTTATTAAAGGCAATACCGAACATACTGCCATCACGTTGTTTTGAAAATCTGAAAGCCTGACCGCACAAGCACGAGCGTTCAACATTGAAATTTTGAGCATTTTCTATTATTACAGAACCGTTTTTATAGTAAATATCCATGATGAAAAAACAAAACAGGAACCGCTCGCAAAATCAACACGAACCGATTCCTGTTTAAAACACTTTGTTTAAGGCTTAGTTTGCAGCAGCTTCTTCGTATACGCTGACCTGCTTGCGGTTGTTGTGCTTTGTTTCAAAGCGAACGATACCGTCTATCTTTGCAAAAAGCGTATCATCCTTACCGATGCCTACATTATTGCCCGGATGGAAATGTGTTCCACGCTGTCTTACAAGAATGTTGCCTGCGAGAACAAACTGACCGTCTGCACGCTTGGGTCCCAAACGCTTGGATTCACTGTCACGTCCGTTACGTGAGCTACCAACACCCTTTTTATGAGCAAAAAGCTGTAAATTGATGTTCATCATGACTCATACCTCCTTCTCGATTACTTTGAGGTTCTCTTTGTAGTTCTCAGCAATGGATTTTAGTCCCATTGCCATAGTTTCAAAAATAATTTCTGCTTTTTCGACATCCTTATCAGCAACATCGTTACTGAGCATACAGTAAACCTCGGCTTCTGCGACTTCATATGCACATTCAAGCTTTAAATACCCGATTATGCCCATAAGAGCCGTTTGCGTAAGTGCGGAAACAGCACTGCAAACAATGTCATTGCCCGCCTCTCCTGCCATTGCATGGCCGAGAGCTTCAAAGCCGACTATTTTACCTTCGGAGCGAAAAATATTGACCGTTGTCATTAGCCTATAGCCTTAATCTTCACTTTTGTGAAAGGCTGACGGTGACCCTGCTTCTTGCGGATGTTCTTCTTGGGCTTATACTTGAAAACAACGACTTTCTTAGCCTTGCCCTGCTCAAGTACTTCAGCTGTAACAGAAGCGCCTTTTACTACAGGTGTACCGATCTTGGTGCCTTCTTCGCCGCAAAGCATGAGAACTTCAAACTTTACTTCTGCACCAACTTCAGCATCGAGCTTTTCAACGAGAATTTCGTCGCCCTGCTCAACCTTATACTGCTTACCTCCGGTACGGATAATAGCGTACATACAGTTTATCCTCCTTATACCAGTCTCGCCCATGCGCGGTGTGTCAAACGACAAACTTAAAAACCGTCACGGAGCGGCTCAGTAATGAATTGTATCAAAAAAGTCCATGCCTGTCAATATTTTTTAGCGGTATTTTTTGCAAGTTTCAAAGCTATATTTTCCTACTTATAAAAAGCCTTAACTGCTTCTGCAACAGCCATGCACGCATTTTCTTTAAGTCCGTAATAAAGCGGTAATCTCACCAATCTTTCACTCTCTTTTGTTGTGTATTTATCCTCGCCGACAAATTTACCGAACTTTTGACCTGCAGGGGCTGAATGTAACGGTACATAATGGAATACCGCCCCAACTCCGCTGCTTCTCAAATGTGCAATGAGTGCCGTTCTCTCATCCAAGTCCTTTGCTTTTATATAGAACATATGCGCATTATGAACACAACCCTCAGGAATAAACGGCAAGTCTATTCTGCCATCATTTTTAAGGTCTGAAAGTGCATCGTAATATAAATTCCACGTTTTCAATCTATCTTCATTTACTTTATCCGCACATTCAAGCTGAGCATAAAGATATGCCGCATTTATTTCACTCGGCAAGTATGACGAGCCATAATCCACCCAAGTATATTTATCAATCTGCCCGCGGAAAAACTTGCTTCTGTTGGTGCCCTTTTCACGGACTATCTCGGCACGCTCAATATTTTCTTCATCACGGATTAACAGGGCACCGCCTTCGCCCATGCTGTAATTCTTTGTTTCATGGAAACTGAAGCAACCGTAATCGCCAAATGTACCGAGTGCCTTGCCCTTATATGTTGACATAATTGCTTGTGCTGCATCTTCAACCACCATGAGATTATGCTTGTTTGCGATTTCCATGATTTTGTCCATCTCACAAGAAACACCTGCATAATGCATGGGAGCAATGCACTTTGTTCTGTCCGTTATAGCTTGTTCAATCAAGTTTTCATCAATATTCATTGTGTCAGGGCGAACATCTATAAAGGCTATTTTTGCACCTCTGCCGACAAACGCATCAGCCGTAGAAGAAAAAGTATACGAGGGCATTATTACCTCATCACCTTCTTTTATGTCACACAAAACAGCTGCCATTTCAAGTGCGTGCGTGCAGGACGTTGTAAGCAAAACTTTCTTTGATGCTGTCTTCTCTTCAAGCCAAGCATTGCACAACTTTGTAAATTTACCGTCACCGCAAATCTTGCGATTTTCCACAGCTTCCTTTATATAATCCAGCTCTGTTCCTACATATGGTGGCACATTAAAACTGATCATAACGGCACTCCTTAAAGGTTTCTTTAATAGTCTTGTAAATTCAATAAATGTTCTCTCATTATCACCTATTATAACTTGATTATTTTACAAATGCAATCAAATCACAACAAAAACGCCACCAATTTTCTCGATGGCGTTTGTTTTTTGATTTATAACGGCTATTCTGATTCAGCCTGCAATGGCGGCACTTGCACGGACTGCACAAAGATAGCCGTTTAAACTGTTGTCAATCATATGGCAGCCCTCCTTTTTTCAGTGCATTCGCCCTTGTATTTTTTGATTATTGATCTATATAATCAAGAACTTTGTCTTGTGTTTATAATATTCCACATTTTCTTTTAAATTCCTGCAAGAAAATCGGATTTTGTCAAAAAATTTTTTAAGCAAGCGATTTTTTTAGATATGCACTAAGCTGACAAAGCGTTTCTTCGACATTCAAATTTGAATTACAGCTTCCCTGTGCAAAATCGTCACGACCTCCGCCCTTTCCGCCAGTCATTGCATTGACAACAAGGCAGATTTCCTTTGCATTTTGCTTGATGTTTTTACCTGTTTTTATTTGATAAAAAACATTCTCTCCCACTTTTGATAAGAGCACAACAGCCAAGTTTTTATCTTGGGGAATTTTTTCGCAAAGCATTTTAAGCTCCTGCATATTAAACTCGTCCAGCGTGGCAACTACAATTTTTGCGTTTCCTGCACTTTCTGCTCCGTTCACAAGCTCGGAAGCTTTATATTCAAACAACATATCCGTGCGTTTTTTAAGTTCACGCTTTAAAGCACTTAACTCATCACCCTGTCGTACAACGGCATTATACGCTTCTTCCCTGCCTGTGGAAAAGCGGTTTGCTATGCTTGCCACAATCTTCGCATTGTTTTGCGCTTCCTTTATTGCACGTTCACCGCAGGAAAACCAAATGCGTGTGCCCTGCTTGTATTTCATCGAATCCGTAATTGCAACAGCACCGACTTCACCGCTGTACTCACAATGCGTTCCGCAACACGTGCAGGAATCAACATTGCCTATGAATACTATTCTTACTTCACCCTGAAGCCCTTTTGTTTTCTTTCGGAGTGTATAGTTTTCAAGCTCTGCAGCATCAACAGTTTTTGTGATTATCGCTACATTGTCACGCACCGCCTTATTTGCCTCAAGCTCTATAATGTCAAGCTGTTCTTTCGAAAGCACGATATCGGTATCAACCGTACAATAATCCTTTGCCATATGAAAACCAACATTCGTGCCACCAAACATCGATGATATTATGCCCGAAATAATATGTTCACCAGTATGCTGTTGAGTATAATCAAGACGCTGTTCGACATCAATCTTGACCACAACATCAGCACCGACTTCAAGTGGTTTATCGCACATATGAACTACATCGTCACCACTTTCCTGTGCATCAAGCACACGTGCATCACCTATAAATCCGGTATCAGGAAGCTGTCCGCCACTTTCCGGGAAAATCACAGTTCTGTCAAGCGTTACAGTATAACCGTTTTCGCACGGAACACAAGCAACTACCCTGGCTTCACATTCATAAAGTTTATGTTGATAATAAAGTCTCTCAGTCATTTTTCATGCACTCCTCCTCGATTTAAGAAATGCCTGCCGCTTTTTGCGGCAGGCATAAATTAAACTTATTTCATCTTATAAGCCCAAGTCACCCATTGCTTCTGTTGAAACAACAACATTCAATGCTGCAATTCTGGACTCATTCTTTGTTATCTTCGTTTCTTTCTTCCACTTTTCAATCTGTGTTGTGTATGCTTCGTTTTCAGCCTGTGCAACAAGATTAAGTCTGATAGCTTCCTTTACTTCCTCAAACTCAACTGTTTTTGTGCTGTCAACATCGCCAAGACGGATGATGATATGTGTTCCGTTTTCACCCTCAACAGGTTCGCTGATATCGCCTTCTTTTTCAAGCTTCATTGCAGCTTCATAGAACGGAGGATCATATGTCTTTGACTCTTCTGTATTAAGTGACTCGTGCATGAGATAACCCTCTGTCTTGTAAGGCTCGTTCTCCATGCCGGGATCTTCATTATACTTCTCGATAAGTTCATTGAATTTTGCAATCTTTTCTTCTGCTGTTGCGGTTTCTGCAAGATTTGAGAGCTCTGCCTGGATTTCTGCTACGATTGAATCAACATCCTTTTCTTCATCTTCAGCAGGATTCATAACAAGAATGTGCTTTACATAGAAATAACCTTCGGGTATTACAAGGGGAGGAACAGCACTCTTCTTCTGTGCTTCATCCTCGCTGTAAGCAGAACTGATATAGTTGCTGTAGTAGCTGTAGTAGTTTGCAGGTGATTCTGCAAAAGAAGTCTTTTCAGCTTCGAGTTCCTCGTTGAACTTTGCAAGCACATCGTCGTCCGTTATATCAATATTTGCATCTGCAAGAATCTTCTCGTACATCTTCTCGGACAAGCGTGCATTTGCATATTCTTCGTACATTATTTTATTGATATATTCGTCATACTTGTATCCGTTTGCTTCAATAGTCTCTTTAAAGAGCTTTTCAGCCTCTGCCTGTATTGCAGCTTCGTCCGTGATCGAAGCATCAACTGAAGCCTTGTATGATTCTATGGAATCCTTAACAAAAGTATCGAGATTCTCCTTAACTATCCTTTCGTCTTCTGCATCAAGCTTGATGCCTGCCTTCTTTGCATGGTAAATAGGCAAATACTGATCAACCAATGCATTGAAAACAGTTTCCTTTATGTCATCCATGTAAAGCTCTGCCGAAAGACCGTAGTAAGAATACATCTGTGCGTACGATGAGCACTGGTTATAAAACACACTTGCCATGATATCCATGTCGCCTACTTTACCGACAGGATAATCATTCATGGTTGCCTTACAGCCTGCCAAAACACCAACTGCCATGAGCAAAGCCATCACTGTTGCCAAAAAAGTCTTCAAAAATCTCTTCATTTTAAATTCTCCTTTTGTATGTGCGAATTCAGTCAGAGTTTATTCTATAACGCTCAATCAGCTTTGTCAATCTAAAGAAAATGTTATTTTTATTAAATTGTTGTGGCAATCGTTACGAAAGTCCGTTATAATATACTGTAATATTGGAGGTTTATCATGCGTCATATACCTAATATATTATGCGTTTTCAGAATTTTACTCGTCGGTGTCTTTGTTGCGTTCTTCTTCAAGGCACAGTATTTTGCATGCATAATTGTTTATGCCACCGCATTTTTGACCGACATATTGGACGGCTACCTTGCAAGAAGAAACAATTGGATATCAAATATCGGTAAACTTCTTGACCCATTGGCAGACAAGCTTATGCTTATAGCTTCACTTCTCTGCTTCTATATCAAAGGCTGGTTGCCGCTTATTATCCTTGTCATAGTGTGCGGTAAAGAGCTTCTCATGATTTTC
Source organism: Clostridia bacterium (assembly GCA_017407205.1). Lineage (GTDB taxonomy): Bacteria > Bacillota > Clostridia > Christensenellales > CAG-138 > RGIG3096. The sequence goes on from JAFQXA010000012.1 coordinate 119,698, forward strand.
GGCAGTATATTCGTTCTTAAAAAGAAAAACGTTGTTGTTTACTCTGATTGGTTCGGTAAAACGGCAGCAGGTTGTTTTAATCTCGGCGTTCTTTTGACGCTTTTGAAAAACTTCTATCCCGTTATAGGTGTTGCGGATATTATCGTTTATGCCATTGCAATAGTACTTGCACTTGTTGCACTTTTTCACTATGCAAATCAGCGCATATTCAAAGATCGCAAAGGAAATCACCCGACAGCAAAATGAACCCCGTGTTCATTTGCATATAACAAATTTTTTTAGGAGGCTCCAATGAAAAAGACTCTATCCCTCATCCTCGCAGTGATTATGATTGTATCAATCCTGCCCGTTTCACTTGCTTTCGCAGCAACGCTTGGTGATGTTACCGGTGACGGTAAAATCAACTCACGCGATATCGCTGCATTGCAGAAATACACATCAGGCGGAAGCGAGCTTACTCCTGAGCAGTTCACAGCAGGTGATGTCAACTGCGACGGTAAAGTTAACTCCCGTGATATCGCAGCTGTTCAGAAGCACGTTACAGGCATTTTGCTTATAGCACCTTCTACACAAGCTCCCACAGTTGAGCCCACAGCTGAGCCCACACAGGAACCCACGGTTGAACCTACACAGGAACCCACAGTTGCTCCCACAACCGAAGCTCCCACTGATGCTCCCGCAACTGAGGCTCCCGTTGTTTCAGGCCCCACACCTCCGCCTGCACTCAGCACAAACCTTACAAGCAACAGCTCAACATTTACGGTTAAGGAAATAGTAGAAGCTGCTTCAACAATCGTTTCACACTATGAAACATACAAGGATATGGAAACCGAGTATTCCATTGCAAAGGCTCTTCCCGTTGGCAATTATGTCATTTCCGAGCAGGATTGGGCATACATGGCAGGTTATGCTATAAATGGTTTGTCAGGCGCTTATGCAGGTTCCGGCTTAAGCGGTTATACAATGGAAACAAAAATCACATATAAGAACATGGGCAAACCCGAAGTAAACGCAGTTGACCAGTACGGCGGTGACGAACTTACAATCGCAGAAGTTGCTGAAGCTGCTTGGAAAGCATTGTCGAACTATGGCAACAATAACGGCAGAGTTGCAGCATCCTGCGGCAGTATCGTTTCTGTCGGTAAGCAGCTTTCTTACTACTCGATCATTATGGCAACAGCACGCGCACTTCAGCACTTCAATGCAAACGGATCTATGCCAGCAACAGTAATGTTTGATTGCCTCAGCTACACAATAGAGGACAGCGATTCCTATGTAAAGGCTCCCGAAGCCACACAGGCTCCTGAAGCACCGTCTCCTGCCGGCAATCTCACAATAAGTGAAATCGTTGATGCTTTTGCTGCAGAATATGCAAAGTTTGAAGAAACAGATACATTACCCACAACAATAACCATCGGTTCAGTTTCCGGCATGAACAAGGCAACATACTTTGGCGTTGCTGCACGAGCTGTCATGGCAATCAACAAAGGCAATACAACAAGCACTATTCCCGTTAAGAACTATAAAAACGCTGAATACGGTTTCAAGTTTGATAAGTTTGATTCTGACACAGTATCAAAGACTGCTTTCATCTACATGGCTGAAAAGCAGGTTACTTACTCCGATAACAACGGTACAGCTGCTAACTACATCACATTCCCCGGTTCAAGCGGTACATCCTATTCAGGTCCTGCCAATGCTGATAGATGCACAGTCATCATGATGCGCGTTCTCAGCGAGTACAAGGAAACAGGCGCACTCCCCGAAGAAACTTCATCATGGGGTTCTGACTTTGTATCTGCAAAGAATAACTGCGAGGTTGACGATCCCGCAATCATCGCTTTGGCTAACGAAATCACAAAGGACAAGGAAACAACAAATGATAAGGCTAAAGCAATCTTCGAGTGGGTAAAAGCTAATATAACATACAACTTCTATGAAAACACACAGCGCAGTGCTGTAAAAGTTTTAAACGACAGAGTCGCAAACTGCTGCGACCACGCTCACCTCGTAACAGCGCTCGCACGTGCAGCTAAAATCCCCGCAAGATATGTACACGGTGTATGTCTCTTCCCGGGTGAATACGGTCACGTTTGGGCTGAGCTCTTTGTTGACGGTACATGGGTAACCTGTGACGCATCAATGAAAGTTAACTCATACGGCAATCATGAAGATTGGACTTTGCAGACTCATCATGCAAACTACATTGAACTGCCCTTCTGATTGACGCTTAATCCAAAAGGCATCTTCTTAACGGAAGATGCCTTTTTTATTTTCCCAAAATTAAATTCATTCCAGCTACTTTTTTCCAAAATTATATACACTTTTTTGTCGTTCATATATTGTTAATAAAACGAATATGTGCTATACTGCATATAAGCATGGGTTATTCTAACCCAAAAAAAATTAAGAAGGAGAAAACAGTATGAAAAAAACCATTGCTTTACTGTTAGCATTTGCAATGATGCTTTCAATACTGCCGATGAGTGCATTTGCTGCAACAACATCATTTGAACTCAGCGCAATTTTTGAAGCAGCCAAAACAACAGCTGACAGTGCCACAACTACCTATGCCTTCCCCGAGAAGGTTACTGTAAGCGGAACACAGGTTTCACTTGCAGACTTCACCTACCTTGTATCTGCAGCTATAGTAAAAGCTATTAACAACGAAACAACTCCCGTTGACTATATTGCAGTAACAGAAGCAAACAAGACAGCTAATGTTATTACAGAAGGTGAATTGACACTTG
>JAFQXA010000013.1 GCA_017407205.1 Clostridia bacterium
AAAGTCAAGGGGTGCACACCAACTTTTTTGATTAAAATTGGAAACATTTTATGACGAAAACGCACGTCCGACATTACTGCCGGACGTGCTGTGTTATATCGTGTTATGAAAAAATGAGAAGTTTTTCGGAAAACTAAGTTTATGCGGTCCAAAAGACGGTAATTTCCATTTTACTGCCAACGAATCTCAGCTTTTGCATACAATTTATGGTATATCTCATCTAAAAGTTCATTTGCTTGCGAAAGAGGAATGTTAGCTGCGACACATATTGGAATACGTCTATAAGACAAACTGCCGGAGGTGTTTTTTACAGCATCTTTGGCGGTGCGTTTATCTATTCCGCATTTATCGTGAAGGAATCGAATTGTTTCCTTAGCGTGGTTGTCACGACTTTGCGTCAAATAGACACTAACTCTTTCGTTAGGATTTACAGAAGGTTCATTATACTCACTGATAATATTGTTTAACGGCTTGGCGTGCATTCGCACTATTACATTCGCATTTCCGAATTTTCCAAGGCAAGCCTTGCAGAATTCGTTTGCTTTTTCAATCGGCAAATCGTGCGCAATATAACAGGGAGCATTGCTAAGGATATCATTTGCCTTCTCTTCGCTAAGCCCCAAGTGTTCTTTCATACTGTTTCTAACACTGTACAGACTTGCACTATCTGCATCATTATGAAGATAGACACTAACGGTTTCAGTTGCTATATATTTGTATCTGCTGAACTCATCTGTGTCCGCAACCCTAATGCGAGGATCCGGAATAATGCCTGCAATATATTTCACCATATATTCATCAAGGCCTAATATGTTATATTCCCCATAACCAGTGGTTTCGCTTACTGCAACTTCGCCACTCATATAGGAAACAAATTCTTCTCTTTTTCCGGGTACCCATCCAAAGGAGTAACTACTTAGCGATGAATTCAATGTCATACAATGATATTTATTTTGAAGACGACAGTTATACAATTTATGACAACGCTCAGCGATTCTCTCATAACGGGCGGCTTCCTGAGAATTTGCACGTTCCATTGCTCGCTTATAGAAAATGTCATCCTTTACAGGATAAGCAACCTGCTCCAACATCTCATCATTTGCTGCGCCTAAAAACGTACGCAACCAAGCCCAATAGTATTTGGCAGGAATGTCGCCGCCCTTCAACCAAATGGCAAGCAAAATATTATTCTTAGCCTGCTTGTGTTTTGCACCTGAATCGCTTTGCAACAGTTCATCGGCACTGGCAAGAAACTCGTCTGCTTTTGCAAGACCTGCAGCACGCATTTTTTCCACAACATTGTTGTAACGTTCTTTTTCTGCCGACGTAGCACAGGACATTGCCGCTTTAAAGTATTCGCTTTCTTCTACTGCGCCTACAAACGAAGAAAGCTCCTCATCGTCACACGCTTCTTCAACAACAAGCAACATACCCCAATGGGCACGGCTCATATCAGATTTTATCGCAAGAGCCTTTTCAAAAAGCGCTTCGGCGCCTTCAAAATCTCTGCCTTTCAAAGATTCAAAGCCACGATCACAATAAACAGATGCTTCTCTTGCAAGACTTGCATCCACTAAGCTATCTACTCGTTCAAAACGCATTCTTTCCTCAGCAGTGGCATATTCCATTGCCATTTTGTAGCGAGGATCCGCTTTGATGTCAAAACGCTTGTCAGCAAGCTCGTCATCATTTGCCGCCCCTTGCGATACTAAGAGCAAGCCCCAATGAGCAAGTGCGGCATCTGATTTCTTTTCAATCGCTTTTTCAAAGTATTCGCTCGCTTTAGCAAAATTCTTTGTTGCCAGTTGCTGATAACCCAAATTGCAAAGATTCTTGGCTTCAGCAGAAAGCATATCGTCGGCATTAAAGCCGCCGCCTGTATTTGTGGCTTTGTTGGATTGCACACGCAAGTCACCGATAAGGCTGTCAATATTACTGCAAAGTTTTTCTTTAGCGCCAAGCTCGGCAAGGTTTACTGCCTGATAGGAAGCAAGAACAGAGGGAAGCTGTTCGGGGCGCATATCTTTAAGAGCAGTTACTATGTATTTGGACTTATTTTGTTTTTTTGCGGCGGCAACCATCTTTACGTATCGGCTCCACTCGTTTTTAACCCAGGTGGCGTTTACGTATTCCGGCTTTGTACCAACAAGAACCATAACCGTCGCACTGGAAAGAGCGGCATAGATAATCGGTTCATACTCCTGACCGGCTTTATCTTTTAGGGTGATAT